>DATAEK010000084.1:0-42605 GCA_036258055.1 Vicinamibacterales bacterium
ATTGTTGATTGGGGATTGGCATCCCTACGCGATGGACGCGAGTCGCGGTCGAATCGAACTGTCACGCGCCCCGAGCATCCGGCCAAGGCCTTCGTATCCGCCGGTCACGCCCCGCGAGACTCCAATCATCAATCCTCAATCCCCAGTCCAGCGATCCTCAATCCACATTCCCCCAATCCAGCGATCGTCAATCCTCAATCCCCCAATCCACAATCAGCGATCTGCAATCCTCAATCATCAATCTGCATTGTTACCGACCTCTTCCACCCCCGCCGCCGCCCGGGCCGCCGCCGCGGTTCGGTCCCCGCTGCGGGCCCATCAGCGGGTTGTTACTCTGGTTGCTCTGGCCCGGCGTCGTCTTGGGCTCGAGGCCCGTGACCATGTTGGTGACGACTTCCTGACCTTCCTTGATCTCGCCGTTCAGGATCTCGGTGAACGTGCCGTCCGAGACTCCGAGGCGGAGACTGATCGACTTCAGCTTCTTGTCGATATAGAGCCACGCGCGGCCACGGGTTTCGACGGTTGGCAGCGGACCGAACAGCGCATCGATCGTCGTGGCGCCGCTCAGGTGCGAGGCACCCGGCGTGATGCTCGCGGCGATCCCCCGCGACGAGTCCGCTCGACGGCTTTGCCCGTTGGCGGAGCTCGACGCGCTCGCGTTGCCTTGACCGTTCGGGGTTCCCTGGTTGCTGCCGCCGCGGCCATCTCCACCCCCACCGCCATTGGCCATCCGCTCGCGCATCCGCTCCTGGAAGCGCTCACGCTCCTCCGGGGTCATGTTCGCCATGCGCTCTTCCATGCGCTTGCGGCGTTCTTCCGGCGTCATGTTCGGATCGAAACCGCGTCCGCCACTCGAGCCGCCGCGGCCGCCACCACTGCCGTTTTCCATCCGATCGCCGCCACCACGCGCTTCAGCGGCGGGTGCCCGCCCTCCTGGTTGCTGCGACGACGAGTTGGCACCGGGATTTGCTGCGGCAGAGGTCGAGGGTGCCGTCGAGGGCTGCGACGGCTGTCCTGACGTGGCACTCTGCCCGTTGCCAGGTTGCGGTTGGCCATTGGCAGCCTGTCCACTACCGCCGCCCGGGCCCTGACCGTTGCGACCGCCGCCGAAACCCTGACGTCCGCCGTTCGCGGCGTTGACGCCCCCGCGTCCGCGCTGGAGCTCTGGTGGCACTTCCTGATTCAGGACCTGGAACATTTCCTCGGTCGGGCGGAAGCGGAGCGCGGCGGCCGGCATGCGCAGCACGTTCGATCGGCGCGCCACCTCGATGTTCACGTTCGCCGTCATGCCGGGCTTCAGCTTGAGCTGATCGTTCGGGACGGCGATGACGGTCGAGTAGGTCACGACGTTCTGCACGACCGTGGGCTGCAGTCGTACCTGTTCGACCAAGCCAATGAACGTCTCGGTCGGGAACGCATCAACGCGAAACGTGACGTTCTGTCCGGGCCGCATCCGGCCGACGTCGGCCTCGTCGATGTTGGCGAGCACCTGCATCTTGGTCAGGTCCGCGGCGAGGATGTACAGCGTGGGCGCCGACATGCTTGCAGCGACCGTCTGTCCGACGTCCACGTTGCGCGAGATCACGATGCCGTCGATCGGCGCCGTGATGATCGTGTGATCGAGATTCACCTTCTGGTTGTTCAGGCTGGCCTTGGCCTGCACGAGCGCGGCTTCGGACGACTTGATCTGCGCTTCGGCAGACCTGACGTTGACGTCGGCCGTCTCGAGGTCGGTCTTCGGGATGAGGTTCCTGTCCCACATCGCCTTCGCGCGGGCGAGTTTCTGATTGGCGTCCGCCAGGTTCACTCGAAGACGCTCGAGATCCGCCTCCGACCGGGTGACGTTCGCTTCCTGCTGTTCGATCTGGGTCTGAATCAGCGACGGATCCAGCTTGGCGATGATCTGGCCCTTCCGGACGATCTTGTTGAAGTCGGCGAAGAGTTCCTGCACGGTGCCCGACACTTGCGTCCCGACGTCGACGGTCTCGACGGCCTGCAACGTGCCGGTCGCGGCGACGACGTCCACGACGTCTCCCCGGGTGACCTGCATCGTGGTCACCTGCGGTTCAGGTGCCCGGCGGCTCCGGTAGTAGGCGCCGGCCCCCGCGCCGACCGCCACGAGCACGACAAGAAGAGCGATGAACTTTTTCATGATGACGAATCCTGCCCGATCGAACGATTGGGCCCCTACGAATGCTTCGGCGCGCGCAGTCCTTTCCAGCCTTCCTCGAAGAGCGTGTACACCGTCGGCACGAAGACCAGCGTAATGAGCGTCGAGGCCGTCAACCCGCCGATGACGACGCGCGCGAGCGGCGCCTGGAGCTCGGAACCTTCGCCGATGCCGAGCGACATCGGCACCAGACCGAGAATCGTCGCCAGGCTGGTCATGAGGATCGGGCGGAGTCGCGTCCGGCCTGCTGTGGCCACCGCTTCCCGTAGCGGGAGACCGTCGCGCCGCCGGAGGACGTTGGTGTAGTCGACGAGCAAAATCGCATTACTTACGACGATGCCCGCCAGCATGATTACTCCGATGTACGCCTGAAGACTGAATGTGGTCCCCGTGAGCTTCAGCGCGAGGACGACCCCAATCGCCGCGAGCGGCACCGAGAACATGATGATGAACGGGTCGCGGAGCGACTCGTACTGCGACGCCATGACCGCGTAGACCAGCACGACCGCGAGGATCAGCATCAACTGGAGTTGGCTGAACGCTCGGGCCTGCTCTTCGACCTCCGATCCGAATCCAACGCTGAAGTCCTGCGGCACGTGCACGTCGGGCAGCCGGCTGCTCACCGCGGAGACGGCGTCGCTGAGCGCAGCCTCCGGCTCGGCGGTCACGCGGATGATGCGTTCCTGGTTTTTGCGTTGAATCTCGGTCGGACCCGACTGGTTGCGAAGCGTCAGCAGGCTCTTCGCCTGCAGCACCTGACCTTGCGGGTTGCTGACCAGGATTTCGTTGATGTCCTCGACACGTTCGCGGTCTTCTTCTCGGAGGCGGACGATGATCGGGTACTCGTTGCCTCCCTCTCGGAAGAACGCCGCCTGCGTTCCGCCGACGTTGGTTCGGATCGAGTTCGCGACGCCGGTCACGGACAGCCCCAGCAGCGCCGCCTTCGGACGATCGACTTGAATCGCGAGCTCCGGCCGACCGTCGTCGCGTCCGACGCGGGCGTTGCGCACTTCGGGCACGCGGTCCATGACCGCCTTGGCGTCCTGCGCCAGACGCCGGGCCTGGTCGAGATCGTCCCCGCGGATTTCGAGAGCAATGCGGGATTCGCCGCCGCCGCCGAGAATGCGGTTGAACTGCTGATTGCCGCCGGACGCGCGCGTGCTGATGATGACACCCGGGATGACGCCCGTGAGCTGCCGGTTCAGGTCCCGCGCGATCTGCTCGCTGGTGCGCTTCCGTTCGTCTTTCGGGACGAGTCTCACGGTGGCGTTCGCACGGTTCGTTCCGCCCGGTCCAAAGCCGCCACCGCCGGCCTGGGTGATGATGGTGATCTGCTCCGGCACGTTGTCTTTGAGGAACGCTTCCAGGCGGAGTGCCACATCCTGCGCGCGCTCGATCCGCGTTCCGACGGGCAATTCGGCGGTCACGCTGACCTCGCCCTCGTCAGCCTGCGGCATCAGCTCGAAGCCAATCGTCGGCAGCACCAGAAACGCGGCGACAACGGCGGCGACGCCGACACCGATGACGGTCGGGCGATGCACCAGGGCGCGGTCGATCAGCTTTCGATACCCGTCGTCCATTCCGTCGAGGAACTTCTCACTCGCCGTGTACAGCCGGCCGGTGAGTCCTCGACGCTCGGCGACCGGCGGCGGCAGCTTCAGCAGCCGCGAGCAGAGAACCGGCACGATCGTGACCGCGACAAACAGCGACATCGTCAGGGAGAACATGACGACGATCGACAGCTGTTTGAACAGGATGCTCGAGACGCCGGTCAGGAAGAGGAGCGGGATGAACACGGCGATGTGGGTCAGCGTCGACGCGAGGATCGCGGACCACACCTCCTCGCTCGCATCGAGCGCCGCCTGCATCCGCTCCTTGCCATGCTCCATGTGCCTGAACGTGTTCTCGAGCACGACGATCGCGGCGTCCACGATCATGCCGATGCCGAGCGCGAGGCCGCCGAACGTCATCGTGTTGAGCGTGTAGCCGGCAAAGTAGAGCAGGGCGAATGTCCCGACGACGGAGATCGGGATCGAGGTGAACACGATGAACGTCGCGCGCAGGTTCCGCAGGAACAGGAAGATGATGAGCATCACCAGCGTGCCGCCGATCAGCGCGTGGTCCTGGACGGCGGAGATCGATCGCTTGATGAAGACCGAGCTGTCGTCGAGAACCGTCAGCGTGAGCCCGGGCACCTCGCGATTGATCCGCGCCACTTCGGCGCGGACGGCGTCGGCGATGGCGACCGTGTTCTGGCCCGACTGCTTCGTGATCCGCAGCCGCACGCCGGGCTTGCCATTGATCCGAGTAAACGCCCGGAAGTCCTCGGTCGAGTCGTTCACCTGCGCGATGTCGCGCATGTAGACGGGGACACCCTGCCGCGTCATCACGACGAGATCGCGGATCTCGTCGAGGTTTTCGAATTGCCCTTCGCTGCGGACCAGATAGGTGCGGTCCCCTTCGTCGATCTCGCCCAGCGGGATGTTCTGGTTCTCGGACCGCAGCAGGTTGATGATGCGATCGACTGGCAGCTCGAGGGCGGTAGTCTTCTCCTTCGACAGCGACACGTGGATCTGACGGCGCAATCCGCCTTCGACGCTGACCGACGCCACGCCCGGCACGCGCTCGAGGCGCGGTGACAGATCGTGCTCGCCGATCTCTCGCAAGCGGACGCGATCGAAATCTCCTTCGACACCGACGCTCATGATCGGTTGAGCGTTCGCGTCGAACTTGAACATCACCGGCGGGTCCGCTTCCTCAGGAAGCCGGCCGCGGACCCGATCCAGACGATTGCGCACGTCGTCGGCGGCCTCGTTCAGATCGGTGCCCCACGCGAAATTCAACGTCACCCGGCTCGAGCCCTCCTGAGAGGTCGATTCGAGACGCTCGAGCCCGGCGACGGCGCTCATCGCCTGCTCGATCGGACGGGTGACGAGCTCTTCCATCTCGAGAGGGCCGACGCCCGCGTAGCCCACGCGCACCGTGATGCTCGGGAACGACACGTCCGGCATCAAATCGACGGGCAGCCGCTCTAGGCTCATCACGCCGAGCAGGATGACCACGCCCGAGATCATGAACATCGTGACAGGACGCTGGATCGCGAGTCGCGGGATGCTCATCGACTGTGCCCCTCACCTTGCGGCCGCAGTTCCGCGCCTTCCGCGTGGTCGCCGCCGCGGCGACCGGACGACGCGGGAACGACGCGGTCGCCATCCTTCAACGCACCCGCGCCGGTCGTGATGACGCGCGTGCCATCCTGCAGCCCGGCGGTGATTTCGATCTGCTGACCGTCGCGGAGACCGGTTTCAACGGGCTGGAAGTGGACGGTCACGGTTCGGGTTTCTGTGCCGGACCGCTCGCCGCCATTCGACCGTCCGTCGCTGGCGTGCCGGCCGTCAGCTTGCTGGGCGCTGGACGCGATGAACACACCGTTCTTGCCGTCGAGGCTTACCAGCGCGGTGCTTGGAATCGTCAGCGCGTTCGGCCGCAGGCTAATGGTCAACTGCACACGCGCGTACATGCCGGGCTTGAGACGGAAGCCGGGATTCGGTACTTCGATTTCCATTTCAGCGGTTCGCGTCGCCGGGTCGAACACCGGCGCGACGCGGCTCACGCGGCCGGTGAACTTTTCGCCGGGGTAGGCATCGACCTCGACGGCCGCCGGCGTGCCCGCCACCACGCGCTTCACGTCCTTTTCGACGAGGTTCGCGACCATACGGACCGTGCGAATGTCCACGACCGACGCGACCGGAGCGTTCGTGCTCGCGAACGCACCGGGATCGAGAAAACGCTTCCCGACGAAGCCATCGACCGGTGACACGATCTGCGTGTTCGACAACGTGACCTTCAACTCCTCGAGCCGCGCCTTGGCCTGCTCGAACTGCGCTCGCGTGAGATCGACCTGGGCGAGGGCGGCTTGATACCGAGCCTCGGTGTCGTCGTAGGTTTGCTGCGGCAGCAGTTGCCGCTCGTACAAGCTCTTCGATCGATCGAGATTTGTCTTTGCCAGCTTCAGATCCGCTTCGCGTTGCCGGATCGATGCCTGCGACACCTGATAGGACGCCTCCGCCTGCCGCACCTGCTCCTGAATCTCGAGGTCCTCGACCTTCGCGATGACCTGGCCCCGCCGGACCGGGTCGCCGAGCTTGACGTTCACCGACTGCAGCCGGCCGTTCACGCGCGGCACGACTAACACCGTTGCCTCGCCAATCAGGTTGCCGACGATGACGACCTGCTCGGAGACCAGCTTTCGCGTGACCGTCGCGAACTCGACGGTCATCGGCGTTCGCATCCCGCCCGGTGAACCTCGCCCGGCCTGCCCACCGCCCGGTGCGGAATTGGGGCGGGCCGAGCCGTCCACGCCGGGCGGATCACCGGCCCGCTGATACACGATGAACCCTGCCAAGGCGAGAACGGCGACAGCAGGGATCAGAAGCGCCTTCTTCTTCATGTACTGGCTGGTCTTACTGACCGCCTCCTCCACCACCACCAGTAGTACCGCTCTGACCGCCAACGGCCGTACCGCCTGTGGCATTGGCGCCGCCGCCGACGGTTCCGATTGTGCTCACGTTGCCGCCGCTGCCGACAGTCTGTGCCTGTTCGAAGTTCACGAGCGCGCGGCGGTAGGCGAGGACCGATCGCAGTTCGGAGGTCTGCGCATCCGCCAGATCGCGCTGCGCCTGCACCACCTCGAAGTTCGTGGCCATGCCGACTTCGTACTTGCTCTGCGCCGCCTCGAGTCGCTTCTGCGACAGTTCGCGCGCCACGCCGGCGGTCTGCACGCTCTGCAGGCTGCTCTGGACGGTGAGCGCCGCATTCGTCACATCGGTGGCGATCTGCAGTTCGAGCGCTTTCATCTGCGCCTGCGACTGCTGAATCGTGAGCCGAGACCGCGCCACGTTCGACTCCGCCGCGCTCGTGCCGAGCGGCCAGGCGAAGTTCATCCCGACGTTCCAGCTCGGCGCATCAAAGCGGCCAATGTTGCGCAACGCGTCGAAGTACCCAGAGGGGATGACGTTGACGATGGGTGACCCGAGCTGCGAGTTGTCGCGTTGGAAGATCGTGCCGCCGACACCCGCCAGACCGTACCCTGCATTCAAGTTGAGTTGCGGTTTCGTCAGATCGACCTGGTTCTTGAGGTTGATGTCGTTGATCTTGAGCGAGTTCTTCGCGCGTGCCAGGTCCGTCCGCTCGCCGAGCGCGCGGGTCACGGCCGCCTCGAGATTGATCGACTCCGGGGTGGACGGCGGACGATCGGTCGGGTTGATCGAAGACGTCCACAGGGGATCGTCCGTGCCGCTCACGATCAGTCGCTTCAGCGCGAGCTCGGAGGTCCGCACCGTCGCCTGGTTCGTGACCAGCGTCTGCCGGCGGGTGGCTTCCTCGGCCTGTGCCGTGACGACGTCGATCGGCGCGAGCGTGCCGATCTCGACGCGCGCTTGGTTGTCCTGCACCAGCTTCGTCGCGAGCGACAGGGAATTCTCCGCGGCTTCCTCGGCCTGTATCGCGAACACCAGATCCCAGTACGCATTGCGCACGCTCGCCTGCGTCGACGAGATAATTGCCCGTAGCGAGATCTCGTCGTTGGTCTGGTTGAGGCGGTTGGTGAGCAGCGCCGCGCGCGTCGAATCAATGCCGAAGCCTCGCAGCAGAGGCTGGACGTAGTTTGCGGTGATGCCCGAGCGCCAGAGGGGATTGCGGGTGTTGAACGTGCTTGGCGAATTGGCCCGTGAGCTCGTATATGCGACGTTGTACGAGGCGCCACCCCACCAGAGGTTCTGCGCGAACCCGGATGACCAATCGACCGTTCCCGTCTGGGTGATCACCGTGATGCCTTGAGTCTGATTCGTGGGAATCTGGCTCTGGCTTCGGTTGTTGAACGTCGAGGTAAGGTTGGGCCGGTACGTCGCCTCGAGACCCGCGATGGTGAAATCCCACGTCCGCGGCGTGAGCCGCGCGACCGAGATGTCGATGTTCTTGTCGAGCGCCCGCTGAACCGCGTCCTCGACCTGGAGATCGACTCGAGTGCCAGGCGTCACGAATTTGTCGGGCTGCACCGCCGGCTGCTGCACAGGCGCGAGCTGCTGCATCGCCTGCTGAATCAGCTCACGGACGTGCGCGGTCTCTTTGTCCTTGTCGGTGGCGGTGCCCGAGGACTGCTGCGCCCACGCGGGCGCGGCCAACGCGGCGACCAGCGCCGCGACAGCGCAGAATGGTGCGGTCTTGCTCACGAGGTCCTCCAAGAGAGTGATTCGACTAGTGCCTACTGCGGGGATGGAGCGGCTTACGGTTCGCTGCGCCGGCCGCCCTTGTCCCCTTGCTTCTTCCGGGCTTCCTCGCGGCGGTCGCGCAGCTCTTTGACCTTGACGCGCTGCTCCGGCGTCAAGAGGAGATTAATCCGATACAGCATCACAGTGTGGGTCTTGTTGATGTCCGCGCGCAGCCGCTCGACCTTCTCCGACAGCTGGGCCACGACGGTCCAATCGGCCGTGCTGTCCTTGACGATGTTGGAGAGGAGATCTTCCTGCTCGTCGAACTGGCGCCACGCCTCGCGCTGCTTCGGTGCGATCGACTCGAAGATGGCGTCGATGTCACGGGACTGCTGCTCGGTGATCCCCAGTTCCTTCCGGTCGTCGGGGTTCAGCCACCACTTCCAGCGCTGCTGGCCGTCCGATTTGGGCGACGATGCTGGCTGGGCCGGCGCCGGCTGCGACGGCTGTGGTTTGACGTTCTGCCCGGCCTGCTGACGCTCGCACGTGGCCGCCTGCGCCGAGGGAACCCACAGCGAAACGATGAAGATCCAGGCGATGTGCCTTGCCATATTTCGTGCTCTCCCAAACTGAGGATTACGGGGGTATTACGACACCGTTGGTAGGGACGTTTACTGTAAGTGAAACCCCGGATGTCGGAGCAGCCTCAGTTTTGCCAGCGTAAATAGCTGATGACACGCGGGTTTTGACATGGCACCTCACTTGCGTACTGACCGGTGCGACCGGCGGGCTCCCCGTCGGGTCCGGACAGGAGCATCGCCGTGCCGAAGGGTTTCACATGGGCCGTCGTCGCCTTCCTGATTGTCGCGGCATTCTGCGTCGGCAGAGCCAGCGACCGTGACGAAACGATCGTGACAGTGGTCGTGAGCTCGGCCGATCACGAACTCGCGGAAGGCTATTTTTCTCTCGGTGACGCCGCAACGATGATGGTCAAACCGGGAAGCGAACTCTACCGATTCCTCAGCCGCCAACGAAACCGTCGCGTGAAGATCACGATGACCGAAGATGGCGGACCGACGCTCTCACGGCTGCAAAAGGACGGCGGGAGATAGGCTTGCCAACGCGCATTTCTTAGTGTCTGGGGCCCCTCCCCAGACACGGGCAGCCGCGCATTCGCGCTCACTGTAGCTCAGGGCTGCTCACTTGCGCCGCCGGTTAACTGCGACAGCCTGCTGCATTCCTCAGAATGCCGCGGGGCCCCACCCCCCGCGGCCTGCCAGCGCTTCGCTTCTCAATGTGTCTGGGGCCCCACCCCCAGACACAGCAGCTCGCGCATTCGCGCTCGCCGCAGCTCAGGACTGCTCGCTCGCGCCGCTGATTAGTTGCGACAGCCTGCTTTCACAACATAGCGAACCGATCTAGCTTTTCGATCACCTGGCCGACGATGTTGTTTGGCGTTGAGGCGCCAGCGGTCAGGCCGATGACCAGGTTTCCGCTCTCGGTCAGCCAGTCGCGCGCGACTTCCTCACGGCTCGCGGTCGTCGACGGTGCGCCGACGGGCCGGTATCGGATTTCGGCGGGAGAGACGAGGCACTCCGGTTCGGCGATGTGATACGTCGTGACGCGATCGGCGCAGATGCGCGCGAGGTTGCAGGTGTTGCTGCTGTTATAGCCGCCGACCACGAGCATCAGATTGAGCCGGTGCTCGTCAAGGAGCGAGATGACCGCGTCCTGCCGTTCCTGCGTGGCGCTGCAGATCGTATCGAACGCCCGGAAGTGGCCTGCCTCCGCGGCCGCACCATAACGGTCCTTCATCGCGGCGCGGAACATCTCGCCAATCTCCAGCGATTCCGACATGAGCATGGTGGTCTGATTCGCGCAGCCGATTCGCTCGAGATCGCGGTCGGGATCGAACCCCGGCGAGACCGCCTCACCGAATTGCGCGAGGAATGCGTTCCGGTCGCCGCCGTGACGGATGTACTCGCAGACGACGGCGGCCTCCTCGCTGTCGAGGACGATCAGGTAGCGGCCGCGCGGGTACTTCAGCGCCTGTGACGCCGTCGCGCGGGTCTCCTCGTGGCGCACCTTGCCGTGAATGATCGACGTGTAGGCGTCCTGCGCGTAGCGAATGACGTTCTTCCAGACGTTCAGCACCGAGCCGCACGTCGTGTCCACGAGCGTACAGCCCTGGTCGGCGAGCCTCGCCATATCGCCGACGGTGACGCCGAACGCCGGAAGAATCACGACGTCATCCGAACCGAGCGCGTCCCAGTGCTCGTCGGGATCGGAGAGAAACCTGATCCCGGCCGATCGCAGACGTTCGTTGACGTGAGGGTTGTGGATGATCTCGCCCGTGAGGAAGACGTTCCGGCCGGGAAAGCGGCGGCGCGCCTGATAGGCGTAGTCGACCGCGCGATCCACACCGTAACAGAAGCCGAATTCGCGGGCGAGGTAGACCGTCAGCCGCCCCGAATGGTACGCGAAGTCGTTGGCGCGGACGGTGTCGACAATCGAGCTGTGGTACGCCGCGGCCAGCTCGCCGGCCACGGCCTCCTTCATGTCCAGGCCCTTGCGGAAGATCAGCGGTTGTGAAGGGGAGGACACGACCTACTTGGGCAGCTCTTGGTCACGCATCCGTGGCGTCAGGGCATCGATGGATTCGAGCGCAGGCAGATGTGATCGCGTCGCCGCCTCGTACATGAGCATCTCGTCGCTCGCCGCGTTCACGGGCGGAGCGGACGAACGGCCGGCAGACGGGGTCTGCGCGGTGTGGATCGCCACAGGGTGGAAGTCCGATCGATTGAATGTCGGCCGCAGATTGAGCATCTGGCCTGCGGCGATGCCCACAATCAGGCCTGCGGCGGCCGCGGCGGCCACCCAGCGCTGCGGCCGGCTGTGCGCGGCCGTCATCGTCCGGCTGAGACGGGGAAAGGCGATGACCCGGGCCGGACGCTCCATCGCCTCGAGCCGCCGCAGCACCTGCGCCTGCTGCGCGACCAGCCGATCCACGGGGAATGCGACGTCGGCTTCAGCAATCGCGTCGTCGCGAATTCCGGTCAGCCACGCGCAGAAATCAGCGTACTTGGCGCGACATTCCGCGCATGAAGCCAGGTGAGGATTCCGTACGATCGGATCACCGGCCGATTCGGCATCGCTCCAAATCGCCGCCAGATCGGCATCGTCGAGATGTCCCTGACGGCTGATGCGGCTAAGGATTGACACGACGTTTTTCTCCCGTACTTGCCGGCCCCGGCTGCTTCGCCTCGCGATCCTCGGCGAGCAGCGATCGCAATCGCCGAATCGCGCGAAACAGGTGAACTCTGACCGTGGACTCGTTCAACCCCGTCAACGCGCTGACTTCCCGGGACGTGCAGCCCTCGTAGTGGCTCAGCATGAACACCGACCGCTGCCGTTCCGGCAGCCTCGAGAGCGCCGCTGCGAGCTTCTGCCGGCGCTCTCGCGCGAGGAGTTGATCCTCTGGTGACGGACCGCTCGCCGCCACTCGCTCGGTAAAGTCCCGCTGCGTGCCAGGCGTGTCGGGCACCGGCACCAGCCACCGCTCGCGGCGCGTTCGCGCCTTGATCCGATCGAGGCATCCGTTGATCAGGATGCGCGTGAACCAGACCTCGAACGGCAGTTCCTCTCGAAACGACGACAGGTGCGAATACGCCTTGACGAAGGCGTCCTGCACCGCCTCGTCTGCTTCCGCGGCCTCACGCAGGTAGTGGAACGCGATCCTCGACGCGCGCCGCTGGTGGCGGGCCACGAGCTCCGCGTAGCGCTCGCGCGCGTCAGCGTGGCGTCCTTCCGCCTGCGCTGCTTTGACCGCCGAGGCAGCCGCGCTGTCGGCTTCCCGCGGTAGCAGATTGGCCGCTTGGGCTCCTGTCATCGTGATACGCCTCGGGGCGCCGTGCGTTTACCGTTGCCCCGCATCCACATTATAGAGGCACCGCGGTTAGGGCAGTAGAATCAATCACATGGACCGAAATCCCGACGCCTCGGAGAGGCAGGGCCGGCCGCGTGGCTCGGAGTTCGTCTTCGCCAGGCTGCGGTACGACTCCGGAGACTGGGACTATAACCCGAAGGTGGCCGCCAACGTTCTCAACTCGGTGGTCGAGTACACCAAGATTCCGGTCTATCCCGAAGAGGTCGTCATTGCCCCGTCGTCAGAGGAGCTGCTGTCGTTCCCCTTCATCTTCATGACCGGGCACAAGCTCGTGCGCTTCACCGATTCCGAGCGGAAACGGCTGCGGAGCTTCGTGGAACACGGCGGCCTGCTGTTCTCCGATGATTGCAATCACGACGTGAACGGGCTGTATGCCCGCACGTTCGAAGAAGAGATGAAGACGACCTTCCCCGAGGGGGGCTCGATGCCCAAGCTCCCCAAGCAGCATCCCATCTACCGGAGCTTCTTCAAGTTCGAGGACGGGCCGCCCACGACCTCACACGAGCTGAATGGGTGGGGAGACGAGATCGTGCACGACTACCTGCGTGCGGTGCAGCACCGGAACCGGATCGGCGTCCTCTACAGCAACAAGGATTACGGCTGCGAGTGGGACTACGACTGGCGCAACAAGCGGTTCCAGCGCGAGGACAACACGAAGTTCGCCGTCAACGTCGTGGTGTATGCGATGACGTCTTAACCTCGGCGTTCGGCGCTCGGCGTTCGGCGCTCGGAATTCGGGTCGTGCTGGGCTGTCGGTGACATGGAAACAAGCGTGGTATCAGCAGCGCCTGCGGCTGCAGCCGAGCACCAGGTGCGAGGCTGCGCGAGCGGGGTGGGGCCCCGCGAGCATTGATAAATGCTGACCGAACCTCCGAACCCACTCGATCTCAGTCCAAGCGTGAGATTCGCACGCCAGGGAAGTAGTACGACAGCACTTCCTTCGGCTTGGCGCCCTTGCTGAGCCGCGCGAACGCGCCGGCCTGACAGAGGCCGACTCCGTGTCCGAATCCCTTTCCTGAGAACACGACGCGCGAGGCGTTGATCGAGATGTCGAGGCGGTTGCTGCGAACCGCTCGCGGACCGAAGGCACGCGCGAGCACCTCTCGAAAGTCCTCGGTGCGGACGATGCGTTCGAGGTCGCCTTCGATCGCGATCTCTTTCGCGCGTCCCGACGGATCTCTCATGACTACGTCGAGCCCGCGAAGACGGCGGCCGACGCGCGTTCGTGGATCGGCGTTGAGCGCTTGCCGGACGGTCTCAGCGGGCGCTTCGTACCGCCACGACACGTGGGCGCCGCTGGCTGGGCCGTCGTCGTCCAGTTCACGGAGATACGGCGGATTCGGGCCCCCCCAGACGTCGGCAGCGGTGCTCGTTCGTCCGCCGCAATCGGCGTGGAACAGCGCGTCGGCCGGCGCGCCGTCGTACCAGAGGATCTGGCCAGAAGTGTGGCGTACCGCCTCAGCGGCTGCGGCGGCCCACCGCGACGTGCGCAGGCGTCCCGGCTCGTACAGCTGACAATGAGTCGTCGAGCAGAGGTCGAATCCCTCGCGGCTGTGTCGACCAACGTGCGCAAGCGCGTAGGTTCGACTGATCACCGCCTGCACCTCGAGCATGGATTCCACGATCGCCTCGTCGCCGGCCGCCGGCGCGAACTCGCTGAGAACAGTCGCCTCGACGTAGTCTTCGAGCGGAACATCGCGGGTGACCTCCGTCGCCCGATCGAGCGCGCGGACCCGAATCGTCGACGGTGGGCGATAGGCAGGTCGCACCGCAAGAGGTTCGGTGCTGGAGCTGGCACAACACAGCGCCATCACGGCTCCCGCGACGAGCAGCGGCGGGATCGACCACTTCATCCCCGCAGTATCGGTCCGGGTTGGCAGTAAACTTAGGCCGATTCCGGCGACCGACATGTGGTCGCCCGCCCTTTTGACCCGTTGCCGGTGCTGCGGACCCATGGCGCGCATCCTCGTAATCGACGATGACCCCGGCGTCCGCGAAAGCATGACGCGGATGCTCCGGAGCGCGGGGTACACCGTACAGAGCGCGGCGAGCGGTGAAGATGGGTTCGACCTCGCGCGCGGCGACGCGTTCGACGTGATCCTGTCGGATATGCGGATGCCGGGGCTCTCCGGCCTCGACGTGCTCCGCAAGCTGCGCGACGTCCACGTTGACGCTTCCTTCATCATCATGACCGGCTTCGGCACCGTCGACACGGCGGTCGAAGCGATGAAGCTCGGTGCGGTCGACTTCGTCCAGAAGCCGTTCTTTCGCGACGAGCTGCTGATGCGCGTACGCGCGGCCGCCGACCGGCGCCAGCTCGCGCGGCAGGTGAGTCTGCTGCAACGTCAGATCCAGCCGACAGGATCGCTCGATGCGCTCGTTGGCGAGAGCGCGCCGATGCAGAAGACGAAGGAGCTGATTCGACGGGCGGCGGCGGCGCCTGGCACGGTACTCATCACCGGCGAAACCGGCACCGGCAAAGAGCTCGCCGCACGCGCGATTCACGCCGGCAGTCCGCGTGCGAGCCGTCCGTTCGTCGCGCTGAACTGTGCGGCGCTCACAGAGTCGCTGCTGGAGAACGAGCTGTTCGGCCACGCACGTGGCGCCTTCACCGGCGCGGCAGGGTCGCGCTCGGGGCTCATCGAGCATGCCTCGAGCGGCACGCTGTTCCTCGACGAGATCGGCACGATGTCGACGACGCTGCAGGCCAAGCTGCTGCGCGCGCTCGACTCGGGCGAAGTACGACGCATTGGCGAGAACGAGAGCCGGCGGGTGGACGTACGGTTCGTGACTGCGACGAACGTCGATCTCCGGGCCGCCGTCGACGCGGGTGGCTTTCGGAGCGACCTCTACTATCGCGTCAACGTTCATCGGGTACACATGCCGCCGCTGCGCGAGCGCGCCGGCGATCTGCCGCTCCTGGTCGCCCACTTCCTGGGACGCTACGGCAATGGCGCGGGCGTCACCGGCTGTACGGACAGCGCGATGGAGGCCCTCGCCGCGTACGACTATCCGGGCAACGTTCGACAGCTCGAGCACATCATCCAGCGAGCGGTCGCGATTGCGAGACCTCCCGATCTCGATCCCGGCGATCTGCCAGAGGAGCTTTTCGCTTCAGCGCGCGCCACGCCGCCGGCATCCGAGGGCACGGTCGCGGCCGCGCGCGAACGGGCCGAACGCGACATGATCGTCGCGACGCTCGGACGGAATAGAGGGGAGATTGGCGCGGCTGCCCGCGAATTGCAGGTCAGTCGCACCACGATGTGGCGGCTGATGAAGAAGCACGGGATCGAGGTCTGAGCAACCGTCGGCTGGCGGGTGGGCGCCTTGACGTTTCACCTCTGGAACAGCACGACGTTTCACCCACGTAACACGCACGCGTCTTCGCGCCGATCACGTTGACCGGCGGAGAGCGCTAACCCTCTGAAAACACGCCGTCTGGAGCGGTGGCCGCTGCCCTCGTCTCTAACGGCGCGTCGCTTGCTTATGGCCATGCGGCCTCCTGCGCTCACGATGGCGCCGGACGCCTGCACACATGTCCGAAACCCCGGCCTCCATTCTGTTCGTGGTCAGCGACGACAGCCTGACAGCGCGTCTGCGCGGCTGCCTGTCGACCCGTCCGTGGAGGCTTACCTGGGCTCCGCAAGCCGGGGAGGCCCTGACCGAAGCGTCGACCGGACGCTTCGACGCAATCGTCGTCGGCGGGTCGCAGTTGAGCGCCGCTGACGTGGATCTCGTGCGGCGCTTGAAGGCGCGCGCGGCTGACAGCGAGGTCATCGTGACGGCCACCGCCGGCGTCGTCGACGGCGCCATCGTGGCCGATCTGATGGCGCTGGCGCGACTCGTACAGCCGTTCGAGGTCGATCCGTTTCTCGGCGCCGTTGCCCGCGGGATCGAGCCTCGTGAGACGACGGCGCGGCATCGCCGCCTCCTGTGGGAGCTCCAGATCGTCAACGAGATCTCGCAGGCAATTGGCCGCTCGCTCGAGCTCGACGAGGTGCTCGCCGGCGCACTGCAGCGGCTGATTCCGGCGCTCGACGCAGTCAGCGGGTCCGTCCGACTGCGCAACGATCTGACGGGGCGCTTCGACATCGCTTCCGAGACTGGCGCAGCGCCCGTCAGGGAGATGTGGGAACGCGGCGGGGCAGCCGTGTTGCGGCCGAGCGATCTCGTCATCGCGAGCCGGAACCCGTTCATCGTCGAGGATCTCGCGCGACACGTGCCGGAGACGATGGCGGAGACGCTGCCGCTTCGCAGCTGCATCAGTGTTCCGATGCTGCTGAAGGACGAGCTCGTCGGCACCCTGAGCGTCGGTGCGAGCGAGCCGTTCCGCTTCGATATCGCCGACGAGCGGCTGCTGACGATCATCGCCGGCCTGATGACCACGGCGGTGCAGAACGCGCGGCTGCACGGCAAGGTTCGCCGCGGCAAACGCGAGTGGGAGCAGACCTTCGACGCGATCAGCGACCCGATTGCCGTGTTCGACGGACACGGCGTGCTGCTGCGCGGCAACGCCGCTCTGGCGGCGCTGCTCGACAAGCCGGTCACGGAATTGCGCCACCTGGTATGCCGCGACATCGGCTTCTGCGGAGGGTCGGGTCCGGACTGCGCGGTCGCGCAAGCGCTCGCACTCGGGACGTCCATTCGCGCGGAAGTGACACTCCCTGACGGGCACATCTTCTCGGTCAACACGTTTCCGATCGCGGGCGAGACCGGCGGCGCGTCGGTTGTGCAAGTTGCAAAGAACGTTACTGAGGAAATCCGATCGGCGCGGCGGCTCCTGCACATGAGCGAGGAGCTCGGTCGCGCCAACGCCAGGTTGACGACGACGCTCGAGCAGCTGAAGTCCACGCAGGCGCAGCTGCTCCAGGCGGAAAAACTGTCAGCCATCGGCCAGCTCGTGGCGGGCGTGGCGCACGAGTTGAACAATCCGCTGACGAGCGTCATCGGTTACGCCCAGCTTCTCGAGGAAGAGCTCCTCGAGTCTCAGGACTCGGTCTCGGCCCGGCCGGCCGCGCAGCTGGCGCACGATCTCCGCCGCATCGCCGAGGAATCGGAGCGGGCCGCGCGTATCGTCCGCAACCTGCTCGCCTTCGCGCGCCGGCAGACCGCCGCGCGCGCGCCGCAGGACGTCGCCGACATCGCCAACCGGGTGCTGTCCCTGCGGACCTACGAGTTCCGCCTGAACGCCGTCGATCTGCGCACGGAGTTCGAGGCAAACCTGCCGCCGCTGGTCGCGGACGCCACGCAGATCCAGCAGGCGCTGCTGAATCTGATTCTCAACGCGGAGCAGGCGATGCGCGGGCGGATGCCGAAGCGGCTCACGGTCCAGGCCCGGCTCGACCAGACAGCGGACGCTATCGAGCTGTCGGTCGCCGACAG
Source organism: Vicinamibacterales bacterium (assembly GCA_036258055.1). Taxonomy (GTDB): domain Bacteria; phylum Acidobacteriota; class Vicinamibacteria; order Vicinamibacterales; family 2-12-FULL-66-21; genus DATAEK01. The sequence goes on from DATAEK010000084.1 coordinate 17,708, forward strand.
CGGGCACGGCATCGATCACGCGAATCTCTCGCGCATCTTCGATCCCTTCTTCACGACGCGTGACGTGGGCGAAGGAACCGGCCTGGGGCTCAGCATCTGTTACGGGATCGTCCGCGATCACGGCGGACAGATCATCGTCGAGAGCAAGGTTCAGGTCGGGACAACGTTTTCGATTCTCCTGCCCGCACGAGTGGAGTCGCCCGCGCCGAATGGCGAGGAGGTGCTGGTCGTGCACGCCGACACGGGCGAGCGCGACTTCCTGGCGGCGGCGTTGACGGGTTGGGGATATGCGGTGGCCGTGGCCGGGCGCTCCGACGAAGCGCTGGTGCGCTACCGGCGAGGTGCAGTCCAGGCGCTGTTCCTCGATCGCGCTGTGCTTGGAACAGATCTGGCGGGGTGGTCGGCCGCGCGCGCTGCCGACACCCGGCGTGTGCCCCTCATTCTGATGTCGATGAGCGGCGACGACGGTGACATCGAACGGTTCGGGCGGGAACAGGCGAGCGCGATTTTGGCGCCGCCATTTCAATTGCGGGCGCTGCGTTCGGCCGCCCGCGCGGTTTCGAAGGAGTACGTATGACAGGGCAACGGCCGCTGCTCGTCGTCGTTGACGACGAGCAGGGCATTCTCGATGTAGTGGGCCGTTTTGCGCGGCGGGTTGGATTCGAAGTCGTGGCGTGTTCGAGCGGGCGGGAAGCAATCGCGCAGATGCAGACACTGCGCGCCGATCTGGTCATGGTCGACCTCCGGATGCCGGATGTCGGCGGGCTCGACGTGCTGCGCGCGATTCGCGACACCGATCCGCACTGCCAGACGGTGCTGATGACGGGGTACGCCTCCGTTGAGAGCGCGGTCGAGGCGATCAAGCTGGGGGCGATGGACTATCTGAGCAAGCCGCTCGACTTCGGGCGGCTCGAGCAGCTCTTGTCGAGCGTCAAGGAGGAGCTCGAGCGTCGGCGCAGCGTGCTGTCGATCGAGAGCGATCTCGCGCGGCGGCTGGAGTTCGCGGGCATGATCGGGCGTGGTCCCGTGATGCAGGATCTCTTCAACATGATCCGGCGTCTCGCGCCGCACGTGCGGACGGCACTCATCAGCGGTGAGACCGGCACCGGCAAGGAGCTGGTGGCGCGGGCGCTGCACCGCACCGGCCCGCGCCGCGAGCGGCGGTTCGTGACGGTCAACTGCTCGGCCGTCGTCGAGCCGCTGTTCGAGAGCGAGTTGTTCGGCCACGCGCGCGGTGCGTTCCCTGGCGCGACCGACAACAAGGCGGGCCTCTTCGAGACCGCGGAAGGGGGAACGCTGTTCCTGGACGAGATCGGTGAGCTGCCGCTCAATCTGCAGGGCAAGCTGCTGCGCGTCCTCGAGCTCGGTGAAGTCCACCGGGTGGGTTCGCTGGAGTCCCGCGCCATCAACGTGCACGTCATCGCGGCGACCAACCGAGACCTGCGCGCCGAAGTGGCCGCTGGACGCTTCCGAAGTGACCTCTACTACCGTCTCAACATCGTCGAAGTGAAGCTGCCGCCCTTGCGCGATCGGCGCGAGGACATTCCCTACCTGACGGCCGCGTTCGTGCGCGACACGTCGGAACGGCTGCAGAAGCCGCTGATGGGCCTCACCCCCGGAGCCGAGCGGATGCTGACTGCCGCGGCGTGGGAAGGCAACGTGCGCGAGCTGCGCAACGTCATCGAGCGCGCCTGCATTCTGTGCGACGGCGATTTCATCACCGAGCGCGAGCTCGCGATCAGCATGCCGACGCTGGCGCCGATGCCGCAAACTGTGACGGTGGCGGCACCCCGGCCGCTCGGCTCCCAGACCGTGGCTCCGTTTCCTGGTGAGACCGATCTGCTCGTCAACGTCGAGCGCGACCATATCCAGCGGGCCCTCGTGCGCGCTGGCGGCAACAAGAAGGCCGCGGCAAAGATGCTGGGCCTGAGCCGGCGGGCACTTTACCGGCGCCTCGAACGCCTCGATCTCGCCGCCACGATTTCGCGGCGGAAGGATCCGGCCCTCCTCGAGCCCGTCGCCGCAGACTGAAGAAGCGAGACGTTTCGGACTCCGTCGGATTCTCCCGACGACGCTGAGGCGTCTCTTCGTTCGTAAACGATAGTGTGCGCGTGTGGTGCCGCTGCGGCGCGGTGGCACCCACGGTGCCGATTTTCGGATACCGGCCAGTTCCGTCGATAGCGCTGGCTGAAAGTCGTAACAAGGTCAAGGCATGCAGCCAGCGGATCTCTATCCTGCGTCATCGATCGTTCCCAGGCCCGAAGACCCATCAGCGCGATCAATTCTCGTCGTGGACGACGCGGAGAGCGTCCGGAATCTCATGAGCCGCTGGCTCGAGTCGGGCGGCTACACCGTCGCTACAGCGAGCACAGCGGAAGAAGCGCTGGATCTGATGGAGGCGGGGCCGTCGGCCGTGGCGCTCTGCGACATCAGATTACCCGGGCACGACGGACTCTGGCTCGCTGACCGCATCCGGCACGCGTTTCCCGAGACGGCCGTCATCGTGGCGAGCGGCGTGCAGGACGTCGGATCCATCCCGAACATGCCGCTCGGCGTCGTGGACTTCCTGATGAAGCCGTTCGGCCGCGACCGTCTGCGGGAGGCCGTCTGGCGAGGCATGGAGTGGCACACGGCCGCCTTCGATTCGCGCCGGCTACAAGAGACGCTCGAGCGTGACGTACGGGTGCGTCAGGCGCGGCTCGCAGACGCTATTGCCACGCTGCAGCTGGACTCGGATCGAGCCCTCGAGGCGATGCTCTCAGTGCTGACCCTCAGCTGTCACGATTCCTACGCGCATGCGTACCGTGTAGCGACTCTCGCCGTTCGCACCGCCAAGGAGCTTGGCCTGGGTGCCGGCGATGTCACGACGATTCAACGAGGGGCGCTGCTGCACGACTTCGGCAAGCTGGCGATGCCGGAATCGTTGCTGCGCAAACCCGCACCCCTGAGCGATCTCGAGCGCCGGCTCATCCGGCAGCATCCGACGGTCGCGTACGAGCTCATCGCGGGTCTGCCATATCTTCAGGACGCGGCCGTCATCGTGCGCGATGCCCAGGAACGGGTCGACGGCCTTGGCTACCCGCAAGGCTCGCGTGGTGACGAGGTGTCGATCGCCGCGCGCATCGTGTGCGTGGCTGACGCCTACGACACCATGACGCGCCCGAGGAGCTATCGTGAGGCCATCTCCCCGTCGGAAGCGATCCGCGAGCTCGAACGCTGCGCCGGCAGTCAGTTCGACCGGCGGGTCGTCGAGGCGTTCGCCCGCGTGATGGCGACCTCCTAGAACACCTTCCGTCTCGCGTCCAGGGTGCGCGACTCACCGCCAAGAAAGCCGCGCACAGGGTTTTCCTTCGTAGTTCGATTGACTTCGGTCCATTCGTGTCTGTACGATCCCACGCCTGAATCGGCCAATGAACCACCTGCCAGTTCACTTCACGCGAGGAGAAGGATGGCGCAGGCGCAGCAGCACGGCAGACTCGACGTGGAGGGCATGACGAATGTCGCCCGCGTCCACTGGAACCTGAGCGTCCCGGCCTTGTACGAAGAAGCCGTCCGCCGGCGCGAGGGTGTCATTGCCGCGGACGGACCGCTCGTCTGCCGCACGGGCCAGCACACCGGCCGTTCTCCCAACGACAAGTTCATCGTTCGCGAGCCGTCGAGCCAGGATCGCGTGTGGTGGAGCAAGGTGAATCGACCGATCGATCCGTCGCATTTCGACGCCTTGCATCAGCGCATGCTGACCTACATCGAGGGGCGTGAGATTTTCGTGCAGGACTGTTACGCCGGAGCGGATCCCTCGTATCGCCTCGCGGTGCGCGTCATCACCGAACAGGCCTGGCACAGCCTCTTCGCGAAACACATCTTCATCGGGGTCCCGGGTGCCGTCGACAGACCTGCGCATGCGCCGGATTTCACCGTCATCGACATGCCCGGCCTGCGCGCCGACCCGGCGCATCACGGCACGAACTCCGACGTGTTCATCCTGCTCAATTTTGCGAGCAAGCTGGTGCTGATTGGCGGCACGAGCTACGCGGGGGAAATCAAGAAATCGATTTTCACTGTGATGAACTACCTGCTGCCGCTTCGAAACGTGCTGTCGATGCACTGTTCGGCCAACGTCGGCTCGCAGGATGACGTCGCGCTCTTTTTCGGCCTGTCCGGCACGGGAAAGACGACGCTGTCGAGCGATTCCGAGCGCCGGCTGATCGGCGACGACGAGCACGGGTGGAGCGAGGACGGTGTGTTCAACATCGAGGGCGGTTGCTACGCGAAGATGATTCGCCTCTCGGCTTCAGCCGAACCGCAGATCTACGCGACCACGCGGCGGTTCGGCACGGTCCTCGAGAACGTCAGGATGGACGCCGCCACGCGGATGCTGGACCTGGACGACGACTCGCTGACCGAGAACTCGCGCGGCGCGTATCCGCTCGACTTCATCGACCGCTCCGTCGAGGGAGGCCAGGGAGGACATCCGCGGAACATCGTGATGCTGACGGCGGATGCGTTCGGCGTGTTGCCGCCCCTGGCGCGCCTCTCGCCGGCCGCCGCGATGTACCACTTTCTCTCCGGCTACACCGCCAAGGTCGCGGGCACGGAACGCGGCGTGACCGAGCCGAAGGCGACCTTCAGCACCTGCTTCGGGGCGCCGTTCATGGTGCTCCATCCCACGGTGTACGCGAATTTCCTCGGCAGGCGTATCGCGCGCCACGACGTCCGGGTGTGGCTGGTGAACACGGGGTGGAGCGGCGGCCCGTACGGCGTGGGATCGCGCATGGCTATCGGACATACGCGGGCGATGATTCACGCCGCGCTTCACGGGGCCCTCGACCACGCGCAGTACGTGACGCATCCGGTCTTCAACCTCGACGTCCCGCAGTCCTGTCCGGGTGTGCCGGCCGAGGTGCTCAATCCGCGGAACACCTGGAAGGATCCGGCGGCCTACGACGATCAGGCCGCGCGGCTCGCGCACATGTTTGCCGAGAATTTCAAGACGTTCGAGGGCGAGGTTGCCCCGGACATCAGGTCGGCGGGGCCGAGACCCGCGTGACGACGGTGGCGGCGTTCGAGCCGGTCATCGGCCTGGAGATCCACGCCCAGCTCCTGACCGAGACGAAGATCTTCTGCGGCTGCAGCACCGCGTTCGGCGCCTCTCCGAACACGAACATCTGCCCGGTCTGTCTTGGCCTGCCGGGCGCTCTGCCTGTCCTGAACCGCCGGGCCGTGGAATTCGCCGTGCGCGCCGCGCATGCGCTGGGATGCACGGTACAGCCGTGGTCGGTTTTCGCGCGAAAGAACTACTTCTATCCGGATCTTCCCAAGGGCTACCAGATCTCGCAGTACGAGCAGCCGGTCGCGACCGCCGGAGCGGTCGAGTACGAGAGCGGCGGCAACAGCCGCCGTGTCGGCATCGTCCGCGTGCACCTCGAAGAGGACGCCGGGAAGTCGCTGCACGAAGGGTTTGCCGACTCGAACACGCGCACCTATCTGGATTTCAATCGCAGCGGCGTGCCGCTCATCGAGATCGTCACGGAGCCCGACCTTCGATCTGCGGCCGACGCCGGTGACTTCTTCAGCCGCCTGCGGTCGATCCTCGTCGCGATCGGCGTCAACGACGGCAACATGGAGGAGGGAAGTCTTCGTTGTGACGCCAACGTCTCGGTCCGGCCGCTCGGGACGTCGGCCCTCGGCGTGAAGACCGAAGTCAAGAACCTCAACTCGTTCCGCTACGTGCAGCGTGCCCTCGAATACGAAATCTCGCGCCAGATCGGCGTGGTCAGCGAGGGAGGCCGTGTGGTTCAGGAGACGCGGCTGTGGGATTCCGGGGCCGGCAGGACCGTGTCGATGCGGAGCAAAGAGGAAGCGCACGATTACCGGTACTTTCCCGAGCCCGATCTGCCGCCGCTCGAGATTGCTCCCGAGTGGATCGAAGAGATCCGGGGGTCGCTCCCTGAGCTACCCGACGCTCGCCGCCGCCGATTCATCGACCAGTACGGGCTTCCGGCGTACGACGCCGCGGTGCTCACACAGTCCCCTGAGGTCGCCGCCTATTTCGAGGCGACGGCGGCCGCGGCGAAGAACGCGAAGGCGGCCAGCAACTGGATCATGGGAGACGTGACGCGGAAGATGAACGAGCTCGGCGTCGAAATCAGTGACGTGCCGCTGACGCCGGAGGCGCTGGCCGGCTTGATCGGGCTGATAGACTCGGGCACGATCAGCGGGCCGATCGCCAAGGACGTGTTCGAGAAGATGTACACGACTGGGCGCCCCGCGGCGGAGATCGTCGCCGCCGAAGGGCTGGCGCGGATCGACGACGAAGCGGCGATCGAAGCCGTCGTCCGTGATGTGGTGGCGGCCAATCCCGGTCCCGTCGCACAGTACCGTGCCGGCAAGCAGCAGACGTTCGGCTTTCTCGTCGGCCAGACCATCAAGGCGATGAAGGGGAAGGCGAACCCGGCGCTCGTCAACCAATTGATGCGGCGGATTCTCGACGAACAGTGAGGCACGAGTCGGTGGTTTCTGTGGTTTTTCGGCGGATGGCGCATTGATCGAAGCCAACCAGATCTCGAAGGTCTACAGCCGCGGCGTTTACGCGCTGCGCAACCTCTCGCTTCGTGTGGACAAGGGCGAGTTCGTGTTCCTGACCGGCCCGAGCGGCGCCGGCAAATCCACGCTGCTTCGGCTGCTGCTGCGGCAAGATGTGCCAAGCGAAGGGGAACTGCTCGTCGGCGGCCGTAATCTCGCGACGCTCACACTCAATCAGGTCCAGGCATATCGCCGATCCCTGGGCTTCGTGTTCCAGGATTTCAAGCTGCTGCCGAACAAGACGGTTCTCGAGAACGTCGCGTTCGTGCCGCGGGTCCTGGGAATGCCCTTGACGCAGCAACAGCGGCGGACGTTTCAGGTCCTGAAGTGGGTGGGCCTTCAGCACCGGATGAATGCTTTTCCGCTCGAGCTGTCGGGCGGCGAGCAGCAGCGAATCGCGATCGCCCGCGCTCTCGTCAACGACCCGGTGATCATTCTGGCCGACGAGCCAACCGGGAACCTCGATCCCGATCTGTCGCTCGAGATCATGAATCTCTTTCGCGAAATCAACGCTCGCGGAACGACGGTCATCGTCGCGACGCACGATCGCGAGCTCATCCGGCGGGTCGGCCGCCGCGCTCTCACGCTCGACCACGGTCACGTTGTCGAAGTCGCCCAGGAGCGCGCGTGAGGGCGCTCAAGTATGCGTTCATCGAGGCGGCAGAAAGCCTGTGGCGCGGCCGCCGCAGCGCGATCCTCGCGGTGCTGACGATCGCCGCAGGCCTCTTCGTCCTCGGATTCTTCCTCGTCGTCCAGACGAACCTCCAGCGGGTCGTTGCGCGCTGGAGTGAAGCGGCTGAGCTGTCGGTTTACCTCGCCGACGACGTCTCGAAGGAACAGTTGCAGAGCATCGGCGAACAGATCGACGGCAGCGGTCTCTCGGCTTCGCGTGAGTACGTGGCGAAGGCCGACGCTGCCAAGCGCTTCCGGCAGGATTTCCCCGACCTCGCGGGCACGGCCGATCGACTCAATCGCAACCCGTTTCCGGCATCCTTCGAGGTCCGCCTCAAGCCAGAAGCCCGCGTATCCGATGTTGCGGTCGACAGGCTGGCAGAGACGCTCTCGAAAACGCGCGGCGTCGCCGACGTGCGGTACGACCGGCGTCTCCTCGGCAGATTGAATGCGGCGATCGGATTCGTCAGGGGTATCGGCCTCCTGATTGTGGCAATGCTGGCGCTCGCTGCGGCGCTGACGGTCGCGAACGTCGTGCGGCTTGCGGCCTACGCCAGGCGCGAGGAGATCGAGATCATGCAACTCGTCGGGGCGCCTCTCGCGTACGTCAGGGGGCCGTTTGTCGCCGAGGGCGTTCTTCAAGGCGGCGTCGGAGCGCTGCTGGCCCTGGTGCTGCTGACGATTGTGTATTTCATCGGCAAGGCCCGCTACGGACGGATTGCGGCCGAGGCCCTGGGGCTTGGAAGCTTCTCGTTCCTTCCAGTCGAGCTATGGTTCCTGCTGCTCCTGGGCGGGATGTTGCTCGGCTGTCTGGGCGGGTTCGTGGTCGCTCGTGCAGTACGATAACGCGCGGGCCGGTTGACAGGGAATCCGGCGCGCGTTTACACTCGTTCTACCCACCTGCACATGCCTTACGCGAGGAGTCGCATGGGACGCGTCGTCAGCCCGACTGGGATTTCGAACGCAATTGCCCCTGTATCAACCGACTTCTACCGGCAAGAATTCCTGAAACATCGCCAATGCCTCGAAGCGCAGCGCGAATACTTCTCGGAGCGCGCGATTACTGACGCGGACGCGGCATTGGGACGTGTTCTCAATCAGCTCGAACAGATCTGTGCGATGGATGACGCCGATCGCCTGATTAGCGGGTTGCTGCGGAAGTTCAACGCCGTGACGGGACTGTCGGGCTGGTCGGATCCTTCTCACCGGCACTGACCCTCACTCTCGAACGTCTTCGCCTCGATTTCGATCGCATCCTGCGCGGTGCATTGACCGCTGCCGATCCACGTCTGCTGATGCAGATGACGGCAACACGCGGGACCTTCGTAGCCTTGCACGGCGGGCGGGCCGTCTTGATCGCTGCTGGAAAAGCCGCATCGCCGATGACTTCCGCGCTCTTTCGATGGGTGCCATTCGTCCTCGTTGGCGGCGTCGTGACCGGGCCACGCGAGGCGGGCGCGTCGCTGCCGGCGGAGGTCGAGTGCTGGCAGGGCGGTCACCCGTTTCCAAACGAGGAGAGCGTAGAAGCCGGCAAACGCGCGCTGGCTCTCTGCGGGAAGGCCGACCGCGACACGACGCTCGTCGTCCTCTTGTCAGGGGGAGCGTCGTCCATGCTGGCGCTGCCAGCAGGCGGCGTCACGCTGGCTGATAAGGCAGAAACGTCGCGCTTGCTCATGAACGCCAGCGCGCCAATCGACGAGCTGAACTGCGTTCGCAAGCATCTATCCGCGATCAAGGGCGGCCGGCTCGGCGCGGGAGTGTATCGGTCCTTGACGCTGGCGATCTCGGATGTTCACGGACCGATCGCCGACGATCCGAGCGTGATTGGTTCCGGGCCGACGGTCGCCGATCCGTCGCGCTTTGCTGACGCGCTCGAGATTCTCGATAATCGCAAGGTCGTCGTTCCCCCCTCGGTGCGGACCCACCTGGAGCGCGGCGCGAACGGTCAGGAAAAAGAAACCATCAAGCCTGGCGATCCGCGACTCTCGCACGCGACGTTCGAGGTTATCGGCAACCGCAAGTCGGCGCTCAACGGTGCGCAATTGGCTGCGGCGGCTGCTGGATATGCAGTCGAGGTCATCGAGGAGCCTACCCATGGTGAGTCCCGAGAGGCCTCCCACCGCTTTGTAACCGAGGCCAGGCACCGAGCGGCGGCCGGTCCTCGACCGCTGTGTGTGCTCGCCGCAGGCGAGACGACAGTGCGGGTTACCGGCAAAGGGCTCGGCGGTCGCAATCAGGAATTTGCGTTGGCCGCCGCAGGCGCGGTGGGAACCGTGGGGCGCGCGGCGCTCCTGGCAAGCATCGGGACAGATGGGATTGACGGTCCAACTGACGCCGCCGGTGCGGTCGTCGACTCGACGACGATGCTCCGGGCGTGGCGGGCGGGCCTGGAGGCCCAGTCGTTGCTTCGGAACAACGACGCATATCGGTTCTTCGATCCGCTGGGCGATCTGATCCGGCTCGGCCGCACCGGAACCAACGTCGGGGATCTGCACGTGATGCTGATTGCGTGACTCGGGCGGATTGTTCACAATGCGCGCGTGCCGGATGTCTCGAGCGAGGAGGCCGCCGGCTCACGAAGGTGAGGCACGTCAATGTCGCGCGGCAAGATCGCTCTCTCAATCCTCGTGGCCCTCATTGTCGCCTTCGGCATCGGCTACGGCTGGGGATCGTCAGGGCGCTCCCCGATCGAGGACGCGTTGAGTCAGTCCCGCCTGCAACTCGACCTGGCGGAAGCGCGAGGCCATCTGCTCGACGCCCGCGTGAGCCTCTTCAACGTCAACTTCGGTGATGCCAGCAAACACTTTGAGGAGGCGAAGACGCCGCTCGGCAGTGTGCGCGATCGCCTGCAGAAAGACGGAGATCGGGACGCCGCCGCGAAGATCGGAACGGCGCTGGATCAGATTGCTGAAGCGCAGAAGCTAGCGGCGAAGCTGGATCAGACGGCCAACGCCAAGGCGGGTGAGGCGCTCGAGACGATCAAGCTCGCCATGCGGAAGTAGCCGCGGACCCGGCGTCCGCGGCGTTGCCGCGAGCTGGTGTCGATGCTACTTGAGGATGCTGGCCTTCAATTCCACCGTGATGCGGCGATCCGATCCAGGGTCGGCCGCCTGCGAGATCATGATCGGCTTGCCGTCCTGCACGATGATGCTGAGGCGCTCGTTCAGCTGTGACATCCGCGAGCTGTTCAAGGGCGGGTCCGTCTGACTCGCGCTCGGCCTCGGCTGATATTCGAGCCCCAGTCCCAGCCTGATTGTTCCCTCGGTCGTGATCGTCGGCAATGCGTCGACGTTGATGGAGACCGGAAAGTTGCCCTCGGCCGGGATGCGCTGCGTTCCGTTCGATCGAATGCTGCCACTCGACCGATCCGCCAGCAGCATCGTGACCGTCTTCTTCGCCGGCTCGCCGGGGCCCGCCTGATCGGTAATCGTGATGTCGATCCTGATGTTCACCGGCTGGCCGACTGGTTCGCGCGGCCGTTCGGCCTTCGCGGGAGCCGGCTGTTCACCGCGTCCCTGCGGAGTGGGTTGCTGGGTTCGTGGCGCCGCGGGCGCCGGCTTGGCCTGTGGCGGCGGTTCTTGTGCAATCAGGCCGGCTCCAACGAGGGTGACGACGGCAATGGTGGCAACAGTCTTGGTCAGCATGCGCTCCTCGAGTGCCGCTCACTGCGGCGTTGACGACAACAGGTCCATCTTCAAAGGCGCGACCTGGATGGGGTCGATGCCAATCGTGGCAACGACGATCGTTTGCGGTCCGACCGGCGCGAAGCGGATCGGATCCATCACGCCCAGTGGCGCAATGACGACGTCGGTATCCGGTGCAACGCTGGCGGCCTCCATGAGGCGGTCGACGTTTGCCGCGCGCCGCGATGGCGTCGCGCTGCGAGTCGACACTGGAGGCGGGAGTGCAAATTGGGCCGGATCCGGCATGAGCCTCTGCAGCGGCTGGTCCGTCGGCTGGGACCGCGGCGTCGCTGCGATCCGCGGAGGATCGTGCGGCGCTGAACGGAACAGCATCGCGATCGCGAGCACGACCACCGCTGCGCCCAGGGCGGTCAGTACGGCAAGACGCGGAAAGGCGAACGCACGCGGTGTGGCGGGCTCGTCGATCCGCGCCAGCACGCGGCGGCTCAGACCCGGAGCGGGATCGACGTCCATCATGTCCCGCACCGTGCGATCGATGGCGTCGTCGAGGTACCTGTCGTCCTGCATGATGTTGTCCCTAACGCGTGTGACCCGTCGACGCGAGCTTCTGCTTCAACAACCTGCGTGCTTCCGAGACGCGCCACTTGACCGTGCCGACCGGAATTCCGAGGATGACCGCGATCTGTTCGTACGAGTACTCGTCGGATCCCGAGAGCAGGAGCGCGTCCCGCAGCTTTCGAGGCAAAGTTGCGATGAGTCTCCGGATGGTGCGTTCCAGTTCCGCGCTGGCGAGGTGTTCTTCCGGCGACCGCCAGCCGGACCTCAGTTCGTCCATGCCATCGCCCGCTTGATCATCGAATCGCTGTGGCGTTACGGTCATCTTCACCCAGCGTGCGACGCTCTTCCGCCGGTCCAGCGCTTTCCGCCAGGCGATCGAAACCACCCAGGTCCGGAAGGCGGCGTCGCCGCGAAAGTGCGAGAGTTTCCGGTATGCCGCCAAGAACGCGTCCTGCGCAACGTCGTCAGCTTCCGCCGGGGAACCTACGGCCGCGAGCGCCGCGCGAAAGACGGCCCGGCGATTGCGCTCGACGAGCGTGCCAAACGCCTGTGTGTCGCCGGCTTGCGCAAGACGCACCAGCTCGAGATCGGAGGGCGCCTCAGGCTCACCGGCCCTGGGGGTCATCGCGACGGCACCGGCCACACAATCACTAGACTCCGGCCCCGTTCAGCCGGTTGGAAAAAACCCGCGCCCGCGCCGCCCCGGCGGCAGGCGCACACACATAAGATGGAAGCATGTTGAATCACGAGCAGGTGCTCGCGCTCATCCGCGACCGCATCGACCATCCGTCGACGCCTCGCGAGATGCTGCAGCGCCTGAAGATACCCCGCGACGAGCGTGTGACGTTCAAGCGGCTTTTGAAGGACCTGGCGGCGAGCGGCGCGCTCGTGCAGACCCGCGGCAGCCGGTTCGGCCTGCCCGATCGAATGAACCTGGCGGTGGGCAAAGTGACGATCCACCCGCGCGGGTTCGGTTTTGTCGCTCCGGATCGACCGTTGGAGGACGTCAAGGGAGACATTTACATCGCCGGTACGAACCTGAACCAGGCCATGCACGGCGACCGCGTCGTTGCCCGAGTCGAGCGAATCACCGACAAGGGGGCCGAGGGCCGGATCCTGCGGATTCTCGAGCGCGGATCCTCCACGATCGTCGGGCGGTTCGACCGCGACGACCACAAGATGGGATTCGTCGTGCCATTCGACCGCCGGATTGTGATGGATGTTCACATTCCGGGCGGCGAGGAAGGTGGTGCGAATCCCGGAGAAATGGTCACTGCGGAAATCACCAGATGGCCGACGGCCGCACGTGGGCCGGTCGGACGGATCGTTGAGGTCCTCGGGGACATCGACGCTCCCGGCGTGGACACCGAAATCATCCTCCGCAAGTACAACATTTCCGATGCACACAGTCCTGAAGCGGTCGAGGAAGCGGGGCGACTCGGATCTCAGGTCCAGGAGCGTGACCTGCGCGATCGAACGGATTTCCGCCCGCAGCAGACGGTCACGATCGACGGCGAGCACGCGCGCGATTTCGACGACGCGATCACGATCGAGCTGCTCGGCAACGGTAACTTCTGGCTCGGCGTCCACATCGCTGACGTCGCGCACTATGTGAAGGAAGGCGGAGCGCTCGACGAGGAAGCGTACGATCGCGGCACGTCGGTGTATTTTCCCGAACGCGCGGTGCACATGTTTCCGTCGGAACTCGCAACGGGGCTGTGCAGCCTGAATCCTCACGTGGACCGGCTGGTGCAGTCGTGCCTGATGGAAGTCGATCGGCGGGGCACGGTCGTCCGCTACGAGCTGCACGACGGCGTCATCCACAGTGACGCGCGAATGACCTACACGGACGTCAACGCCATCCTCACCGCCCACGATCCCGACGTCACGGAGCGGAACCGCTCGCTCGTGCCGATGTTCGAGCGGATGCGCGATCTCTTCACGATCCTCAACCGCCGCCGCCATCGGCGGGGCTCGATCGACTTCGATTTGAAGGAGCCGGAAATCGTCCTGGACGAAGAGGGCATGGTGGACGAGATCATCGCGGCGGAGCGGAACATCGCACACAAGATCATCGAGGAGTTCATGCTCCTCGCCAACGAGACGGTGGCGCAGCACCTCGACGAGCACGACGTGCCGACGCTCTACCGCATCCATGAGCGGCCGGATCCGTTGAAAGTCGAGGAGTTCGAGGAATTCATCTCGACGCTCGGCTACAGCCTGGGCGCGGAAGCCGGGTCGGTCAAGCCGCGACACTTCCAGAAGCTCGTCGAGCGCATGCGCGGAACCGCCGAGGAGAAGCCGATCGCGTTCCTCATGCTGCGGACGATGCAGAAAGCTCGATACGACCCGTCCAATCTTGGACATTTCGGGCTGGCGGCCTCCAGCTACACCCATTTCACTTCACCCATCCGCAGGTATCCAGACCTCATCGTCCACCGGACGCTGCGGGAGGCCCGTCACGGGGGCATGACCGACGATCGGAAGGAAGAGCTCACCGACGAACTGCCGGAGGTGGCTCGTCACACATCCGAGCGGGAACGCCGGGCGGACGATGCGGAGCGGGAGCTGGTGCAGTGGAAGAAGGTCCGCTTCATGGCGGACAAGGTGGGCGACGAGTTCGAAGGCTACATCACCGGCGTCGGAGCGTTCGGATTGTTCATCGAGCTCATCGAACACTTCGTCGAAGGGCTCGTGCATGTGTCGACGATGGCCGACGATTACTATCGGTTCGTCGAGAAGGCCCACATCCTGAAGGGGGAGAACCGCGGGAGAGTGTATCGGCTCGGCGACCGCGTACGCGTGCAGGTCGTCAAGGTGGACATGGAACGCCGTCAGGTGGATCTCGCACTCGCGGAGATTCTGGACGCCGTGAGAGCGTCCGAGCGCAACCGAGGCGCTCGACGCAGTAAAGTGCGGCCCAAAACGGAGCGGAAGCGCTCGTCACGTCCAGGGAAACGAGAGCGCGCCACGCGCAAGCGCTAGAACGCCAGCCGTTGCGCTCTTCGGCGATTGCGACGCGGAACTGCGAACAGGGGACAGCGGACAGCGAAACCAGCATGCGATCGATCGTCATTGGCACCGCAGGACACATCGACCACGGCAAGAGTGCGCTCGTGCGTGCGTTGACGGGCACCGATCCGGATCGCCTGAAAGAGGAACAGGCGCGAGGGATCACGATCGATCTCGGGTTCGCGCACCTGACTCGAAACAGCGTCAACCTGGCGTTCGTGGACGTGCCAGGTCACGAGCGGTTCGTCAAGAACATGCTCGCGGGCGCGGGTGGCATCGACCTCGTCATGCTCGTTGTCGCCGCCGATGAATCGGTGATGCCACAGACGCGAGAGCACTTCGCGATTTGCCGGTTGCTGCAAGTCCCCGCGGGCGTGGTCGTTCTGACCAAGTCGGATCTGGCCGATCAGGACATGCAGGACCTTGCGGCGCTCGAGGTGCGGGAACTCACCGCCGGATCGTTCCTGGCCGATGCGCCCATCATCCCCGTCTCCTCCGTGACCAGCCGCGGCCTCGACGAGCTGGCCGCGACGCTCGTCGCGCTTGCCGGGCGAGTCACCCCGCGGCCGAGCGAAGGACCGGCGCGTCTGCCCGTCGATCGCGTCTTCACGGTAAAGGGTTTCGGCACGGTCGTGACCGGGACGCTCGTAGCCGGCGAGCTCCGTGCGGATCAGGAGCTCATCGCGCTTCCCAGCGGGCTGCCCGTCAAGGTGCGCGGCCTTCAGGTGCACGGACACGACGAAGCGTGTGCCGGCGCAGGACGGCGCGTCGCCGTCAATCTCGTCGGCGTGGACGTCGCGGATCTCTCGCGTGGAGACACGCTGTGCACGCCAGGGTCGCTCGAGCCCACGCGCCGGATGGACGTGGCGCTCGATCTCCTCGCGGATGCGCGACCGTTGCGGCACGGCACGCGGCTGAGGGTGCATCAGGGAACGGCGGAGATTCTCGGACGGGTCGCGCTCGCAGGGCCCCGCCTGGGCGAAGGCTCGGCCGCCGAACTCCCGGCCGGCGGATCTGCGTACGCGCGCATCAGGCTCGAAGCGCCGCTCGTGGTCACCCGCGGGGACCGGTTCATCGTGCGTGCGTATTCACCTCCGGTCACGATCGGCGGTGGGGTGGTGCTCGATCCGCAGCCGTCACGCGGTGCGATCAGGACCGCCGCAGGACTCTCGCGATTCCGCCGCCTCGACAGGGACAGTGGTGATCCGGACGCCGCGGTGCGCGCCTTCATCGACGAGCGCGGTGGCGCGGGATTGCCGCTCGCGATGCTGCAGTCGCGCGGCGGGCTGCGGCCCGACGAGGCAGCAGCGACCGTGCCCCGTCTGGTGGAAAGCGGAGACGTCACGGCAATCGGCGATCTGCTCGTGGCGACCGCGGTGCTGCGCGATCTCGAGGACCGGCTGCTGAAGGCACTCGAGATCTATCATCGCAGCCAGCCGTTGTCCGATGGCCTGCCGCGCGAAGAAGCGCGGGAGCGCGTCTTCGGCGGAGCGTCCGGTCCGGTTTTCGATCATGTTCTTCAGAGTCTCGTCGCGGAGGGAAAGCTCCTGGCCCGCGATCGCCTCGCGCTCGCCGGACATCAGGTTTCGCTGACGCCCGAGGAGGCGCGGGCTCAGGACGCGCTCGAACGGATCTTCCGCGAGGCGGCTCTCACGCCTCCGGACATGGCTGCCGCGTCGGCGAGCGCCGGCGTGACGGCTGCCGTCGCCGATCGCGTCGTCAAGCTGCTGCTCAGGCGCGGCGTTCTGGTGAAGCTCGACACTCTGGTCTTCGATGCGACATCGCTCGAGCGCCTCAAGTCCGAGATGCAGGCGCTCAAGGCGTCCGGCGTCTCACGCGTGGACGTCGCCGCGTTCAAGGAACGCTACGGCGTGTCTCGAAAGTACGCGATTCCTCTGCTCGAGTATCTGGATCGAGAACGTCTGACCCGGCGGGCGGGCGATAGCCGGATCCTGCTCTGACTTCGGGGGAAAGGCGGGTTTAGTCGTCCTTGCGGCCGTTGTTTGTCGCGTCCTTGAAATTGCGGATGCCCTTGCCGAGCCCGCGTCCGATCTCCGGCAGCCGATTTGCTCCGAAGATCAGGATGATGATGAAGAGGATGACGATAAGTTCGGGAATGCCCAGGCCCATAACGGCTCCTTCTTTGGCGCGAGCGGTGCTTCGCCATACTACCACTATCGCGGTAGGGGCGTTGGTTGCGGTCTCCCCGACACACGCCCAGTTCACCTCCGGAGTGAACCTGGTGGAGGTCTACGCGAGCGTTACCGACGAACGCGGCGAGCCGGTGAGGGGCCTCGCCCAGCGCGATTTCGAGCTGAGGGAGAACGGCGAGCTGCAGACGATTTCGACGTTCAGCGCAGGAGACTTCCCCCTGACGGTGGCGCTGGCGCTCGATCGAAGCTTCAGCATGGCGGGTTCGCGGCTCGCCGCGACGAAGGCGGCCGCGCGGGCCTTCCTGGACGAGCTCCGGCCGGAGGACGAGGTCACGCTCCTGGGCGTCGGATCGGAGGTCGATATCCTCGCGCCGCTGTCGACGGACAGGCAGGCCCAGCAGGCGGCGCTCGATCGTGTCGACGCGTTCGGCACAACCGGGCTTCACGATGCGATCATCCGCGCCATCGAGGTTACGCAGCAAGGCAAAGGTCGCCGCGCACTCGTCATCCTCTCGGATGGCAACGATCGCTACAGCACCGCGAGCGCTGATACGGCGTTGGCGCGCGCCCGCGCGTCGGACGTGATGGTGTATCCGATTGCGTTCGGGGCAACTCGTCCGTCGCTTTTTGCGGAACTGGCGACGTTGACCGGCGGACGCTCGTATCAGCTCAAGGACCCCGCCCGTCTGACG
This sequence comes from Vicinamibacterales bacterium, assembly GCA_036258055.1. Classification (GTDB taxonomy): domain Bacteria; phylum Acidobacteriota; class Vicinamibacteria; order Vicinamibacterales; family 2-12-FULL-66-21; genus DATAEK01. The sequence continues at coordinate 35,021 of DATAEK010000084.1, forward strand.
GAGATAGTGCGGGCGCTCGCCCGCGAACTGCGCAATCAATACCTGCTCGGCTATACGCCGTCGAAGCCGCTCGTCGCCGGGTCGAACGAGTGGCGATCGATCAGCGTCGGCGTGACGAACCGGCGGTTGCGGGTGCGCGCCCGCGATGGCTATCAGGTGAAGTAGTCGGACACAGCGCGTCAGGACCGAGCACGTCCCACATCAATCGCCATTCGAGGGTGCCCACCAGCCGCCGTTTCAGGCCACGATACGACTGCCGTCCGCCCACTAGATCCGCCATGACGTCGCGGATGCGCGCGCTCCGATCGAGAGCCGTCACCAGTAAATTCATGAAGGGCGCCCGGTAGAAGCGGGCCTTGAATCGCGCGGCGCGTCGAAGCTCGTCGTGAATGCCGTCCCTCACACGTTGCGTGTAGCGCGGCCCTGGAGACTCACCACCGAGGAGGCTCTCGGCCGCGTCGTCGCCCGATCGCAGTGCGAAGTAGATGCCCTCGCGCGTGATCGGATCGACCAGTCCTGCGGCGTCGCCCAGCAGCATCCAGCGATCGCCGGCCGGCAACTCCGACGTGACCGCATCATCGCTCAACGACGGGATGGGCCAGCTGTAACGTTCCAGCCTGTTCGTGCCCGGAACACGCCCGGCAATCCACGACTCGACGCGCGATTGGAGTGGCCCGGGAGTCGCCTCATCCGCCTGCGCGCAAATACCGACGGCGAGGTGATCGGGACGCGGAAAGGACCAGAGGTATCCGGCGGGCGCGTCTTCGAAGTCAATCGCAACATCGGTGGATGTCCGGCCACGAACGAAGTACCCCGTCGCGATCGACAGCTCCGATCGGGTGAACGGCCGATGTACGGTACGCCGGACGAAACTGTTGGCTCCGTCCGCGCCGAATAGCCACAGGCCTTCGACGTCCGTCTCTCCGGTCGAGATCGTCCAGCCCGTGAGCGTCCGTTCGACACGTCGCGCACGAGCCCGGATATGCGTGGCTCCAGCGGCGGTTGCGGCGCCAAGGAGCGCGCTGTCGAAGTCGCGCCGCGCGGCAACCGTCAGGAGGCCCGCGCGCGCCAACGTCACCTGAGTTTGCCGGGCGCCGTAGCCGAACGTCGCGCTCCGGATGTCAACTCCGCTGAACCGATCGCGCGAGAGCGCAGGGGCCACGAGCTCGAGCGCACGGCCGGTGATCCCTCCGCCGCACGGCTTCTCGCGCGGATGGCTGTCGTCGATGATCGCCACGCGCGCACCGCCGTTTGCGAGACGATACGCCGCCCAAGCACCCGCAGGTCCCGCTCCCACGACAACCGCGTCGAACGCCATCACCGTCTTCCTCCACCTCCTGCCTGCCGACTCTACCTCCTGCCTCCCGTCTACTTTCTGTAAGATATCCCGATGTCTCATCCCCTCGTGCTGGCGGTCTATCAGACATCGGCTGCGGCGGCGGCAGCCGCGCGTGCACTACACAGCCTCGGCATTCAGCGCGAGCACCTCTCTGTCGTTGCCCGTACGCACGACGAGGAAGGGGCGCTGGCCGAGCAGATGAACGCGACGCCCGGCGCCGACATCGAGGATTCGCGTGCCGCTGCGCGACTCGGGGAGCTCGGCGGTGTGGCGCTGGCCGCCATTGCGCTCGTCATGCCGGGTATCGGCCCGATCGTCGCAGCCGGGCCGCTCTCCGCCGATCTCGGGGAGGCTGCCGGACACGCTGCCGGTGGAATCGCCGCCGTATTGAGCGGCGCGGGTGTCGCGGAAAACCGGGCAGAAGCCATCCAGCAGGAAGTCGAGCATGGCGCCCTGCTCCTTGGCGTTCACGTGACGCAAGCAGACCTCGATCAGGTTCGCCACGCGCTCGAGGCCACTGGTGCCGCGCAAATCGAGATCGCAAACTGGAGTGAGCTATGAATGCTGGCCGCTGTCGGTCAGTCCGCGTGCACTTTGCGCCGTCAGCCGGCCACTGTCCGGATGACGTCAGCAGCGGATCGCGGATCGCGCACACGAGTAGCCAGGGTTGCGTCACGAATGACTGAGAGAACAGCCGCTGGGGATACGCACGTCGTCGGCGTCTTCCAGGATGTCGCGTGGGCCGAACGGGGCGTCGCAGCGCTCGTTGCAGACGGCTTCGCGCCTTCGGCGATCACGGTCGTGGCCGCGCGTTCAGGCGACGCGGAACGGCTGATTCGGGAGACGATCGGCATCGAGCCACACCTCATCGAGGTGAAGTCGCTGGGACCCTGCGTCGCCGCCGGACCGCTGCTGTCGACGCTGAAGGGGACCGACGATGGGCTGACGTCCACCGGTCTCGCGGCGGTTTTCAATCGCGCCGGGTTTCAGAAGCACGACGGCTACATTTTCGAGCAGCTCGTGCGGCGCGGTGGGGTCCTCGTGGCAGTCGTGAGCGAGCCGAGGGCTGCGGATGCGCTTGCGAAGCTCCATTCCTACGGAGCTGGAAACGCGGCGATCGGAGCCTGGGCCGGGAGGGTGTAAAGGATCAGCGTCCATTTCCGCCCATGCGGCGTCCAAAAGTGGAGACGCAGTTGTGCGTGTTGACGGAAAGTCGCGCCCGTCCTAAACGGCGTGGCTGAGGCATCCTTATTGCAGCTTGCGGATTGAAACAGCGTCGGCGACAATGGCTGTAGCTTCCGATCACGCCCATCCAATGCCAGCAGCTCTTCAGGGGGCAAGCCCCAACGCGCGGTTCATGGCGGGGGATGTTCCCGCCGGCGAGGCACAGGCGCGTCGCATCGGTGGGGGTCTGAGCATTTCCCTCCTGACGCACATCGCGGGTTTCCTCGTGCTCCTGTTCGTGATGAGCCTGCCGGGTTCCCCGTTGTCTCCGCCTCCGCGCTTCGAAATGCCGCACGACATCGTGTGGATCGCGCAGGAGGGCCCGGGCGGCGGCGGTGGCGGTGGCGGCAACAAGATGCCGGACCCGCCTCGCAAAGCGGAACTCCCCGGGCCGCAGAAGATCACAGTCCCCGTGGCGAAGCCACCCAAGCTGCTCGTGCCTGACCCGCCGAAGGAAGTCCCGAAGCCCGAGCAGCAGATGAACATCCCCGCGCAGAAGATGGAGTCGGGCGTTCAAGAACTGCCGGGTGCGCTTGCGAATCTTCCGTCGGCGCCGACGATCTCACAGGGATCGGGGAGCGGCGGTGGAGCAGGAACGGGTTCCGGCACGGGAATCGGGCCGGGCAGCGGATCGGGCCTTGGCCCTGGAGAGGGCGGCGGCACGGGCGGCGGCGTCTATCGGCCGGGTAACGGCGTAGTACCTCCGCGCGTGCTTTTCGAGCAGAAGCCGGGCTACACCGGTGAAGCGATGCGCGCAAAGATTCAAGGCATCGTGCTACTCGAAGCGGTCGTGATGCCGGATGGAACCGTCGGCCAGGTGCACATTACCCGCTCGCTCGACTCGACCTTCGGTCTCGATCAGGAAGCGATCAAGGCGATCAAGAAATGGAAGTTCGCACCCGGAACGCGGCTCGGCCAGCCCGTGCCGGTGCTCGTGGACGTCGAGATGACGTTCACGCTGCGCTGAATTTCTTCGCTCGCCGCTCAAGACGAAGGGGCCGGCTCGCACGTTGCGGGCCGGCCCTTTCTGTTTCGCGAGAACCGAGAACTGGGAACCGAGAACCTCTAGAACCGAGAACCTCTAGAACCCTCTAGAGCCGCCCCCCCGGCCGCCGGATCGCGAAATCAAGCCAGCACGAATCCGGAGCGACCGACACGTCGAAGGCGTCATCCAGTTCGGTCGTGGCGCGACCGCCCGGGGCGACGCCCGCGTCTTGAACGGACGGGTCGAGCGCACGGGCAATCTGCGTACGGACGTCGTCGAGATGCAGCCGCGTCTCGCGATCGGTGGCACGAGCGGCAGCGGTGCGCAGGTCAGCGTCGAGCGTCTTGAGCTCGCCGCGGAAGAACGCCCGCACGTCATCGACGGCTGCCTGCCGGCCGTTCACGCGATCGGAGAGCGTTTCGATGTACGCGCGCTGAAGATTGCGCCTGTACGCATCGATTTTGACCGGCGTCTGTCCATACGCCTCGCTCCAGATGCCTTTGCGTACGTCAGCGAGAAAGTCCATGGGCGAGTACGCCGCCGTACTGTCGAGGGTCTCCTGTTCCACGAGCCGTGACACACGCGCACTGCTCAGGAGCGAGTTGAGCACGCGCTGCTGGCTCGTGCGGATCCGATCGAGGACGCCGACCGGCTCGATGCGCCGCAGGATATCGGGGTTCGTGGCCCACGACGGGACCTGGAACGCGTGGTCGTTCAGGAATTTCACCGCTCCCGCCTGACGCGCGCGACTGATCGGCGTGAACAACAGGCCCTGCTGGCCGACGTACTTCTCCTGCGAGTTGAATCCGCCGACGATGGCGGCGACGTGGTTCATCTCGACTGCCCACTGTCCAAGCATCCGGCCATAGAGCTCGTCGAGATCATCGTACGACTCGCCCGGTTTGGCGGTCGTCGCCGGAAGCAGCATCGTTGCGACCCGTTGAAGGTTCTTCAAACCGAGCGTCGTGGACGCGACCGCATCCTCGTCGCCGACCGCTTCGGTGAGCTCGCCGGGATCGGCGCCGCGTGACCCGGCGGTGGTGAAGCGCAGGTAGGCCTTGTCGTCCTGCTGACGGGCCCATTCGTCGAGCGTTTTTTTCTCGTCCTCGGGACCCTTCGCCGATGGAATCGGCTTGTAGCCCCACATCGTGGCCCACTTGTCGTACGGCCCGATCTTCGGCACGAGATCCGCCGGATCGATCTTGTCTTCGGGCTGGACGACATAGTTGAACCGCGAGTAGTCCATCAGGGTCGGGGTGTGCCCCATCTCCTTGAGCCACTTCGCGTCGCGCAACTTAGCGGCCGGGTACATCGAGCTGGCCTTCATGTTGTGCTGGAAGCCGAGCGTGTGACCGACCTCGTGGGCCGCGACATACTCGATCAGGCGTCCCATCAGATCGTCGGGAAGCGGCAGCGTCTTCGCACGCGGGTCGAGGGGTCCGACCTGCACGAAGTACCAATCGCGGGCCAGGTTCATGACGTTGTGGTAGAACTGGATGTCCGCCTCGAGGATTTCCCCGGTCCGCGGATCGTGGATGTGCGGACCGGATGCATTCTCGGTTGTCGACGGCAGCCAGCGGATGACGGAGTAGCGAGCATCCTCGGGACTCCAGTCAGGATCCTGCTCGGGTGTCGGGGCTTCCTTCGCGACGATCGCGTTCCTGAAGCCGGCGGCCTCGAAGGCGGGCTGCCAGCTCTCGATTCCCCGCTTCAGATACGGCACCCACTTGGTCGGCGTGGCCGGATCGATCCAGTACACGATCGGCTTGATCGGTTCCGAGACGTCGGCGCCGGGATCCTTCTTCTCCAATCGATAGCGGGTGATGTAGCGGCGCTGCGGCGCGCGGTGCTCGTCCTTGCCGTAGTCCATCTGGCTGATGGAGAAGTAGCCCACGCGTTCGTCGAAGAGTCGCGGCTGCATTGGCCTTTCCGGGAGCAGCACCATGCTGTAGTGCATCAACACGCTGGAGCTGCCGATCCGCGCTGGCGCCTGTCCGCGGCCGCCGCCGGGCGCTGGCGCAGGCCCGCCGCCCCGGCCCTCGGCCTGGTCCGGAGGGTTGTTGTAAGTGTGAATCGCTTCGACCTCGACGTTCTCGGGGAACGACACGGCACGCTCGACGAACGATCGCGCGGTGTCGAACGTCCGGGCCCGCACCCGGGTGCGGCCGCTGAATTCCGGGACGTCGGTCGTGAAGAGCCGGGTCACGTCGATGACCGCCGCGTCGTCTTTGCCGAGGGCCTCGATGTTGAACGCCATCAGGATCGAATCGAAGTTCGACGCTTGCACCGCCTGCGAGATCGGCGTCTTCGGATCGGCGACCACCTCGAACGACACGTTGCGCAACAGGATCCGATCGCCGCGCCGTTCCCATTTCACGACGCGGTTGCCGGCGGCCTGTCCGCCCCAGCCCGAGCCCAGCGTCGTCTTGGCGATCTGGCTGACCCAGAGAAAGTCCTTGCCGAGTTTGTCCTTGGGGATCTCGTAGTACAGGCGGTCTTTGATCCGATGGACGGTGAAGACGCCCTGATCGGATTTGGCGTCCTTGGTGATCACACGGTCGTAGGGCCGGATCTGCGGCTCCGGCGCGCGGCCTCCGCGGCCGCCCCCGGCGTCCTGCTGCTGCGGTTCCTGCGGCGGCGACGGCGGATCCTGCGCGTGAGCCGGCAGCGGCGCAATCGTCAGCGCCATCGCCAGCGCTGCGTAACGGAAGTTCATAGGCACTCCGCCAGTGCGCTGCTTATATCACGTGGGCAGGAGGCAGGAGGCAGGCGTGTAGGAGGTAGGAGTGTACAGAATCGTGATGAAACCAGGCTGTCGTACGTAACCAGCGGCGGAGCGAAGCGAGCCGCGAGTAGATGCGGGGGTGGGGGCGCATTGAGAAATGCTGACAGGAGGCGAAAGGAGTAGGAGGAGCCTATACGGCGAACAAAAAAAGCCGGCGGAGCGTTTCCACTCCGCCGGCGTTCTACCTTCTAACTCCTACCTTCTGCCTTCTGCCTTCCGACTCTTAGTACATCCCGCCCATGCCGCCGCCACCGCCCGGCATCGGGGATTCCTTCTTCTCCTCGGGAATCTCGGAGACGAGGGCCTCGGTGGTCAGGAGCAGGGAAGCGATGGACGAGGCGTTCTGGAGCGCCGTGCGCACGACCTTCACCGGATCGATGACGCCTGCGCTCACCAGGTTCTCGTACTTGTCGGAGGACGCGTTGTAACCGTCCTCGCCTTTGGCGTCCTTCACCTTCTGGACAACGATCGAGCCTTCCTGGCCCGCGTTGGTCGCAATCCAGCGGAGCGGCTCCTCGATCGCCTTGCGGATGATCTCGGCGCCGACCTTCTGGTCGCCGGTCAGCTTCAGCCCGTCGAGCGCCTTGCTCGCGCGCAGGAGGGCCACGCCGCCGCCGGGGACAATGCCCTCCTCGACGGCCGCCTTGGTCGCGTGCATCGCATCCTCGACGCGCGCCTTCTTCTCCTTCATCTCGGTCTCGGTTGCCGCCCCGACCTTGATGACCGCGACGCCGCCCACGAGCTTCGCCAGGCGCTCCTGGAGCTTCTCGCGATCGTAGTCGGAGGTGGTCTCTTCGACCTGGGTGCGGATCTGCTTCACGCGTCCTTCGATCGCGCTCTGGCTGCCCGAACCCTCGACGATCGTCGTATTGTCCTTGTCGATCGTGACCTTCTTCGCCTTGCCGAGGTCCTCGAGCTTGATGTTCTCGAGCTTGATGCCCAGGTCCTCGGTCAGCGCGCGGCCGCCGGTCAGCGTCGCGATGTCCTCGAGCATGGCCTTGCGGCGATCGCCGAAGCCAGGCGCCTTGACGGCCGCCGCCTGCAGCGTGCCGCGCAGCTTGTTCACGACCAGGGTCGCCAGCGCTTCACCGTCCACGTCCTCCGCGATGATCACGAGCGGACGCCCCGCGCGCGCCACCTGCTCGAGCAGCGGCAGCAGGTCCTTCATCGAGCTGATCTTCTTCTCGTGGATCAGGATGACCGGATTCTCGAGCACCACTTCCATGCGCTCCGGATCGGTCACGAAGTAGGG
>DATAEK010000089.1:0-11337 GCA_036258055.1 Vicinamibacterales bacterium
CGCGGGTGCTCGAAGCGCTGTGGCACGAGCGACGCGGCAACTGGGGTCGCGCGCACCAGATCGCACAAGACATCGCCGGTCCTGAAGGCGCGTGGGTGCACGCCTATCTCCACCGTCGCGAAGGTGATCAGTCGAATGCCGGGTATTGGTATGGCCAGGCTGGAAAACCAATCACCCGCGGCAATCTCGATGAAGAGTGGCGCGCGATGGTCGAAGCGCTGTTGAGCTCTCAGTAGATGGCCCAGGCACCCCCCGACGACGAGCGAAGCGAGCCACGCGAACGGAGCGGGGCGACGGAGCCCCGCGAGTGAGCGTGTCGGGGGGGCCGGCGGGGCGAAGCCCCCCGGCCTAATCAAGACAGAAATAGGTCGTACGCCGGGTTCTGCCGTTCGCGCTGATAGCGATATCCCAGCCCGTTGAGGAATGCTTCGAATCGATCGAGCTCGGAAACGGGCACCTCGAAACCCGCGAGGACCCTGCCGAAATCCGCGCCGTGATTCCGATAATGAAAGAGGCTGATGTTCCAGCGTCCGCCGAGCTCATCGAGGAATGCCATCAATGCGCCGGGACGCTCCGGGAATTCGAACCGGCAAATCTGCTCGTTCGTCACATCGTCGCTTCGTCCGCCCACCATGTACCGCACGTGGAGCTTGGCGACCTCGTTGTCGGTCAGCTCGATGGTGCGATAGCCGCGCTGATTGAGCGTCGCGGCCAGGTCCGCAGCGTCCTGCCGCGACTGGGTCCCGATTCCAACAAAGATATGGGCCTGATCGCGGCCACTCAGGCGGTAATTGAACTCGGTCACGATGCGGCGGCCGATCGCGGCGCAGAATTCCCGGAACGCGCCGGGGCGTTCCGGGATCGTGACGCCGAACAGCGCTTCGCGCGCCTCGCCGAGTTCCGCGCGCTCCGCGACGAATCGCAGGCGATCGAAGTTCATGTTGGCGCCGCTGAGAATCGCGACCAGCCGCTCGCCGGTGGCGCCTGTCCGCTCGACCCATGATCGCAGCCCGGCGATTGCCAGCGCTCCAGCCGGCTCCACGATCGAGCGCGTCTCGTCGAAGATGTCCTTGATCGCGGCGCAGATCTCGTCGTTGGAGACGCGGACGATCTCTTCGACGGCTGCCTGGACGATTGGAAACGTCAGCGCACCAACTTCGCGAACGGCGACGCCGTCGGCGAAGATGCCGACGCGATCGAGCACCACCCGCCGGCCTGCTTCAAGCGATCGGTACATGGCGTCCGCCTCGAAGGGTTCGACGCCGATCACCCGAATCTCCGGCCGCACGGCTTTGACGTAACTGGCGATCCCTGCGATCAACCCTCCGCCGCCGACTGGCGCGAAGATCGCGGACACGTTTCCTGGACTGTGACGCAGGACCTCGCCGCCAATCGTGCCCTGCCCGGCAATCACGAGCGGATCGTCGAAGGGATGGACGAGCACGGATCCAGTCGCCGCGACGAGCTGGTCGCAATGCGCCTTCGCATCCGCGTAGGTGTCGCCCCACACGACCACTTCGGCGCCGAGATCCCGCACCGCCTGCACCTTGATCTCCGGCGTCGTCTGCGGCATGACGATGAGCGCGCGGAGGCCGAGATGCCGGGCAGCATAGGCGACGCCCTGGGCGTGGTTGCCGGCGCTCGCGGCGATCACCCCTTTCGCTCGCTCGGCGTCGGACAGATGTGCGATGCAGTTGTAGGCGCCGCGCAGCTTGTAGCTGAAGACCGGCTGAAGGTCCTCGCGCTTGAGCAGGACGTCGTTTCGCAGGCGCCGCGACAGCCGTGGCGCGAGTTCCAGCGGTGTCTCGCGGGCGACGTCGTAGACGCGGCTGTTGAGAATGAGCCGCAGCATCGTGTCGGGGGTGAGGGCGGGGGTCATGACAATTGGTGTCGCTGGGGTCGCAAGGATAGCTATCCGCTGTCCGCTGCTGGCGGTCAGCGTTCAGCGTCAGCTCCGAGCGGCGGCGCGGTGAGGTTGTGAAACCACCTCGTCAACGCGGTCAGTCTCGAGTCCACCCTGTGAGGCGCGACAGGCTCAGAATTTTCGAGTATAAGAATCGTGTATGCGACGGATCAACCGATGCATTCTGTTTATACCAAGATAATCGGTTCCGTCGATGTCGCTCCTGTGGTTAGCATCATTGCCGAGCCACAACAGCAACCTTCAACCCGCGGCATCGGCAAGGTCCGGGTAATCCGCAGCCGTACGCGGAGTGTCGTAAGCAGCGCCTTTGCGAGAAGCCCGCTGCGTCTATTGACGCCGCGCAATCACGGCCATGCCGCGTGGGTTTTCACGGGATCGTACGGCGGCGGCTTCGTCGACGGTGATTCGGTGCGCCTGTCGGTCGATGTCGGATCGCACGCAGCGGCACTTCTCTCGACGCAGGCGTCGACCAAAGTCTACCGTTCCCCGCACGGGACCAGCGCGAGTCTTCGTGCGACCGTCTCGGACAGTGGGCTGCTCATCATCCTTCCCGATCCCGTGGTGTGCTTCGCAGGCTCACGGTATCGCCAGACTCAGCGGGTTGAGCTCGGACACGAGACCACTCTCGTGCTGGTCGACTGGATGTCATCGGGACGGCGCGCGGCCGGTGAGCGCTGGCTGTTCGATGAGTACGCGAGTCGACTGACGGTCGTGAACGATGGTCGGGTCGTGCTCGCTGACGCGCTGCTGCTGTCGTCCGAGCATGGCAACCTGCCTGAGCGGATGGGGCGGTTCAACGTGCTCTGCGTGATCGTTCTCCTCGGACCGGGCGCCCGACGACACGCGGACCGGGCCATCTCGCGGATTGCGACGCTGTCAATACCAAGACGCGCTGATCTGCTGCTTTCGTCCTCACCGATTGAGGATATCGGTGGCATCGTTCGGATTGCCGGGACATCATTCGAGGGTGTCGCGCGAGAGGTACGGGACGTGCTCGAATTCCTTCCATCGCTTCTTGGGGACGATCCCTGGATTCGTAAGTGGTGACCCATGCACTTGACGCCTCGCGAGCTCGACAAGCTCGTTCTTCATCAGGCCGGTTTCCTCGCGCAGAAAAGACTCGCGCGCGGTCTGCGATTGAACTATCCGGAAGCGGTTGCGCTCATAGCCGCGCAACTGCTCGAGCTCATTCGAGACGGCCGTTCGGTTGCCGAGCTCATGGATCTCGGCCGCCAGATGCTCGGTCGGGAGGATGTGCTGGACGGAGTACCTGAAATGATCGATGAAGTGCAGGTCGAAGGGACCTTTCCCGACGGCACGAAACTCGTGACCGTGCACCACCCGATCGTGACCGAGCGAGGCAATCTGTCGCTCGCGCTGTATGGCAGCTTTCTCGAGCCGCCGACATCGAAAATCGGCCCGGCCGCCGTGCCAATGCCGGACGAGGAGTGGCTTGGTATCGATGGAGAACTGACGCTCAACGACGGACGCGAGGGGGCGACACTCCAGGTCACCAACACCGGCGACCGGCCGATCCAGGTCGGCAGCCACTATCACTTGATCGAGGCGAACCGCGCGCTCCTCTTCGATCGCTCGGCAGCGTATGGCATGCGGCTCGACATTCCTGCCGGCACTGCCGTGCGGTTCGAGCCCGGTGAGACGAAGACCGTGCGCGTCGTGTCGATCGCTGGGACCCGGACGATTCGCGGAGGCAACGCGCTCGCGGACGGTGCTGTTTCGGAGGAAGGCCGTGCGCGCGCCGAAGCGTTGGTTCGGTCGGAGGGCTTCGCACACCGCGGCGGTGAGGAGCACCAATGAGCCACAGGATCGATCGGCGCCATTACGCGGACTTGTACGGTCCAACCACCGGCGATCGTATTCGCCTCGGTGATACCGGGCTCGTGGCCCAGGTGGAGAGCGATGCCGCGTCGTACGGCGACGAGTGCAAGTTCGGCGGCGGCAAGGTGCTGCGCGACGGCATGGGTCAGGCTGCTGGGATCGCAGACGATAGGGCGCTCGACTGCGTGATCACGAACGCGTTGATTGTCGACTGGAGCGGCATTCGAAAGGCGGACGTCGGGATCAAGAACGGCCGCATCGCGGGGATCGGCAAAGCCGGGAATCCGGACGTCATGGCTGGCGTCACCGCTGGACTGATCGTCGGGGTGACGACGGAAGCGATCGCAGCCGAGGGGCTCATTCTGACGGCGGGCGCGATCGACGCCCACATCCATTACATCTGCCCACAACAGGCCTACGACGCGCTGGCGAGCGGGGTGACGACATTCATCGGTGGCGGCACAGGACCTGCCACCGGCACGAATGCGACGACGTGTACCCCCGGGGCGCGGCACATCGAGCTGATGCTGAAGGCGACTGATGCGTTGCCGATGAATTTTGGATTTCTCGGCAAGGGCAACACGTCGCGTCCTGAGGGGCTCGAGGAGCAAATCCGGAGCGGCGCAGTTGGTCTCAAGCTTCACGAAGACTGGGGCTCGACACCGGCAGCCATTGACTGCTGCCTCAAAGTTGCCGAGCGGTACGACGTCCAGGTGGCGATTCACACCGACACGCTGAACGAGTCCGGGTACGTCGACGACACCATCCAGGCATTCAAAGGGCGAACGATTCACACGTTTCACACCGAAGGGGCCGGCGGAGGGCATGCGCCCGACATCATCCGTGTGTGCGGGGAGCCGAACGTGCTGCCAAGCTCGACCAACCCGACGCGACCTTACACGGTCAACACGCTCGACGAACATCTCGACATGCTGATGGTCTGCCACCATCTGGACAAGAACATTCCCGAGGACGTCGCCTTCGCCGAGAGCCGCATTCGTGGTGAAACGATCGCCGCTGAGGATGTCCTCCACGATCTCGGTGCGATCAGCATGATGTCGAGCGACAGTCAGGCGATGGGGCGGGTCGGTGAGGTGATCATGCGAACCTGGCAGACGGCTCATAAGATGCGCGCCGAGCGAGGCGGTCTGGCTGGTGAGCAGGGGAACAACGACAATCTTCGGATTCGGCGATACATCGCGAAGTACACGATCAATCCGGCGATTGCGCATGGGATTGCAGACGAGGTCGGCTCGGTTGAAGCGGGAAAACTCGCCGATCTCGTCCTGTGGAAGCCGGCGTTCTTTGGCGCGAAGCCGGAGCTGGTACTGAAAGGTGGCTTCATCGCGTGGGCGCAGATGGGGGATCCGAACGCCTCGATTCCGACGCCGCAGCCATTGTTGATGCGCCCGATGTTCGGCGCGTTCGGGCGTGCGACCGGCGCAACATCGCTGGCATTCGTCTCGCAGCGCGCCGAAGAAGCAGGCGTCGGTGACGAGTACGGCCTGACCAAGCGAGTCGTTGCGGTGCGCGGTTGCCGCCACCTCGGCAAGCGCGACATGAAGCTGAACGATGCGCTGCCGCAGATCAATGTCGATCCCGAAACGTACGTCGTCACCGCCGACGGTGAGGAGCTTCGATCGGCGCCCGCCTCGGTCCTCCCGCTGGCGCAGCGCTACTTTTTGTTCTGAGCCGTGACGCAGATGTCGCAATCCGATCGGATCGACCCGTGGCAGCTCGCCGACTCCGCCTTTCCGACCGGCGGGTTCGCGCATTCATGGGGTCTCGAGGGGGCATGGCAGGCCGGCGAGCTCGATGCTGACCATCTGCCCGATCTACTCCGGCAGTTGTTGTGGCAGACAGCGTATGGCACGCTGCCGCTCGTGACCGCGGCACACCGCTCCGCAGACCGCATCGACGTACTCGACGCGCTGGCGCAGGCATTTCTGACGAACCCCGTTGCCAACCGCGCGAGCCGTGTCCAGGGCCGCGCGTTTCTCGCCACCTGCGCGCGTGTATGGCCGTCGGACGCGCTGATCGATCTGGAGCGGCGGGCGCGTGGGTTGTGCGGGCACTACGGACCGCTGAGCGGCGCGACGCTTGCCGCGCTGTGCGTGCCGCTTCCAACAGCGCAGCGCCTCGTCCTGTATCACACATGCCGCGGCGCGCTCGCCGCAGCCGTCCGTCTCGGCATCGTAGGCTCGTATCACGCGCAGCGGCTGCAGCACGAGTGCGTCAACGACCTGGATGCAGTGCTCGCACAGTGCAAGATGCTCGACGAGGACGATCTGGCCCAAACGGCGCCGCTGCTGGATCTGCTGCAGGCAGCGCACGGTCGTCTGTATTCACGCCTGTTCCAGTCGTAGAGGCTAGCCATGCCCCGTCCTGTCTTTCACCACGATCATGATCACGACCACGACGACGTGCCGCACGGACCCGGGACCTATCGCGACCGCCCGGCGCAGCTCCATCGCGACTATCATCGCCGGGCGTTCACCGTCGGTATCGGCGGTCCGGTCGGCAGCGGAAAGACTGCCCTGCTGTTGGCGCTCTGTCAGTTGTTGCGCAGCGAATACGAGCTGGCGGTCGTGACCAATGACATCTTCACCAAAGAGGATGCCGAGTTCCTGGTCCGGAACAACGCGCTCTCGCCGGAACGCATCGCGGCGGTGGAAACGGGCGGCTGTCCTCACACCGCGGTGCGCGACGATGTGAGCCAGAACCTCGAGGCGCTCGAACGACTGATGACCGCGTTTGCGCCGCAGCTGCTGTTCGTCGAGAGCGGCGGCGATAATCTTGCGGCGCAGTTCAGCCGCGACCTGGCCGACTACACGATCTACGTGATCGATGTGGCCGCCGGAGACAAGATCCCCCGGAAAGGCGGCCCGGGCATCACCCAATCGGATCTGCTGGTCATCAACAAGACCGACCTGGCGCCTCTCGTCGGCGCGGATCTCGAGGTGATGGCTCGTGACGCGGCCCGGATGCGCGGCGACGGCCCGGTCGTCTTCGCGCAGGTCACGCACGATGTCGGCGTGCGCGAGATCGCGGATCACATGCTGCGCAGCTGGCGCGTGACTGCGTCTCGTACGTGACGGGTGTACTTCTTTCGGAGGCTCTTCTATGCGCGCAATCTCCTGTGCCACCAGTGTCACGCTCCTCCTGGGTGCGACCGTATTCCTTTCGGCTCAGGGCGGGCCGCTGCCGCCCCAACAGCCAACGGCTCTCGTCAACGCCAACGTCGTCAACGTCCGTGACGGCAAGATCGTGCCGAAGGCGACGGTGGTGCTCAGGGACGGAAAGATCGTGTCCGTCGGATCCGGCGCTGCGCCGTCAGGCGTGACGGTGATCGATGTCCGCGGGCGCTATGTCATTCCCGGACTGATCGACGCGCACACGCACATCGCAACCTTCCGCGCCGCGCGCACGGCACTCGAATCCGGCGTGACGACGGTGCGAAGCGCAGGCGTGTCGGGGTACTTCGATGTCGGATTTCGCGAACTGGTGAAGAAGGGCGCGTTGGCCGGTCCCGATTTCCTGGCTGCCGGTTATCACGTACGGCCGCAGCTTGCCGAAGAGGCGTTTCTCACGGACCCGGTTCTCTCACCCTTCATGAACGGAGGGGTGACGACGACGGATGCCATCCGGCAGGTGGTGCGCGCGAACCTGTCGCACGGCGTGGACTGGATCAAGACGACGTCCACCGAACGTGCGGGCCTCCCGGAAACGGATCCCCGCAAGCAGCTGTATACGGACGCCGAGGTCAAAGTGATGGTGGAGGAAGCGGCTGCGAAAGGCATTCCGGTGATGGCACACGCGCATGGGGAAGAAGGCGCCCTAGCAGCCGTCCAGGCGGGTGTCCGGAGCATCGAGCACGGCACCTATCTGTCCGAGGAGGCGCTGCGCCTCATGGCGCAGAAAGGCACGTATCTGGTTCCAACCTATTCGACGGTCATCGATCTCGTCGAGGCCGGCGGCGATTATGACAACCGTGACCTGCAGCTCCGCGGCCGTCACATGTTGCCGCGCCTGCGCGAGACCATTCAGAGCGCCATCAAGCACGGCGTGAAGATCGTCACGGGCGCCGACACCGGCTATGGTCCGGCCAGCGTCACGCGCATCTCGCACGAAGTCGCAGCATTCGTCGACATGGGCATGACGTCATTGCAGGCCCTGCAATCGGCGACCATCGTGGCCGCCGACCTGTTGAACCTGACCTCGCGCGTGGGGGCCGTCGAACCCGGCCTGGAAGCCGACCTCGTCGTCGTCGAGCGCAATCCGCTTGAACAGGTGCGCACGCTCGACGATCCGCTGCTCATCGTGAGCAACGGCCGCGTCGTGGTCAACCGGCTGACGTTCGGCAAGCAAACGCCCGGGTCGAACGGATCCCGCGAGCGTTAGCCAGCATCCCAAGGAATCGACAACGTGGACCTTCGACAACTCGAAATCCTGCGGGCCGTAGCCCAGACCGGCTCGTTCACCGGAGCGGGACAGCAGCTGCACCTGTCGCAGTCGGCGGTCAGCCGACAGATTCTGCTGCTCGAGGACGAGCTGCAGGAACAGCTGTTTCTGCGGCTCGGTCGCAAAATTCGGATTACGCCTGCCGGCACGACCCTGCTCGGTCTCAGTCACCGGATGTTCGATGACCTGGAGCAGACGCGCGCGAGCATTCTGGACAACCAGCAGAGCGTGCGCGGCACGCTGCGCCTGGTTGGCGGGATGACCGTCTGCCTGTACGTATTTCCCGCGCTGCTCAAGGCGTTCCGGCGCGAGCACCCGAACGTCGAGGTGAAGCTGACGCCTGGAGCCACCCCTCGTCTGGTGCGCCACTTGCGCGCCGGCAACGCCGACCTCGGACTCCTCACGCTGCCGGTCGATGATCCGAGCCTGGTGAGCGTGCCGGTGATGCGTGAAGAGCTGCTGCTCGTCACCGCAGCGCAGCATCCGCTTGCACGCAAACGCGAGGTGAGAGCACAGGATCTAGTGCGCCAGCCGTTCGTGCTCTTCGAGGCCGGATCGGCGAGCCGCGGCGCGATTGAACGGTTCTTTCTGAAAGAGCAGATCGCGCCGAAAGTGGTCACCGAGACGGAAAACGTCGAGATTATCAAGGAACTGGTCAAGATCGGGATGGGGGTCAGCATCATTCCCTATCAGGCGGTCGCGCGCGAGGTGCGCGCCGGTCAGCTCGCCTGCGCCCGCATTGCCGGTCAGCAACTGGTGCGCGAGACCGGCTGGGTCCACCTTCGTGTGAACCGCATCCCACGACCCGTGCAGGAAATGATGCGGACCTTCGACCGCCTGCGGCCCCGCCTGAAGCTGGCGCCATCCAGATCGCCTCGCGCGAATGGCAGCCATGCATCCGGCGCATGACCGACTCATAAGCCAGACGCATCGATTCAATCTGTTAATTCAGTTTTCCTTCTGACACCGGTTGCCCGATAAGTGAGCGGTGCACACTGGTGGACCGCCTCCGGCCCAAGGGCTCTACGACCCCGTGTTCGAGCACGACTCCTGCGGCGTTGGTTTTGTCGCCGACGTCAAAGGCCGTCGCTCGCATGCGATCGTCGAACAGGCGCTGGAGGTGCTCATCAACCTGCAGCATCGCGGCGCGTGTGGATCCGAGGCCAACACCGGGGACGGCGCGGGAATCCTGATTCAGATGCCCGATGCGTTCCTGCGAAAGGAAGCGGACCGGCTTGGCTTCCATCTGCCCCCCGCACGCGCGTACGGTGCCGGCATGGTTTTCCTGCCGCACGAGGTCGACGCGCGGCGCCAGATTCAGGCGCTATTCGAGCGGATCGCCGTCGAAGAGGGACTGCAGGTTCTCGGCTGGCGCGACGTTCCGACCGATGACTCACACCTTGGTAGCGCCGCACGCGCGGTTGCGCCAGTCTTCAGGCAGATCTTCGTCGCCAGAGCAGCTGCGCCAGCGGAGACAGGCGATCCGCGCGTCGACCACGCGAGGTTTGAGCGGAAGCTGTACGTGATTCGCAAGCGAGTCGAACACGCGGTGGACGCGCTCGACGCACTCCCAGGGCACAGCTTCTACGTGCCCAGCCTGTCAAGCCGCACGCTGATCTACAAGGGGATGCTGACGGCGGCGCAGATCGAGCCGATGTTTCCGGACCTGTCTGACATCAGCGTGGAGTCCGCGCTCGCGCTCGTGCACCAGCGGTTCAGCACGAACACGTTCCCTTCATGGCCGCTCGCGCATCCCTATCGCTTCGTCGCACACAACGGCGAGATCAACACGCTCCGCGGCAACGTCAACTGGATGAGGGCCCGTGAAGCTCTCCTGGCCTCCGAGGTGTTCGACGCCGGGGACCTTCAGCGAATCCTCCCGATCATCCGGAAAGGCGGCAGTGATACGGCCGCCTTCGACAACGTGCTGGAGCTGCTGGTGATGGCGGGCCGTTCTTTGCCGCACGCGATGCTCATGATGATTCCTGAGCCGTGGCAGAACGACCCGCGCATGAGCGCCGCACGGCGCGCATTCTACGAGTACCACGCCTCGCTGATGGAGCCGTGGGATGGTCCTGCTTCGATGGCATTTACGGACGGCACCGTCATCGGTGCGATGCTCGACAGAAACGGGCTGAGGCCGTCACGCTACTACGTCACGAAAGACGACCTGGTGATCATGGCCTCCGAAGTCGGAGCCCTGGACGTTCCACCAGAGCACGTCGTCCTGAAAGAGCGCGTGCGCCCTGGTCGCATGCTGCTCGTTGATACCGAACAGGGCCGCATCATCTCGGATGATGAGATCAAGGACACCCTCGCGCGCGAGCGTCCTTACGGCGAGTGGCTCGAACGGCATCTGATCCACGTCGACAATGTTCCGCCCGCGCCGTTCCTCCCACCGCCCGACCACGAGACGGTGCTGCGCCGCCAGCATGCGTTCGGCTACACGCTCGAGGACTTGAAGCTCCTGCTCGAGCCGATGGCGAAGACCGGTGACGAGCCGCTCGGCTCGATGGGCACCGACACGCCGCTGGCCGTGCTATCCGATCGCCCGCGGCTGCTGTTCGACTACTTCAAGCAGCTCTTCGCGCAGGTGACAAATCCGCCGCTCGACGCCATCCGCGAGGCGCTGGTCACGTCGATGGCATCTACCATCGGACCGGAGCGGAATCTTCTTCGTCCCGAGCGGGAGAGCTGCCGGCAGATCATCGTCGACGATCCGGTGATCGACAACGAGCAGCTGGCGAAACTGCGCCATATCAGGCTGGACGGATTCCGGTCCTGCACGCTGACGGCCTTGTTTGCGGTCAAAGAGGGCCGCGCGGGTCTCGAGCGCGCGCTCGCCGCCCTGGAAGCCGATGCGTCGGCGGCCGTCGAAGCCGGACACACGATACTGATCCTCTCTGACCGCGGCGTCACCGACGCGATGGCGCCAATTCCCAGCCTGCTCGCCACCGCCACGGTCCACCACCACCTGGTGCGTTCGGGCTGTCGGACCCGGTGCGCCCTCGTCGTCGAATCCGGAGATGCACGGGAAGTCCATCACGTGGCCCTGCTGATCGGCTACGGCGCAGGTGCCGTCAACCCATATCTGGCATTCGAGTCACTCGACG
>DATAEK010000078.1:0-22702 GCA_036258055.1 Vicinamibacterales bacterium
CCAGGGCACGGACACCACGATCTTCTTCGCGCGCAGGAAGGGGCGATCCGTCGGGGTAAGCCCTTCGATGACGAGGTCCTCGATGACGAAGACGCCGGGCGTGAGCTTGGCGGACAGTCGTCCGATGTGCATCGGACGCTCGATGAACTTCGATCCCTCGCTCTCGGCCCGCGCGCGGACCGCGGGCCCGAGGTCGATGGTGAACACGGTCACCAGGATCGCGGCGACGACCGCGACTACGACCGCGAACAGTCGTGCGAGCAGGCGTCGAACCCACCGGCGGCGTCGCGGCGGCGGCGCCGCTGGTTCGACCGGCTCGTTCGGCGGCGGTTGTGGTTCGTCCGGCATGGTGCTCGTCCGCGATCCTGCCTATTCGATCACGACGAGCGTTCGCCCGGCTTCGACGGACATCCCGGCGCTGACCGGCACTTCCTTGACCCGTCCAGCCTTCGGCGAGCGCAGCTCGTTCTCCATCTTCATTGCTTCGACGACGACGACCGGCTGGCGGACGGCGATCTCGTCACCCGGACCGACGAGCACGCGCACGACGCGGCCGGGCATGGGTGCCGTCACCTTTTGCACACCGGCGACCTGACCCCCGGCGTCCGCGCCGGGCCGGCGGGTCCGTCTGCCATCGACGGAGACCGTAGCCGTCAACCCATCCAGCGTGACGAGCAGCTCGCCCGTCCCCGACGTCGGGACCACGAGCAGCTCGCGGCTCGAGCCGGTCTCGCCGTCGACGATCAGCGAGAGCGAGAACTCGCCGACCTTGACGGCGTCGACCAGGTGCGGATGACCGTCGACCGCGACCCGATAGCGGTTCGCACCTGCACGCTCGATCGACACGGTGCGACTGCGCCCGCCGAGCTCGATCTCGAACGTCATCCGCGAAGCGCCTCGCGCCGGGCGAGCTGCTGCCAGAGACTCCGGGCGGCCTGGGGCGGGGAGGCGACGTCCAGTCCGGCGCGAAAGTACGCGTCGAGTGCCGCGGCAATGGTCACGAGCTCCGCCTCGCGCGGTCCGAGAGCGCTGAACGTCTCGCCCTTGCGCGACGCGAGCAGGCGATCGAGGTAGGTCGTGTCGTATTCGCCGCGCAGGTACTCTGGCTGCTCCATCAGCCAGATGAAGAACGGAATCGTCGTGCGGATCCCGAGTACCTGATACTCGCGCAACGCCCGTGACATGCGCGCCACCGCTTCGGTGCGCGATCCGCCCCAGGCGACGAGCTTCGCGATCATCGAGTCGTAGAAGACCGGCACCGTGTAGCCGGCTGCGACGCCGCCGTCATCACGAATTCCTGGGCCGGCGGCAGGCCGCAACGCGCGGATCAAACCGGGCGACGGCATGAACCCCAGGTCGGGGTCTTCGGCGTAAATCCGGCATTCGATCGCGTGGCCATGCGGCGTCAGGGCGCGCTCGGGATCGAGATCGAGCGCTTCGCCGCGGGCAATCCGTATCTGCCACTGCACCAGGTCGAGGCTGGTCACCATCTCGGTCACCGGATGCTCGACCTGGAGCCGCGTGTTCATCTCGAGGAAATAGAACGAGCCCTCTTCGTCGAGCAGGAACTCGATCGTGCCGGCGTTGGTGTAGTTCACGGTCCGGGCTACGGCCGCAGCCGCGTCGGCGATGCGCCGCCGCAGATCCGGGCTGACAACCATCGACGGTGATTCTTCGACGACCTTCTGGTGACGTCGCTGGATCGAGCACTCGCGTTCGACGAATGGCACGACGCGGCCAGCGTGATCGCCGAGGAGCTGGATTTCGATGTGACGCGGACGCACGAGGCGCCGCTCCAGATAGACGCTCGAGTCGCCAAAGGCCGCTGACGCCTCGGACCGCGCCGTTCGGACGGCGGAGACGAGATCCTCCGGCCGATCGACGTCGCGCATGCCCTTGCCGCCGCCGCCGGCCACGGCCTTGACGAGAATCGGATATCCAATCTCATCGGCGGTCCGCGCGATCTCCTCGTCCGGCACCCTCGTATCGAACGGCCGTTCGGTGCCAGGCACGACGGGCACGCCGGCGCGAATCGCCACCCCTCGCGCCGCAGTCTTGCTGCCCATCAACGCGATGGCTTCTGGCGACGGACCGATGAACGTCAGCCCGGCGTCGCGGCAGGCGCGCGCAAACGTCGCGTTCTCGGCGAGAAATCCGTACCCGGGGTGGACCGCGTCCGCGCCGGACCGACGCGCCGCGTCGAGGATCGCATCGATCCGGAGGTAGCTCCTGATCGCCTCGCTCGGACCGATGTGAATCGCCTGATCGGCTTCGCGTACGTGACGTGCCGTGCGATCGCAATCGGAATAGACGGCGACCGTCGGCAGCCCCATCTCGCGGCAGGCGCGGATGATCCGGACGGCGATCTCGCCTCGATTGGCAATCAGGATTTTCACGGGCACAGCCTGTGCGGGCGGGCGATGGCCATTCAATTCTATCCCTGAACAGCACCCGGCGCATCGCGCCGCGCGCGGATCAGAGCGGAATGTTGCCGTGTTTCTTCGGCGGATTCTTGTCCCGCTTCGTTTGAAGCGTGGCGAGCGCCGCAATCAGCTTCGCGCGCGTCTCACGGGGACGAATCACCTCGTCGATGAACCCGCGCGAGGCCGCGACGTAGGGGTTGGCGAATTTCTCGCGGAACTCCGCCACCCGTTCCGCCCGGAGCGCGACGGGATCGGGCGCGGCGTCGAGCTCGCGGCGATACAGGATGTTGACCGCACCCTCGGGTCCCATGACCGCAATCTCCGCGGTGGGCCAGGCGAAGTTGACGTCGGTCCGGATGTGTTTGCTCGACATGACGCAGTAGGCGCCACCGTACGCCTTCCGGGTGATCACGGTGAGCTTGGGCACCGTGGCTTCCGCGTACGCGAACAGCAGCTTTGCCCCCTGCCGGATGATGCCGCCGTATTCCTGACGCGTTCCCGGCAGGAAGCCGGGGACGTCCTCGAACGTGACGAGCGGGATGTTGAACGCATCGCAGAACCTGACGAAGCGAGCCCCCTTCACCGATGCGTCGATGTCGAGCGTTCCCGCGAGATACGCCGGCTGGTTGGCCACGATCCCGACGGGCCGCCCGGCAAGCCGTCCAAACCCGACGAGGATGTTTCTCGCGAAGTGCCTGTGCACCTCGAGGAACTCGCCATCGTCGGCAATTGCGTGGACGAGGTCGAGCATGTCGTACGCCTGATTCGGCGATGCGGGCACGAGGGCGTCGAGCGCCTCGTCCTCGCGATCGATTGGGTCAGACGACTCGCGGCGCGGAGGCTCGTCGACGTTGTTCGACGGCAGGTACGCGAGCAGATCGCGGATCACGCGAAGACACTCGCGATCGTCGGGCACGGCGAAGTGCGCGACGCCGCTCGTTTCGTTGTGCGTCCGCGCGCCTCCGAGCTCTTCTTTGGTCACCTCTTCGTGCGTGACCGTGCGGATCACATCAGGTCCGGTCACGAACATGTAGCTCGTTCCCTCGACCATGATGTTGAAGTCGGTGATCGCCGGCGAGTACACCGCGCCGCCGGCGCAGGGGCCCATGATCGCGGAGATCTGCGGGATGACGCCCGACGCCAGGGTGTTGCGCAGAAAAATGTCGGCGTACCCGGCAAGGGATAGGACCCCTTCCTGGATGCGAGCCCCGCCGGAGTCGTTCAGGCCGACCACTGGCGCGCCCATGCGGAGCGCCTGATCCATGATCTTGACGATCTTCGCCGCGTTCGTTTCGGAGAGTGATCCGCCGAAGACCGTGAAGTCCTGCGCGAAGGCATAGACCGGACGGCCGTCGACGCGTCCGCAGCCCGCAATCACGCCGTCGCCCGGGATGACGGATTCGTCCATCCCGAAGTCCAGGCAGCGGTGCGTGACGAGCCTGTCCACCTCCTGAAACGTGCCCGGATCGAACAGCAGGTCGATCCGCTCGCGCGCCGTGAGCTTGCCGGCTTCGTGCTGGCGGCGGCGGCGATCGTCACCGCCGCCCAACTCCGCGCGCCGCTCGAGATCTTCGAGATGCTTGGTGTGATCCATGCGGAGGAATCAGACCCTCGCTCCCTGAGCCTTCTCCCAGTCTTTGAGGAACCGTTCGAGCCCGAGGTCGGTCAACGGATGACGGAACATCGATTCGATCACCGCGGCCGGGCAGGTGCAGATATCGGCGCCCATCCGCGCGGCTTCGACGACGTGCAGCGGATGACGGACGGAAGCGACCAGGACCTCGGTCGTGTACTGGTAGTTCTGGTAGATCTCGACGATCTCTCCGACGAGGCCCATGCCCGACGTCGAGATGTCATCGAGCCGTCCGACGAACGGGCTGACGTACGAGGCTCCGACCTTCGCGGCGATGAGCGCCTGCGTCGGCGAAAAAACGAGGGTCACGTTCACGCGCTTCCCCTCTGACGCGAGGGTCCGGCACGCCTTCACCCCTTCCTTCGTGAAGGGCACCTTGACCACGATGTGCTCGTCGATCGATGCGAGATCGCGACCCTCGCGAACCATGCCGTCCGCGTCAGTCGCGACGACTTCTGCGCTGGTCGGCCCCTTCACGGTCTGGCAGATGCGCTTCAGGATCGACCGGTAGTCACCGCCCTCCTTGGCCAGCAGCGAAGGGTTCGTGGTGATGCCGTCGATGATGCCGAGAGGCACGAGACTCTCAATGTCTTTCAGGTTTCCCGTGTCGATGAACAGTTTCATGGCAGTGCTCCCATCGTTCCTGGGGCCGTCTCACTTGTTGAGCCGAATCTCCTGACCCACGGTATTGGTCAGCTCGCCGACCCCCTCCACTTTGATCGTGACACGATCGCCGGCCGTGAGGGGACCGACGCCGGATGGAGTTCCCGTCGAGATGATGTCGCCGGGAAGCAGCGTCATGACCGATGAGATGAACGCGATCAGCGTGTCGATAGGAAAGATGAGCTGTTCGGTCGTCGAGGCCTGCCGACGCTCACCGTTGACCCAGCCTTCGATTGCCAGCGCGCGGTAGTCGAGATCGGTCGCGATGCACGGGCCGACGGGCGCGAAGGTGTCGAATCCCTTGGCACGCGTGTATTGCACGTCCTTCTTCTGAAGATCGCGCGCCGAGATGTCGTTCACGCACGTGATGCCGAAGACATAACGGTGCGCATCCGCCTCGCGGACGTGGCGAGCGCGCGCGCCGATGACCACGCCCACCTCGGCTTCGTGATCGACGCGCCCGATGCCTTCCGGCAGCACGATGATCTCGCCCGACCCGATGACCGCCGTCGACGGTTTGATGAAGATCAACGGTTCGGGCGGGAGCGGCTTGTTCTGTTCGGCGGCGTGATCGCGGTAGTTGAGGCCGACGGCCACGATTTTCGACGGCAACACCGGCGGGAGAAGTTGACCGCTGACCGGCGGCAGCGAGTCACCCATGTCGGGCCGATCGAAGATGTCCCCTTCGACGAACCGCCACGCGCCGCCCTCCTCGACGACGTGACGCGGCGTTCCCTTGTGCTCGATCCGGTAATAACGTTTCATCTGGCGGTCTCGGTGAAGCGGCCGGACTCCTTGCTCCGGTTTCCCGTGCTGTCGAGCGCGATGACCGCGTAGACGTACTGGACGCCGGCCTTCACCGTCGGGTCGTGGAAGGTCGTCTCGTGAATCGGTTCCTTCATCAGCGGCCGAAGTGTGTCATCGGCGCCCTCGGCGCGCAAGACCAGGTAGCCCGCGAGGTCGCCTTCCGTGTTCGCCTCCCACGTCAGGTCGATCGCCCCTTCGGACGCGATGCCGCGCAGCTCCTTGGGAGGTTCCGGCGGGAAGATGTCACGTGGCGTCGTGCACGTCGGCGGTGAGGACGGCTCGCTCTCGAACGGCACGTTCTGCACGACTTCCACGGTGCGAACGACGTAGCACTGTTCCTTCCCGAAGGTCATCGTGGTGTGTTCGTAAGACGGAGCGGGCTGCGGTGCGTTGTTGAGTGGTGCCGCGTCGGGTGTCGCGGGATAGACGTTGAAGGCGATGGCCGGACCTCCCGGCTCGGCAACCGGCGGCTGCCAGTTCAGGGTGATCGCGTGCGCTGCGAAACTGGCGCGAACGTCCGTGACCGGCGGTGGCGGCGGCACGATCGGCACGTCGATGCGGGTCGGCTGTCCCGGACGTCCGCCGTGCGAGATTCCGCGCATGGCGTACACACGTCTGAGCCGCGTCGGCGGCGGGGTCGCTGGCTGCGGGGCACCTGGAGCTCCTGCCGTCGTGGCTGCCGGCGCGGCCGGCGGTGGTGCCGGAGAAGCACTCTGCTCCGGGGTCGCAGGCACGACAGGTAACCCTGATGCCGGCAGAGGCTGAACAGGTACGGACACCGGGGTCAGAGGGGTCGGCGGCGCAGCAGCCTGACCGGTCGGGGTGGTGGGTTGCGCTGCCGCAGGCGTCGCGACGGCCGCAGGGTCAGTGACGGCCGGAACGACGGGACCTCCGGGCGCTGTCGGCGTCCCTTCCGGCGTGACGCCCCCGGGGGCTGGCGCCGACGCACCTTTCTTTTTTGGTTCGACGGGAGGCGGAAGCACCTCCGGCTTGATCTTCTCTTCCGTGAGCCGTTCGACGAACGACACCCGATCGCCCGGGCCCGGACGCGTATCGGGCTTCTCCGGTTCGGTCGCTTCGCCTTCGGCGGGTGGAGGCTTGACGGAGATTGTGCCGACGATGCGCCCTTTGGTCAGGAGGTCGCGATTGCTGGGCGGATTGGTGCCCGGCGGCATCGTGATGGCGTAGATCTCGATGTGATCGAGATCGATGCGTCCCGGTCCGTTC
The DNA here is from genome assembly GCA_036258055.1 of Vicinamibacterales bacterium. GTDB lineage: Bacteria > Acidobacteriota > Vicinamibacteria > Vicinamibacterales > 2-12-FULL-66-21 > DATAEK01. Next base: position 6,754 of record DATAEK010000078.1, read on the forward strand.
AGGTTCTTGTTCGGCAGTCCGAAATGCAGTTGAACGTCCTGTCCGACCACGCGGGCCGACGCGTCGGTCACGGCGGCCGGAACGAGTCGCAGCGGCGCGAGCGGCGGCCCCTTCTTGCCGCAGGCGGCGGTTGCGAGCACAACGAGGAACGAGGTGGCGAGCCGAAAAGACCGCCGGCCTTCGTGAGCAGAACGCCGCATGCTCACAGGATGTATCGGGAGAGATCTTCGTTGCGGGCGATCGACGCCAGCATCCGCTCGACGTAAGCTTCGTCGATCATCACCGTCGTTTCCTTCATCTCGGGCGCGTCAAACGAGATCTCGTCGAGCAGGCGCTCCATCACGGTATGCAGGCGGCGCGCGCCGATGTTCTCGGTGCGCTCGTTCACCAGCGTCGCGAAGTCGGCGATGCGTCCGATGGCGCCGTCGGTAAACCGCAACGTCACCCCTTCGGTCGAGAGCAGCGCCGTGTACTGTTTGACGAGCGCGCTCTTCGGCTCGGTCAGAATCCGGACGAAATCCTCACGGCCGAGCGGCTCGAGCTCCACGCGGATGGGGAAGCGTCCCTGGAGCTCGGGAATCAAATCCGACGGCTTCGCGACGTGGAACGCTCCGGCCGCGATGAACAGGATGTGATCGGTCTTCACCATCCCGTACTTCGTGTTCACCGTCGTCCCTTCGACGATCGGCAGGATGTCGCGCTGCACCCCTTCACGGCTGACGTCAGGGCCATGGCCAGTTTCCCGGCCGGCGACCTTGTCGATCTCGTCGATGAAGATGATCCCCGCCTGCTGCACGCGATCGACGGCCGCGCGGGCGATGCTCTCCATGTCGATCAGCTTCTGCGCTTCCTCCTGCGCGAGGGCCTCGAGCGCCTCCGGGACGGTCAGGCGCCGCTTGCGCGTGCGTCCCTGAAAGAGACCGGGCAGCATGTCCTTGACGTTGATGTCGACTTCTTCGACCGACGAGCCGGCGATGATCTCGAACGACGGAAATGACTTCTCGCGAACGTCGATCTCCACCTGTTTCTGATCGAGACGGCCGTCGCGCAGCTGCTCCCGCAGCTTCTCGCGCGTCCGCTGTGCCCGCTCGCGGATGGCGGCCGCGTCCTGATCGTAGTCCGGCGGAGGCGGCAGTGGCGGCAGCAGCAGATCGAGGACCCGTTCCTCGGCCGACTGCCGGGCTTTTTCGCGGACCTCTGCGAGGCGCTCCTCGCGCACCATGTCCACGGAGAGCTCGGTGAGATCGCGGACCATCGACTCGACGTCGCGCCCGACGTAGCCGACTTCGGTGAACTTCGAAGCCTCGACCTTGATGAACGGCGATTGCGCCAGCCGCGCCAGCCGGCGCGCGATTTCGGTCTTGCCGACGCCGGTCGGACCGATCATGAGGATGTTCTTTGGCGCGATCTCTTCGGCGAGCTCGGGCGGCAGCTTCTGACGCCGCATGCGGTTCCTGAGCGCGATCGACACCGCGCGCTTTGCCTGCATCTGCCCCACGACGTGCTTGTCGAGCTCTGCGACGATCTGGCGAGGCGTCAGCGATTCGGTGGTTGAAGCGGTGGTTTCCGACAAATAAATGGGCATGCCCGGTCAGAGGGATTCGATTGTCAGGACGTCGTTGCTGTAGATGCAGATGCCGGCGGCGATCGTCATCGCCGACTCGGCAATCTGCCGCGCGTCCAGATCGGTGTGCCGCGCGAGCGCCTTCGCCGCCGCGAGCGCATACGGCCCACCAGACCCTATCGCAATGATCCCATCATCCGGTTCGATCAGATCACCGTTTCCTGACAGGAGGTACGTGAGCTTGGCGTCCATCACGATCAGCATCGCCTCGAGACGCCGAAGGACGCGGTCGGTCCGCCAGTCCTTGGCGAGCTCGACGGACGATCGCTCCAGGTTGCCGCGATACTGTTCGAGCTTCGATTCGAACCGGGCAAACAGCGAGAACGAATCGGCGGCAGAACCGGCGAACCCGGCCAGGATGCGATCGTTGTAGAGCTTCCGGATCTTCCGGGCACCCCGCTTCATCACGGTTTCGCCAAACGTGACCTGACCGTCGCTCGCCATGACGGCCTGATCCCGATGCCGCACCGCCAGCACGGTCGTGGCGTGAAATGTCTGCAATGGAGGCACTTCTCCGGAGTCTATCCAATTGAGAGGCGGCCAATCAAACCCGTCCCCGGAAAAGGACGTGGGCGGCACGAAAAAGGACAGTTGGCTACGTCTAACGGATGTAGAATGCGCGAAAAGGCGCGTTGTCGGAAGGAGGGCCCCTGGCAGGCCTGTTGCTCTTAGGTTCAATTGCAGGTCTGTCTCAGGTGGAGGAGTCTCATGAGACGTCACACAATCGGCGCGCTAACGTTGACTTTTACGCTTGCGGCTCTGCCCGTGCTCGCCCAGAAGCCTGGCGGCGAGGGTGGTGGCGGCGGCGATCGAGCATCAGCCGGTCCGCGCGGGGATGCCGGTGACTCCCGCGGAAGTGCCGGCCCTGTTGGCGGCGGAGGCGGCGGTGGCGGCGGGGTTTCTTCTGGCGGCGGCTCGATGGGTTCCTCCTCCATCCCATCTTCCCCGTCGTCGTCGGGAATGCCCGGCATGTCGTCGTCACCTTCGTCGCCTTCGGAAGCACGGTACGTAGCTCCGAGCCATCCACAGAATCGCGAACAGAACGCTCAGGGATCGCGTCGGAGCGGCGGCGAGGCCCGCGGTGGCGGGGAATCGCGTGGCAGCGGTGGCAACGGCGGCGGTGAGCATCGAGCTGTCCCGCGCGGTTCGAACGGATCCAATGGATCGAGCAACGGCGGCGGCACCTCCGGCGGGCGCACCAGCGCGGCGTCGTCAACAGCGACCGCCGCGGCGCGATCGGAGGATTCGTCGGCGCCGCAGCGCCGGGCCGTGCCGGCGTACAGCCGTCCGCGTGACGGTCGTGTCGTGACCGGTCAGGCCGTCGAGCGAACACCCGGACGACCGATCTACGTCCCGGGCAACTCTTACTACTACTATCCGTACTATCCGTACTACTGGGGCTCGGGCCTGGGCTTCGGTCTCGGATACCTCTACTACGATCCGTTCTTCAACGGCGGATTCGGGTACGGTGGATATGGTGGATACGGGTACGGTGGATACGGCTACGACCCCTACGGCTACGGCGGCGGCGGCTATCAGCCGTACGGAACGGGCGGCGGGTACAGTCCGCAGGATCCAGTGGATGGCGGATCGCTCCGACTGAAGCTGAAACCGCGCGAGGCGCAGGTCTTCATCGATGGCTACTACGTGGGCGTCGTGGACAGCTACGACGGCGCGTTTCAGAAGCTGAGTGTCGAGAAGGGCGGTCACAAGGTCGAGCTGAAGGCGGAGGGCTACGAGCCGCTGTCGTTCGACGTGCTCATCACGCCGGGCGAGACCGTCACCTACAAAGGCGAAATGAAGCGGATCCAGTAGTCCGCGCGAGGCCGCGGCCACAATCAGCGCGGCCTCTATGGTCTCTCTCCTTGCACTGTTCTCGGGCCTCTACGACTTCGTCGTAGGGGCCTTTTTGCTGCTCGCGCGCGATCGCCTGGCGTCGCTCTTCGATGTTCCGCCCGCATCGCCACCAATCTTCTCGGATCTCAACGCCCTGTTCCTGATCGCGGTCGGGATCGGCTACTACTTCCCGTGGCGAGATCCTGTCCGGTATCGAGGCTACATGTGGGTGATGGGTCCGCTGCTCAAAGGCGCAGGCGCCGCAGCGTTCGTGCTCGACCACCTGCTGCGCGGATCGCCGGCATCGTTCCTGTTGTTCGCCGCCTCGGATGGGACGCTGGCCGCGCTGACGCTCTGGGCGCTCCTGAAGGAACGCCCGCGTGCGTGAGGTCAGAGCGCGCGACGCTTGAAGAAGTAATAGAGCGGCACGCCCAGCGCGATGATGATGATGCCCGCGGCTGCAGGTCCCCACGACGTTCCGCGCTGCAGAGGCACGACGAGATCGGAGTAGAGCGCGTTGGCCACGATCAACACGCTCGCCACCGCGAAGATCGCCGGCGCGATCGGATACCCCAGCGCTTTGAACGGCCGCGCGGCGTCCGGCTCACGCTGTCGCAGCACGAACAACGCCATTACCGCCACGCCCGCGAACAGCACGACGGCGAAGCCGGTGTACGTCGTCAGCGTGTTCGCGCCGCCGGATAGCACGAGCAGCCCGCTCCACACCGACTGCGCCACGATCGACACAGCCGGCGTGTGATAGCGCGGATGGACGCGCGCAGCCGTGCGGAAGAACACGCCGTCCCGCGCCATCGCGTAGTACACGCGTGGACCCGCGAAGACCATCGCGCTGATGCTGGCCGCAATGCTGATGATCGAGACGATCCCCATGACGTCGCCGGCACGCGTCCCCAGCAGCCGGTCCGCCACCACGTCGAGCACGCTGCCGTTGACCTGCGCGAGCCGGTCGACCGGCAGTACGTACAGGAACAGCAGATTGAGGAACACGTAGATGGCCACGACGGCAAGCGTGCCGACCCCCAGAGCGAGTGGCACGTTGCGGCCTGGATTGCGCACCTCTTCCGCCACGTACGCCGCGGCATTCCAGCCCGAATAGGTGAACATCACCGGGATGAGCGCGAGGAGCCAAGCCGTTCCGGCAACCGGTCCCCCGCCCTGAACGAGATGACTCGTGGAACCTGCGCCGATCGAGAAGCCCAGCGCAATGAAGATGAGGAGCGCGGAAACCTTGAGCCCCGCGAGGACGTTGGTGAGGAGCCGGCCAGGACCGACGCCGCGCACGTGGATCCACGTCATCAACGCGATGGCCAGAAGCGCCACGGCCGACTTCCGCGAGAAGGTCAACGGCACATACGGCAACGGGATCACGAACAGCGGTGTCGCATCGTCAGCCGCCGGCACGAAACGCCCGACGTACGAAGCGAGCACGACGGCGGCGGCCGCGATCGCGCCCGAGAAACCCGCGACGAAAGAGGTCCATCCGGTCAGAAACGCCGCAAGGCGGCCGTACGCGGCGCGCAGGTACACGTACTCGCCGCCCGCCCGAGGCCGCAGTGCAGCCAATTCCGCGTAGGCCATCGCGCCTGCGAACGCGAGGGCGCCGCCAGCCACCCACGTCGCCAGGAACAACCACGGGTTCGGCACGCTGGCCGCAACCAGCGGCGGCGTGAAGAGAATGCCGCCGCCAATGACGTTCGACACGATGATCGCCGCGGCATCGATCGGGCCGAGGCGGCGCTCGAGCGTGGAGACACCGGGAGTTGGCGAAGACGTCTGGCGAGCTGCAGTCGGATGCGCCACGGTGTGGTGTGGCGCTACTTCGTCAGGATCTGACGGGGAATGTCGTTGCGCCCGAGCTCGACCCAGTTGGCGGAGCTGTGCCTCGCGAAAATGATCGCGCGAACATCGCGGAACTGACTGTTCTTCAACATCTCGGCGCGGCTCTGGCCGGAATCCCCTTTGTAACCGGCGGCGGGACGAACGGTCAGCGTCGCAGTCTCGGCGTTGTTCGGAAAATCGACTCTCTGGACGTAGAACTCGTCCCAGTCCTCCTCGGCACGATCGACGATGCGCTTGAAGACGACGTTGAGCGCAAGGGGACTGACGTTCACGCCAGGGGTTCTGCGGATCGTGAAGGTGACGCTGGGTACGAGCTTGTTGCTGCCCTCGACGATACCGGCGTCGTACCAGCCGCCGCTCAGCTCCTCGATATGAACGGCCTGCTGCAAGTCGACCGGCTTCTGACAGGCCGCGTGCGCCAACGCAACCCCGACGACGCACAGGCTCGAGGCGACGACGCGGAAACGCGAGAGCCCGTTTCGCATCGCGGGATTGTAGATCAGAACACGCGGACCTCGACCTTCTTCCGCACCTCCGCGCGGTTGCTCTGATCCGCCAGGAGCGTCGCCAGGTCGGCGCCCTTGATCCGCAGGAGGATCGTCATCGACTCGTAGATCTGGTTCGGCATCAGCGGCCCCGAATCGTCGCGCGCCGCCACCGTGAGCCATTCCTCGGGCCCGATGTTCATCGCCCGGCTGTAGTCGAGCATCGCGTCGATGAGCGCGTTCTTGACCGACTCGGTGTACTGGCCGCCGGGATCGTCCATGATGTTGTCCACGGTGGCGGCAGCCGCCAGGCCCGGCGCCGGCGCGGCGTCGAGCGCAGAGCCAGGGCGCGTGCCCGGCAGCGGCGTCACCTGCTGCTGGACGCGCTTGAACGCCTGCTGCACTTCCTGCTTGGACAGACCCTCCTTCGTCGCGTCGGGCATCAGCTCGAGCGCGCGGCGCAGGACGTCGAGCGATCCGCCGAGCATGCTCTCGCGCTGCACGGTCTGCATCGACCAGACCACGCTCTGGCTCATCGTCGGAACCTCGACGTCAAAGAACACGCCGTAGCCGTCGAGGACGAAGCCCCGCGCGCGCGCCTGACCGGTCAGGACGGTCATCGTCGGATCGATCGCCTGCATCCGGCGTCCAACCTGCTCCGCTCCGAGACGGACGGCGTTCGTGAGGACCCCCTCCATCATGCGGATGTGATCGCGTCTCGCCTCGGGTGTCCGCCCCTGCTGCCCCGCCGCGACCGCCGGGAGGACGAGCGAGATCGCCACTCCTGTCATCACGCGTCTCATCACGTTCGCACCTCTGATAGTCATACGCTGCCCCGATCTACCTCTGGTTCACGACACGGATCAACTGGTTCTGTTGGTCCTGCATGGCGCGCTGCCGGAGGATCGTCGTGTCCGTCAATCCCTGCACCTGCGCGAAGCTCTGTTGAATCCGGGCGAGATCGACGCGCCGTGTGGCCTCGAAGTCGCGCATGAGCTGCGTCATCCGGAGCGCGAGCTCACGCTCCTGCCGCGCTTCGCTGTCGGCCACGAGCTGGCGAACCTGCCGCAGCACTCCTGGATCGCCTGGCTTCGCGAGCGCATCGCGCACCACGGCCATGTCCTGGGCCGAGGACTCCAACGCGTGAATCCGCTGCTGAAGCGCGTTCACTTCCGTGCGCAACGCATCGGAGGACACCGCGTTCACCGTCGTGAGCGGGACCGCTGCACCTTGCCCGGGAGTGATCGCTTTCCCCCATCCGGTTCGCATCGTGAAACCGTCAGCTCCGTATTTCACCTCGACGTTGGCGATCGCCGACGCGACAGCGAGGAGCAGTACCGCGGCCGCGGCGAGTCCCCACGCGGGAGACAGCCGGAACCGGGATGGCGCGGGTGCCGCCACCGGGCCTCGCACGATCTGAAATGCCAGCTCCGGTTCGGGCGGCGCCCACGCCGCAAGATGCGTGCGGGTCGTGCGGAGCGCCGAGAGCTCCTCGCGACAGTCCGTGCAGGATGCAAGGTGGGTTTCGAACGCCAGCCGCTCGGGCCTGGCCAACTCGTCGTAGACATAGCCGACGAGGAGTTCCTTGTCACACATGTTCATTTCCCCCGACAGCCCGCGCGCCGCTCCACGACGTCGACGCGCTTCGACCGCTGCGGATGCTACCCTCGACGCCCGCCTGTCCGAGATGTTTCCGCAGGACGGTCAGCCCTTGATACAACCGGGTCTTCACCGTGCTCAACGGGCAGTCCAGGAGATCGGCGATCTCCTGAAACGTCAGCCCGTGATACTCCTTCAAAATGATCGCCGTGCGCTGATCCTCCGGCAACGACGCCATCGCCCTCGCGACGACGCGCGACAGCTCCCGCCGCGACACGAGATCTTCCACCGATTCCGACGGTTCCGACTCCCCCGCGAGCTCGATGAGGTCCACGCCCTCCGGAGCCTGCGCGACGGGTGTGCGGCGCTCGCGGCGAATCCAGTCCCGACAGAGATTCAGGGTGATCCGATAGAGCCAGGAGGAGAACTTCGCCTGCCCCTTGAACCCGCTGAGCGCCCGAAAGGCGCGCAAAAACGTCTCCTGCGCGACGTCGCGAGCGTCTTCTTCACGCCCGATGACCCGGTACGCGAGGGCATAGATCGGCCGCTCCCAGCGCACCACGAGCTGGTTGAAGCTATCGAGATCGCCCCCCATCGAGCGGGCGACCAGCTCTTCGTCACTTGTCATCAGGTTGACGCCCTGCCGCGGAACAGAGTGTCCGGGCTCTCCTGGCCGCCCGTCGTTCACAGATTTAGACGTCACGGCCGTCGGAGCAGTCGGATCTCATTTTACCTTTTGCCTTCAACAGCTTAGAATCCCCTACGCCTCCCGAGCATGCCGCGGACTGCCCCCTCCAGTGTGCTGGCCCGCCTCGTCGCGCAGGGCACCCGTCCTGGCGATCTGCTCCCGGAACTGCATCGTGAGCTCCTGGCGAGCACCGGCGGATCCCGTTCGATCGTGCTCGAACGGCACGGCAACGAGTATCGCGCCACATCCGGACGCGGGTTCGGTGAACTCGGTGCACGCATCGCGGGGAACGAAGCTTTCGAGCTGACCTCTCGCGTCACTGAATATCCGGCCATCATCGAGCTCGGCGCTCTGCCGACTCTCCAGCGAGTCCTCGCGTCCGCGCGCGCCCTGATCGTGCCGGTCGTCGGATGGCGTGAGCCCGGCGTGCTCGCCGTCGGGGATCCGTCTGCACCCGACGATCAGGTGCTGGCGAGCGCTTCGACTGCGTCCGTGGAGTTCGGCCTCGTCGTCGAATGGAACCACCTCGCCCGCGAGCGCTCGTTCCACGAGCGTCTTCGAGAGTTCTCGGTAGCGTTCTGGCGAAGCCTGGCATCGCCGGCAAGCGGACAGATCGCGCTCGAATCGCTCACATCCGACGTCAACACCCTGCTCGGCACGAAAGCGGTTTCGATCTGGCTGCACGATCGTCGCGCTCGCGAGCTCGTGCTCAGCGCTTCGTCGGACCCGGTGCGTCAGGCCGCGCGACCGCGGGTGTCCGCTGACGATCGCCGCCATCCGGTCGCGGACGGCCTGCGGCTCGATCGGGCGCAGGCAATCGACACGGCGGGCGCTGATCCGGTCATTGTGGCTCCGCTGCGCGGCTGGCGCCGTGCGCTCGGCGTGGTCACGATTGACGGAAGCGCGCCCGGCTTTGACGACGCGGGGCGGCTGGCGCTGGTGCAGGAGCTCACGAGGCAGCTCTCGGTGGCGATCGAAAACCGGCAGCTGCTCGACGAGATCCTGAAGCAGCGGCGCTTGCTCGAAGACACGTTCCACTCTCTCGACGATCTCCTCGTCGTCACCAACAGTGGCCTGCGGGTCGTGCAGACCAACGAGGCCTTCGCCTCACGGCTGCACAGCACGCGAGCTGCGCTGATCGACCGGCGGCTCGACGAGCTCGTCGGACCCGAGCTGACCGCGTGGATCCAGGGCGACGAAACGGCCGTGGACACGATGGCCACTGCCCGCACGCGCACGTTCGACTCGAGCGTGCTTGGCGGCACGTTTATCGTGACGGTGACGCCGCTGGTCAGCCAGGACGGCGAGTCCGCGGGGCGTGTCATGGTCGCGCGCGACATCACCGCGCAGATGCGGCTCGAGGCCGAGCGCGAGGTGCTGCGCACGAAGCTTGCGCAGACCGAGAAGCTTGCGGCCCTGGGGCAGTTCGTCGCCGGGATTGCCCACGAGATGAACAACCCGCTCCAGGGGGTCCTCGGACATCTCGAACTGCTCATCGACAACAACCCGTCGGCGAAATCCGTGCGAGCGGAATTGCGCCGCATTTATCACGACGCGGATCGCGCGGCGAAGATCGTGCACGACCTGCTCGTCTTCACCGGTTCGCACCACATGACGCGACGCCGGTTGAAGATCGACCGCGTGCTGTCCCGGGCGCTCGCCAGCCGCCGGACAGCCCAGGCCAGACAGCAGATCACAGTCGTACGCGACCACGCCGACAGTCTGCCCGCTGTCGTCGGCGATCCACTCCGCCTTCAACAGGCCTTCGTGAACGTGATGGTCAACGCCGAGCAGGCCATCGCCGGCGCAGGACCAGCGGGCACTATCCGCATCACCACCTGTCTCAGTGACGATCGCGAACGGATCGTGACAACGATTAGCGATAGTGGACGCGGCATCGCGCCCGACCATCTCCCGCGGGTCTTCGATCCGTTCTTCACGACCAAGGAAGTCGGGCAGGGAACCGGGCTCGGGCTGGCAATCACGTATGGAATCGTGCAGGAACATCGAGGCGTCATTACCGTCGCGAACGCGCCGGACGGCGGCGCCGCCGTCACCCTGGAATTGCCCGTCGCCGACAGCGTTGAAGGAGTGTGAAGCGCGCTCGAAGTCGTCCAAAGTCTGGTAAAGTACTCTGGCGATGATCGACGAGAGTTTTCTGACGACCGAAGAGGTACTCGACTACCTACAGGTCAATCTCCGTACGGTCTATCGGCTGATTAAGGCAGGCAAAATTCCCGCGGTCCGCGTCGGCCGGCAGTGGCGCTTCCGCAAGCGCGATATCGACGCCTGGCTCGAGAGCCAGAGGCCGCGCAACATCCGACCGGTCGTGACCACCACGCGCAGCGTCGCCGCGATGACCGCTCGCCCGCGCGTGCTCGTCGTCGACGACGAGGCGACCATCCGTGATCTGCTGGCGAAAACGCTGGCACTCGCGGAGTACGACGTGGACATCGCGCCCGACGGCCGAACCGCGCTCGAGCGGCTCCGCATCATCCCCTACGATCTGCTGATTACCGACCTGAAGATGCCGGGCGTCGACGGCCTCACTGTGATTCGAGAGGCGCGGCGTCTCAAGCCGGACATCCCGGTGATCATCGTCACCGGCTTCTCGACCGAAGCCAGCGCCATCGAGGCCGTGAATCTCGGTGTGTCCGGATATCTCACCAAACCGTTTCGGGTTCCGCGCGTGCTCGCGGCCGCCGCAAAGGCGCTCGGCGAGTAAGCCTTGACCTCTAGAGGTCTACAGCTCCGCATTAAATCCGTTGTCGTCATATAAAGTCGCTCAAAGGCGCGTCTCGTGCGTTTTCACGGGGAGATGCTAGAGGGCGGCACGTGGACACGGTCGATGTTGCCGTCAACGCGCGCCATCGCCCTGCCCGGCAAACGTCGGCACGGTTGCGACGTCCGCCGAACCACCGGGACCTTCGATAAACCCAGGACTCCTAGCGACGCAAGCCGACCCGTGCTGTGGCGGGCTTGGCACGCGGATCGACGGAGAGCGCTGCCGCCAAATCGCCGTGTACGGTGTGCTAAAGTGATACGTTTCGGGTCGCCCCCCGTACGCCTGATGGGACCACACCTCCCCGGCAGCCACGCGGCTCGCCGCGGGCGCGCGGCATTCGGGCGCCGTCACTCATGATTCAACTGGCATCTCTCAGCAAGGCCTTCGGCGATCGAGTGCTGCTCGACTCCGTGAGCTGGCAGATCGACGACCGCGAACGCGTCGGCCTGAGCGGCCCCAACGGCGCCGGCAAGACGACGCTGCTGAAGATGCTGGCGGGGCTCGACGAGCCCGACGGTGGCGGCGTCGTCAAACCATCCGGTCTCACCATCGGCTACCTTCCGCAGGATGGGCTCAATCACAGCGGCCGCACCCTCAAAGAGGAAGCCGGGCTCGCCTTCGAGAGCCTGCTCGACATGCGGAAGGAAATTCAGACCCTCGAGGACCGCCTCGCGCACGACACCGGCCACGAATCCGAGCACGCGTCGATGCTGTCCCGTTACAGCGAGCTGCAGGACAACTTCCGGCGGCTCGAGGGCTACAGCATCGATCTGAAGATCACCACGATCCTCCGCGGCCTGGGATTCTCGCCCGAGGATCTCGACCGGCCGACCGAGACGTTTTCCGGCGGTTGGCAGATGCGCATCGCGCTCGCGAAGCTCCTGCTCCGTAGGCCAGGCCTGCTGCTTCTCGACGAGCCGACGAACCATCTCGATCTCGACGCCCGCAACTGGCTCGAGGAGTACCTCTCGGACTACCCGCACGCGGTGATTCTTGTCTCGCACGACCGCTTCTTCCTCGACTCGGTCGTCACTCGCATCACCGAGATCGGACTGCGGAAGCTGACGGACTACACCGGGAACTACAGCGACTACCTGCGCGAGCGTGAGGCGCGGATGGAGCGTCTCCGTCAACAGAAGAGCGACCAGGACGACGAGGTCGCCCGGATGAAGGCGTTCATCGATCGATTCCGATATCAGGCCACCAAAGCTGCGCAAGTGCAGAGCCGCATCAAGATGCTCGAGAAGGTCGTGCCGATCGAGATCCCGCCGGAGCGCAAGCGCGTCCACTTCTCGTTCCCGGCCTGCGTCAAGAGCGGGCGCACGGTGCTCGATCTGCGAGGCATCTCCAAGGCCTACGGGCCGGTCCGCGTGTTCGACCGCGTGAACCTTCACATCGAGCGCGGCGATCGCATTGCTCTCATCGGCCCGAACGGCGCGGGCAAGTCCACGATGATGCGGATGCTGTCGGGCGTCGAAGCGCCCGATACCGGCACACGGACCGAGGGGCACCAGGTCGTGACGCAGTACTTCGCGCAGGACGAGGCAGCACGCCTCGACCCCACGCTGACGGTGTACGGGACGCTGGCTGGTGACGCCCCGATTCACATGGTCCCGCACATCCGGAACATCCTCGGCGGCTTCCTTTTTTCGGGCGACGACGTCGAGAAGCCCGTGCGCGTGTTGTCGGGAGGTGAGCGCACCAGGCTGGCGGTTGCGCGCATGCTCCTGCGACCGTCGAACACGCTCCTGCTCGATGAGCCGACGAACCATCTGGATCTCGATTCGAAGGACGTGCTGCTCGAAGCGCTCGAGGACTTCGGGGGCACCCTCATCTTCGTCTCGCACGACCGCTACTTCGTGGACAAGCTCGCCACGAAGGTCGTCGACATCGGCCACGGGCAGGCACTCCTCTATCCCGGCAACTACGAAGAGTTCCTCTGGAGCCGGAAGCAACAGATGGCGCCCGCGCCCGCTCCGGTTGCAGCGACGAAGTCGACGAGCCCTGCGAAGCCGTCAGAGAAGTCGCCGAAGAAGGCACCAGCGCCGGCAGCATCAGCGCCTCCCGGCACCGACAAGGTGGCAGCGCAGATCTCGTATGAGGACCGCAAACGGAACGAAGCGGAAACACGCAAGGTCAAGAAGGCGGCGGACCAGCGCCGCAAGCGTATTGAAGAGCTCGAAGCCCGCATCGCCGATCGCGAGCAGGCGATCAAAGAGATCGAGTCGTCGATGTCGACGCCTGGTTTCTACGAAAACCGGGATGCGGCCCAGCCGATCATCGACCGGCATCAGGCCCTGATGTGGGAGGTGGGCGATTTGATGAACGAATGGGAAGCTCTACAGACAGATTTGTAATTCAACGTCACATTTGTAATCACAGGCTCGGCCGCTCCGAATCCCTCCTTTTCAAAAGCTTCGATTTTTCAACAGTTTGCGCGCAGCCAATCGGGGTACATCCTTTGCCCTTGCACAGGAACCGGCTCGGGTAGGGGCCCGGGATTCGTCCGCCGCCCGTCCTAGCACCGAAACGGCCGCCAGGAGCCGCCGTAACTTGAAGATGGAAAACAGCTTGGCTGACCAGGATCACGCAATTACAATACTGCCGCCGGATGACACCGGTGTCGAGACCGATCCTGTTGTGTCGCCACGTAAATCCGCGCCTGCCGAACGCCAATCCGCGTCCAAACGCGCGATTCAGAGCCGAACTCGTCAGCGACCCGAGGAAGCAGCGGGAGTAGACCCGCAACATTTCTATCGGGACCTCGTCTGGAGCCTCCGCAACGGCGTCCTGGCGGTGACTCGCGACGGCCGGGTCGCGGTGATGAACGAAGCCGCCTACCAGATCCTCGGCCTGAAGTCGCGGGCGGGGGACATCGGCAAGCCCTTCACCTCCATCCTGAAGGACGAGCCCGACGTCTGCCGCGTCATCGCGGCGGCCTTCGATCTCTCGCACCTGCCGAGCCGGGTTGAGCTCCGGCTGAAGACCACGGGCAAGGTTATCGGCTACACCCTCTCGCAGGTCCGCAGCGCCCGCGGGCGTGTGACCGGCGCGACGATGTTCTTCAAGGACCTCACGCGGGTGGAGCAACTGGTCGAGCGCGAACGGCTTCGCGACCGGCTTGCGGCGCTTGGCGAGATGGCGGCGGCGATCGCGCACGAGGTCAAGAATCCGCTCGGCGGCATCGAGGTGATGGCGGGCATCCTCAAGCGCCAGCTCCCGGACTCGGAAGACGCACAGTCGATCCTCGCGGACATCATCAAGGAAGCGAAGATGGCCAACGCCATCGTCCTCGAGGTCCTCGAGTTCGTCCGCCCCATCCGGCTGCAGGTCGAGCGCATTTCGCTGTCGGACGTGATCCGTGACGCGGTGTCGCTCTCGGAAGGGCACGTGCCGCGCGGTGACGTGGCCGTCGAGATTGCACTGCCCGCGGATCTGGCGGCCATCCAGGGCGATCCGCACCAGCTCCGTCAGCTGTTCACGAACCTGCTGACCAACGCGTTCGAGGCACTCACCGGCCGCGGCTCCGTGCGTATCCTCGCCACGCAGCTGCAAGAGGAAGAGCCGCCTGCCGGGAGCGACATCGTCAGCAGCACCAGCATTCAGGTGGACGTGATGGACGACGGACCGGGTGTTCCGCCAGAAGTGATGGACCGGATCTTCAGCCCGTTCTTCACGACCAAGCCGCAGGGATCAGGACTCGGGCTGGCGATCGTGCGCAAGATTGTCGACGCGCACGACGGCCGGATCGACGTCAGCCAGCGTCGCGGCGGCGGAACGCAGTTCAGGGTGACGCTGCCGGTGACGGGGAATCATCAGCTGTTCGGGTAACGCGCGGGCAATTGACCGCGCCAGCGGTTCAGGAACGATTCGGGCTTCGGTGCGACGGGCGGCGCTCGTAACTCAGTAGAGAGAGGCAGAGCAATGGGCCGGATTCTGGTGGCAGACGATCACGATTCGCTGCGGCGCGGCATCATTCGCGCGCTGTCCGACGCGCATCACGAGGTGGATGAGGCGCCGAACGGCAACGTGGCGATCGAAAAGCTGCACGAAGGGCAGTACGACGTCGTGCTGAGCGACCTGAAAATGGGTGGAAGCGACGGCCTGGACGTCCTCAGGACCGCCAAGTCGCTGCAGCCGTCCACGGCGGTCATTCTGATGACGGCGTTCGGCTCCGTGCACACCGCCGTCGAGGCGATGAAGATCGGCGCCTTCGACTACGTGCAGAAGCCGTTCGAGATCGAGGAGATGGAGCTCAAGGTCGAAAAGGCCATCGAGCATCGCCGCCTCAAGCACGAGATCGAGTACCTCCGTCACACGCAGCAGGATATCTACGACTTCGACCGGATCGTCGGTGCGAGCGGTGCACTGCAGTCGGTTCTGTCGATCGTGAAAAAGGTCGCGAAGAGCAACACCACGGTCCTCATCCGTGGCGAGACGGGAACGGGCAAGGAGCTCATCGCGGGAGCGATTCATCACAATTCGCTGCGCTCCGGCCGGAACTTCGTCAAGGTCAATTGCGCGGCGCTCCAGGAGAACCTGCTCGAATCGGAACTCTTCGGGCACGAGAGGGGTGCCTTCACGGGCGCCGACAAACAACGCGTCGGGCGCTTCGAGCAGGCCGACGGCGGCACGCTGTTCCTGGACGAAGTCGGCGACATGAGCCCGAACACGCAGGCCAAGATTCTCCGCGTCCTGCAGGAGCACGAGTTCGAGCGGCTCGGCGGCACGCGCACGCTCCGCGTGGACGTCCGGGTCATCACCGCCACGAACCGCAACCTGCCGCAGATGGTCGCGCAGGGGCTGTTCCGCGAAGACCTGTATTACCGCTTGAACGTCGTCTCGATCGACATGCCGCCGCTCCGTGAGCGCAAGGAGGACATCGAGCAGCTCGCGAAGTTCTTCCTCAAGCGCTTCGCGGGGGAACTGAAGAAGAACCTGTCCGGCATCGCGCCGGACGCGCACAAGCTGTTGATGCGGTACAACTGGCCGGGCAACATCCGCGAGCTCGAGAACTCGATCGAGCGAGCCGTGCTGCTCACCGAAGGCCCGCTGCTCTCGAGCGCCGACCT
>DATAEK010000106.1:0-23746 GCA_036258055.1 Vicinamibacterales bacterium
AAGCAGCAGGAGGCGAAGCAGAAGGTCGCGAAGCTGATGGCGACCGGCTACTCGATCCCCGAAGGGGACGCGCTCGGCATGCTCGGTGACGCGCACTCGACCAACTACGCCGAGAACCGCGACTTCTTCCTGAACCAGAACAGTCCGACCAACTTCGAGCGCACCTGGAACACGGCCTACTTCCTCTACAAGAAGATCAACGCCGTGTCGCAGCAGACGCCGTTCGACCAGGTGATGGACTTCTCGGTCATCCAGAAGCTGGCGAGCGAGCCGAAGTACGCGAGCCAGAAGAACGAATACGACGTCCAGTTCGCGCCGGCGACCGCCGGGGCCGTCCAGGGTGAGAAAGAAGAGATCCTGACGAAGACCGTCGTAATCCACTTCTTCCCGAACTCCTGGGATCTCAACAAGAAGGTGACGCGCACCGGAGACAACGGCAAGGACACTGAGGAACTCTACGACCCGAACGTCCAGTTCGTCGTCGAAGAGGTCGGGAAGCTGGCCGGGCAGTACGGCGCGGCGCGGATCGTCATCGAGGGGCACACTGACGGTTCGATGCGCGGACAGGTGCCCAAGAGCCTGGTGCAGGAGCTGTCGCTCAATCGCGCGAACTCGGTGAAAGAAGCCATCGTCCGCCGCTTCCCGACGCTGCAGCCCAACCAGTTCTCGACCGCGGGCATCGGTTGGGATCGCCCGGCCGATTCGTCCGATGCCGAGAACAACGCGAAGAACCGGCGCGTGGAGATCAAGGTCTATCCCGCAGAAGCGGGTAGCGCGAAGTAAATGCCCCGCGTGTCGTGGTCATCGCTCATGGAGCTGCGGCAGGGCACGCCGCAGCCCGTTCGCGCGATTGCCGGCGTCGTGAGCATCGGGATTGTGCTCCTCGCGTGGTGGATCCTCACGCGCGGGGCCATTGCGGAGGAGCGGATCATCTCGCCGGCCGTGTTGCCGAGCCCGATGGAGGTGGTCAGAAGTTTTCCGTCGCTCTTCTACGAGCGCGCGCTGATGCAGAGCATCGCGGCCTCGATGAGACGCGTGTTGATCGGCTTCGGCCTCGCGGTGATTGTCGGTGTGCCGCTGGGCGTTCTGTCGGCGAGCTGGCGTCTCTTCGAGGCTGGCGGGGCGCCGTTTGCGGTCTTCGGCCGCAACGTGCCGATCGCTGCATTGATCCCGCTCACGCTGATGTGGTTCGGGATTGACGAGACGCAGAAGGTGATGTTCATCTTCATCGCCTGCGTGCCTTTCATCTACTCGGACACGGTATCGGCGGTCGCCGGAGTCCCGGATCGCTACGTCGAGACCGCGCAGACGCTCGGGGCGTCGGAGTGGCAAATCGTTTCGAAGGTCCTGGTGCCTCTGGCGCTGCCGGCCATTTACGAGGGGCTGCGCCACCTGTTCGGGCTGGCCTTCGGCTACATCATGCTCGCCGAGGTGGTGAACGCGGAATACGGTCTGGGCCGGCTGCTCATGGACAGTCAGCGCCGCTCGATTCCGCAGCACGTGATCCTGATCCTCATCATCATCAGCCTGCTCGCGTACGGCATCGACCGGTTGCTGCTCTTCTTTCAGCGGGGCCTGTTTCCACACCGGGAGACCGAGGCGTGACCATGGACCCCGCGCTGGAGTGTCCCACGGAGCTGCCGCCGGTCGTCGAATTCAAGAACGTCACGAAGAAGTTCGGCGACCTCACCGTGATCCGGAACGTCACGTTCTGCGTGCCGGACCTCGTGAACAAGGGCGAGTTCATCGCCATCCTGGGTCCGTCCGGGTGCGGCAAGTCCACGGTGCTGCGCCTCATTGCGGGACTCCGTCCACATCACCCGGCGACCCAGGGCGAAGTGCTGATCGCCAACAAGCCGGTCTGCGATCCCGGCGCGGATCGCGCGATGGTCTTCCAGGACTACACGTCGTTCGACAACCGGACCGTGGAAGACAACGTGGCGTTTGGCCTCGAGTGCCGCGGCGTGGCGACGAAGGAGCGCCGCGAGCGGGCGCGCGAGTGGATTTCCAAGGTCGGCCTCGACGTCGGGCGTGATGCGCAGAAGTTCCCCCATCAGCTCTCGGGCGGCATGCGTCAGCGCGTCGCCATCGCGCGGACGCTGATTCTCTCGCCTCGTATCATCCTGATGGATGAGCCGTTCGGCGCGCTCGATCCGACGACCCGCCTGCACATGCAGCAGCTGCTGGTCGATCTCTGGCGCGAGGCGCAGGCCACGGTGTTCTTCGTGACCCATTCGATTGAAGAAGCGGTGTATCTCGGCGACCGCGTGTATATTTTTTCGTCGGCGCCCGGTACGATCCTGCGAGAAATGGCAATCCCGCCATCGGACCGGGCGCCCAAGGACATGCAGCGGCAACCGGCATTCCTGGAGCGCGTGTTCGAGATCCGCGACACCATCGACAAGCTCGAAGCGTCCACGCGGGCGGGTGACGATTGAGCGAGCTGGACGATCCCCCCAAGGGAGTGCCGCAAGGCGCTGAGCTGAAGGACTACCTCCGGGAGGCCTTCTTCTTCCGGTGGAACCTTCTCTTTCTCGCCGGCGGTGCGGTGGCCGCGGCGCTGATGCCGGCGGCGGCCGTGCTGCTGCCGCTCGTGGCGGCCGGAGAGCTCACGTATCTGGCAGGCCTCGTATCCATTCCCCACTTTCGCGCGGCCATCGATGCGAAGGCGCATGCGAAGCGTACCGCCGCCGGCGAAAAGACCGGGGCCACGCCCGCTGCTCCCGCGCCGTCCCTGATCGAGATGCTCGCGGGGCTGCCACAGGATGCGCGGCGCCGGTTCGAACGCCTGCACGGACGCTGCGTCGAGATGCGTTCGATCGCCGCGGGCGTCCGCGGCGCCGCGAGCGAGCGTCCGAGCTCGGCCGAGGAGATCCGCACCCCGGGCCTCGACCGGCTGCTGTGGCTCTTCCTCCGGCTGCTGCTCTCGAAGACGGCGCTCGATCGATTCCTGCAGACGATGAACGAGAAAGAGATCACGGGCCGACTCGAGGACCTGCGCAAGAATCTGGCGACCGCCCAGACCGGCGGTGACGAGCGCGTCGTCCGCTCGCTCCAGGACAGCATCGCGATGGGGGAGCTGCGCCTCGACAACTTCACGCGCGCGAAAAAGAACGCGGACTTCGTGACCATCGAGCTCGATCGGATCGAGGGCAAGATTCAGACGCTCGCCGAGATGGCGGTGAATCGTCAGGACCCCGACTTCCTCAGCAGTCAGGTCGATTCGGCCGCCGAAAGCATGCGGCAGACCGAGAAGGCGGTGAGCGAGCTGCAGCATCTGACCGGCCTCGCGGATCAACTCGAAGAGCCGCCGGCGATCCTCGAAAGCGATCTGCGGGAGGTGCTCCGTAATGACGCCTGAGACGCGCCAGGAACGCCGGCCTGCTGACTTTCCGTCGTGGGTGCCGCCGTGGGCGCACTCGCTTGCCGACCTGTTCTTCTCCGGCACGACTGCCGCCTTCGTCCTCCACGGCAACACTTACGACTTGTTCCGCATGGACGCGCAGGGTTCGCGCTACGGCGTGCTGTCGGAATTCCTGGCGGAGCAGCTGTTCGGCCGCTGGGCCCTCGTGCTCCACTACGACCTCGGCCGGGGTCTGCGCGCGTTCGCCGGCCGCAACGAAGCCCGGCTCAAGGACATGGTGGCGCTCGCCAACCGGAAGGTCGGCGATCTGAGCGCGCTGCCGAAGGATCCCGCCTCGACGTTCGCCATCCTCGACCGCTTCGTCCGCGCCAACATCATGGCCGGCGACGACGATCGGCTGAGCGTCGCGGTGATCCTCGATCAGGCGTCGTACCTCTTTCCCGCGGGAGAGCCCGGCCGTCTCAACCTCCAGACCTCCTCGCAGCTCGTGACGATGCTCAACTGGGCGATGAGCCCGCACGTCAAGCGCCTGAACATGGCGTTCATCATGATCGACGAGCGTCTCGCCGATCTCAGCGATCGCCTGACGGGCAATCCCCACGTCGCGACGATCGAAGTGCCGTTGCCGGACGTTGCCGAGCGGCAGACGTTCATCGACGCGTGCGGCGGCACCGCGCTGAAGGAGATCTCGGACTACGACGCCGCGGAGCTGGCGAAGCTGACGGCCGGCATCTCGAACACGGATCTCAATGTGCTGATCCAGTCGGCCCAGGAATCGGGACGCCGGCTCGATGCGGGTGTGTTCCGCTCGCTCAAGAAGCGGCTGCTCGAGCGGCAGTGCCGCGGCCTGCTCGAGTTCATCGAGCCGAAATGGGACCTCGACACGGTGGTCGGTCACGACGCGGCGAAGAGCCGGCTCCGCGAGGACGCGCAACTCCTGAAGCGAGGCGCCCTCGACACGCTGCCCATGGGTTATCTGCTCTGTGGGCCGGTCGGCACGGGGAAATCGTTTCTGGCGCAGTGCGTCAGCGGTGAGATCGGTGTCCCCTGCGTCATGCTCAAGAATTTCCGGTCGAAGTACGTCGGCGAGACGGAAGGCAATCTCGAGCGCGTGCTGGCCGTGCTTCGCGCGATGGGACCGGTGGTGGTCGTCGTTGATGAAGCCGACGCCGCGCTCGGCAGCCGCGAATCGGAAGGGGACTCGGGCACGTCGAGCCGGGTTTTCGGCATGATCGCCGCGCAGATGGGGGACACGCGCTACCGCGGGCAGATCATCTGGATGCTGCTCACGGCCCGTCCGGACCTGCTGCCCATCGACTTGAAGCGTCAGGGCCGAGCCGAGGTCCACATCCCGCTCTTCTATCCGACGGACGAAGCCGAGATCCGTCAGATGTTCGTGATCATGGCGCGGAAGCTCGGGTCGAAGATCGCGGTCGAGGACGTTCCGCCCGTTCCCCAGAAGGGGCACCTCTCAGGCGCCGACATTGAAGGCATGGTCGGACGCGCATGGCGCACGTCCCTGCTCGCGGGTCTGGATCACATTTCCGCGGAATCGCTGCAGGACGTGATCGTGCAGTTCATGCCGTCCACGCAGGGCCTCGAGCGCGAGTTGCAGGAGACGGCGGCGATCCTCGAGTGCACGGACCGTCAGTTCCTGCCGGGAGCGATGATCGCGAAGATGGAGGCCGAGGGCGGACGCGCGAAGCTGCAAGCGCGGCTGACCGCCCTCAAGCAACTGGTCGAGCAATTGTAAACAAGATACTTTTCGCTGTCCGCTGTCCGCTGGGAATCAGTTGTAGCGTCCGGCTTCAGCCGGACCGCGGATCGCGGGCAGCGGACCGCGGCAAGGGTCAGAGATTTCACGAGGAGGCACCGTGGCTCGTACGAGCTGGTTCGACGACAAATCCGAACACCCGCTGATTCAGGAACAGGTCACCAAACTCGAGTCCTTCACCAACGCGCTCGCCGACGGCGTCGTCACCAAGCAGGAGCTGGCCGGGCAGGAGCAGCGCCTCGTGGCGATCATGAAGACGCTCGAGCCGTTGCTGAGCGACGAGCTGCACGGTCACGTGACGAAGGCGATGGTGGAGCTGACCGCCTACAACGTCATGCGCCTGCTGCACGAGCTGCAGACGGAGCGGGCAAGGGTGGCGTTTGGTTGAGACACTCGACAGTCGGCAGTCGACAGTCGGCAGTCGCTAGTCGCAGTCGACGGTCAGTCGTGAGTCGCTGGTCGCAGTCGGCAGTCGGCGGTCGCTAGTCGCAGTCGACGGTCAGTCGTGAGTCGTTAGTCGCGTCGCCGCCTGTCCGACCGACTCGCGACTGACTGCCGACTGTGACTGCCGACTGACTGTCGACTGTGACTGCCGACTGACTGTCGACTGTGACTGCCGACTGACTGTCGACTGTGACTGCCGACTGACGACTGCCGACTGACTGACGACTGCCGACTGACTGTCGACTGCCGACTGACTGTCGACTGACGACTCCCGACTAACGACTGACCCTGCTTGAACTATACGTCGTCGAGTCTTTGCCCATCAGCCATTTGTCGAACCAGCCGACGATGTGCTGGAGACGTTCGACGCGGTGCCAGGGACGGCCCGAACGGGAGAGCTCGTGGTTCTCGCCGGGGAAGCGAACCATGACTGTCGGACGCTTGAGGTACTTCAACGCCCTGAAGATGTCCTCACCACCGGCGGCCGGCGGCGTCCGGTAATCCTCGTCGCCGAGGATGAACATGAGCGGTGTCTGGATGTTGGCCACGTAGGTGATCGGCGATCGCTTCGCGAAGTCCGCGGGATCCTCGAAGGGCGCCTTGCGGAACCAGGTTGGCGTGAACAGCGTGAAGTCCGCCGTGTACCAGAAGTTCGCCCAGTCCGAGATGTCACGCTGACTGACGGCGGCCTTGAATCTCGTCGTTTGCGTGACGACCCAGTTCGTCAGCAGCCCTCCACCGCTTCCGCCGGTCACGCCCATCCGGTTCTCATCGATGTAGCCCCGCTTGACGAGCGCGTCCACCCCCGCCATCAGGTCCTTGTAGTCCTCTCCCGGATACGCGAACTGGATGATGTTGCCGAACTCCTGCCCGTAGTTCGAGCTGCCTCGCGGGTTGGTGTAGAGCACGACGTAGCCCTTGGCAGCCATCCACTGGAACTCGTGGGTGAACGTGTTGCCGTAGGCCGAGTGTGGGCCGCCGTGGATTTCGAGGATCAGCGGGTACTTCGAGGACGGGTTGAACGACGGCGGCTTCTGAATCCAACCCTGAATCTTCTTGCCGTCGAAGCTCGTGTACCAGATCTCTTCCGGCTCTGATATCGAGAGCTGCCCGAACAATTCGTCGTTGAAGGCGGTCAGCTTCTTCGGCGATCCGCCTGGCGCGGTGCTGACGATCTGGATGTCGCCGATCACCGTCTGGGTCGACACCACCATCGCGAGCTTCGAGGCGGCGTCGTCGGCAGTGTAGGACATGACTTCCTGGTTGCCTTTCGTGAGCGGCTCGATGCGGCCACTCGCGACGTCGACGCGGGCGAGGTTCGCGTTGCCCTGTTCGCCGATGCGGATGAGGATCGTCCGCCCGTCTCGGCTCCAGACCGGTCCGCCCGGATGCTGGCCGCGCGGCGCCCGCTGATCGCCACCGAGGCCGCCGTTCATGTCGAAGTCGTAGTTCGCAGTCAGGTTGCGCGGCGTGCCACCCGGCAGATCGACCACCCAGAGATCTGGCTGGCTGAACGACCGCTCGGGCGTCCCATGCAGCGTGCCGACGAACGCCAGATGTTTCCCGTCGGGTGACAAGGTGAACGGCCCGATTGCTCCCTCGATGCTGACGAACGTCTTCGGCTCGCCACCATCCCTCGAGACCGCGAAGAGATCGCTGTCGTTCGCGTAGTAGTACGACTCCTTGCGGCGATCGGAGACGAAATAGATCTGCGAGCCGTCCGGCGACCAGCGGTGATTGGTCGCGGCGAATTCCCCCGACGTGATCCGTTTCGGCGTAGCCAGCGCCGCGGCGCCGTCCGGGACCGTGACGGTCCAGATCTGCGCCGGGCGATCCGTGTCGACGAATCCCGATCCCGGGATTCCGTTGGCGCGATACACGGCTTCGGTGATCACCCTGACGTCGGACTCACGGGGCTTTTCCTCCGGCTTGCCGGTGCCCGCCGTGTCCGGCGTCTTGCTTTTTTCCAGATCCTCAGGCCGCGCGCCCGACGAAAACGCGAGCGTCGTGCCGTCCGGGGACCACGCAGGATTTGCCGCGCCGCGCGGGATCTCGGTCACCGGGCGCGGTTCGCCGCCGGAGAGCGCCATCAGGAAGAGCTGCGGCGGCTGCGGACGCCCGTCTTTCTCGACGGCCCGAGTGAAGGCGAGCCGCCGGCCGTCTGGAGACCATCGCGGCGAGCTGTCGCGGATGCCGCTCGTCAGCGGACGCGGAGGCTCGCTGCCGTCCGTCTTCGCGAGCCACAGGCTCGTCTCGTACTGGTCCTTCTTCTCGTCGATAGTCACCCGAACGAACGCGACCAGCGATCCGTCCGGCGTGATCTGCGGATCGGCGACCCACACGAACTTGAAGAGGTCTTTCTCGGTGATCGGACGCTTGTCGGCCGCAGACGGGCGAGCGGCGAGCGCCGCGAGCATCAACGGGAGAAGGCAGAGATATCGGCGAGGGCGTAACATGGATGACTCCTGACAGCACTCAGAGTTGGCGTGCCGCTGTCCGCGGTCCGTGGCGGCTATCGTAGCATCCCGGACCCGCTCAGACAGCGCCAGGGATGGCTACAATGACACGGCGTTCGGCGCTCGGCCACAGTCGGCCGTGCTGGGCTGCTGGTCACAGGGAGACAGGCGTTGAATCCGCAGCGCGTGGGGGTGGGGCCCCACGCGCATTGAGTAATGCGAGGACTGATGCGCTACGTCGTCTTAATCGCCATCCTCATCTGTGAAGCCATCGGCCTGGCCCAGGGACGCGGCGCACGCGACCAGAGTCAGGGGCCGGTAATCGTGCTGCGGCCGGCGCGCGTTTTCGACGGTGTGGAGTCCCACGACGGATGGGCGGTTCGCGTCCGCGGCGATCGCATCGAGGCGGCCGGCCCGGCGGCGAGCGTTGCGGCTCCGGATGCAAAAGTCATCGAGCTGCCTGGCACGACGCTCCTGCCGGGATTGGTCGAGGGACATTCGCACGTGCTGCTCCACCCCTACGATGAGACGACGTGGAATGACCAGGTGCTGAAGGAGTCGCTCGGACTGCGGATCGCTCGCGCGACGAACCACCTGCGCAGCACGCTGATGGCGGGCTTCACGACCATTCGCGACCTGGGTACCGAAGGCGCGGGCTACGCGGACGTCGAATTGAAGCAGGCAGTCGATCAGGGGATCATCCCCGGCCCGCGCATGCTGGTTTCCACCCGGGCCATCGTCGCGACGGGTAGCTACGGTCCGAAGGGCTACTCGCTCGAATGGCGTGTGCCGCAGGGCGCCGAGGAGGCCGACGGCACCGATTCGCTCATTCGCGTTGTGCGCGATCAGATCGGGCATGGAGCGGATTGGATCAAGGTGTACGCGGACTATCGCTGGGGTGCACGGGGCGAGGCCGCACCGACATTCTCGGTCGAAGAGCTGAAGCTGATCGTCGAGACGGCGCGAAGCAGCGGCCGCCCGGTCGTTGCGCACTCGAGCACCGCCGAGGGGATGCGCCGGGCCGTGCTTGCCGGGATCGAGACCATCGAGCACGGCGATGGCGGAACGCCTGAGGTGTTCAAGCAGATGGTCGAACACAACGTCGCGCTGTGCCCGACGCTGGCTGCCGGGGACGCGACGTCGCAGTACGCCGGGTGGAAGAAAGGAGAGATGCCGGAGCCGGCCGGGATCACGCGCAAGCGCGCAAGCTTCAAGGCCGCCCTCGACGCCGGAGTCACGATCCTCAGCGGCAGCGACGTCGGCGTCTTCACCCACGGCGACAACGCACGCGAGCTCGAGCTGATGGTCAACTACGGCATGCCCGCCCGCGACGCGCTCAGGAGCGCGACGTCGACGGCGGCGAAGATCCTACACATGGACAGTCGAATCGGCCGGGTGCAGCAGGGATTGCTGGCCGATGTCATCGCCGTCGACGGCGACCCAACCCAGGACATCTCCGCGCTCCGGCGTGTCCGCTTCGTGATGAAGAACGGAACGGTGTACTTGGACAAGCACTGAGAGCGGTGCTGCGCTGAGCAGAGCGCTAGGCTGCCCGCCGGCGTGTTTCAGCGGCGGGCGGCAAGGCCGAAGGCCGTCGCGCGAAGCACGTATAGCGAGCGGGGGTGGGGCCCCGCGAGCAGTAATAAATGCTGACCAAGCGCCGCTAACAAGCTATAGGAGCGACTGAGCACGCCCAACCGCCTAATCGCCGCCGTAGATCGCGACGAGCAGCAACATCACACCGAGGAACGTTCCCGCGCCGACCGCGACGCCGATCCCAATGGCCTTTGCGACGCCTCCAGGCGAATCGAGGTCCACGGCACGGATCTGATCGATCGGCACCGTTCGGGGTGGCTCAGGAAGGCGCGCGTTCGTCTGGACGACGATCCCCTCGTCGCCGGCCTTCATCAGCGTCCCCCGAACCGTCGAGCCATCGATCAGCCGAGCGCGCACCTTCGACCCGGGCGGCAGCTGCTTCAGATACGTCGTCAAGAGCGCGCGGTCCGGGAGTTCCTGCGAAGGCCCTTTTGACAGTGGCGCTGCCGGTGCTCGCGTCATCCGGGCCGTTGCACAGCCGGGGGCAGCGAGCGCGATGGAGAGCAGAAAAGCGATGGCGCGAGTCATAGGTCTCCTCCAATTCACATCAATGGCGGCTCGACGACGAGCGCGTACCGACGTCGACGCCGACGCCGAAACGCAGCAGCAACTCGTCGAGCCCGCTGTGAAAGACCGTTCTCATGTCGGCGCGAAAGAACACCGTGCGGCTCATGTAAGCCTTGAAGCCGATCTCGGCAAAGGGCCGGTAAAGAACTTGGGTCGTGGGTTCTGCCGTGAATTCAGGGCGCGCGATCTTCGTCGCGCGGGTCACTGAGTCGAACGTGAACACCGGCTCGTCGGTGCGCTCGGTCCGTTCCCACGTCACGTCCAGGCCGACGCCGGCATGTGGATGCACCCACACGTTTCGCAGGAACTGATACTGCTGGCTGAGCGCGATTCGTCGCGTGCTGAACCGGTACTCGGAGTAGGTGTAGGTGCGCACGCCGTCGAGGTCGACGGGCCTCGCAGCATAGAGCTCGGCTGGGGAGCTCGCACCGATGTCCACCTCGGTTCTGAGGTGATCGGTCCAGAACCACCCGGCGGACGCGCCGCCGTAGGCGCTGCGGTTGTACCAGTCGTTGTATTCCGTGAGTCCCGACTTGTTGACGTTGAGCCAGGCGATGATGCCTGTGAAATCGGCGCGGACGAGCGGCTGTGCGTTCGCCTGCGCGGTGAACCCGAGGGTCAGAACGGCGCTCAGAACGACGCTGTAGGCTCTCACGTCCCGTAAGGCGTGAAAGCCGGGCGGAGGGGCTCAGGTGCGCCGGCGGGTGCTGAGTTCTTTGCGGATCTCGGCGATCAGGACCTCGGGATCGGCCATATCGTCGCTCAGGATGACGACCGGGACGTCGGCGGCCGTCGCCTGCCGGATGGCAGCAGCGTCCGCGATCCTGGCGACGATGATGTTCGGGCGCAGCGCTTCCATGACCCGGATCGCCTCGGCAGCGTCGTGTGCGGGCGCCACGGCGAAGTGAAGCTTGGCCAGGATCGCCTCGCATCGGCTGTTGCCGTTCGACTCGCCGTCGACGACGAGGACGAGCGGCGCGAACCCGGGTTTGTCGTCAGCACGCCGGCCGCCGCGCGACTGCGCGCGTCGATCGGGACCCCGTCGAGGGCGATCGGGAGGTTCCGGCATGCGGGGGAATGCAAGGACATTGGCCATTGGCGTTTGAGATCCCAGACTCGATTCCCGACATTCTTTGCTGGCGCGTCGTGCGGCGTCAACAGATCAGCGAAACCCCGCCGCCGGTCACAAGTGGCGGACAGCCGGACCCGGGCGGTTCAGTCGGACGCTCGACCGAGCGATGAGTCAGTCGCGACGCAGTGTTGTCGCCGGATCGAGACGGAGAAGTCGAAGCGTTGGCGCGATACTCGCGATTGTGGCGACGCCGAGCAGAACGATCGCCACGCCCGTCAACGTCACGGGATCGTTCACGGCAACTCCCCAGACGAAGTGACGCAGCAGCCGCGCCGCGACCGCTGCGACGGCAAGGCCAGCCGCGGTTCCGGATGCCGCGAGGATCAGGCCCGGCAGCGCCACGGCACGCACGGCGCCGAACTGGGTCGCACCGAGCGCCATGCGGATCCCCATCTCACGGGTCCGCTCGGCCACGGAGGTCGCGATGAGCCCGTGGAGCCCGATGCCCGCCAGCAGAACTGCCGCCATCGCCAGGCCGACGAGCAGCGCGGCCAGGAATCGTTGCGGTGCAATCGCTTCCGCACGCACCTCTGCCATCACGCGCACCTTTGCAAACGGCAGGAGCGGATCGACCGCGTCGACGGCGCGGCGGATGGCGCCGGCCAGCTCGCCGGCGGGCCGCGTCGATCGCACGACGAAGGTCGGCGAGAACCAGCCATGCACCAGTCGAAGAAAGGCGTCGTTGACTTGCGTCACGGGCATGTAGGTGAGCGGCATGGGTGCCAGCGGACCGTTTTCTCCCCACCCGGGCCGCAGCTGCACGTCGCCCACCACGCCGACAATCGTGCGTTCGCTTCCCGAGAGCCTGATGCGCCGGCCGACCGGATCGTCACTGTTGAAATACGCCCGAGCGAACGCGTCGTTGACGACGACGACAGCCGGCGCGCCGGCGGCGTCGCGCGCATCGAATGCCCGGCCGTGTTTGATCGGAATCCGCAACGCCACGAAGAATTCAGGGGTCACGTAGGCGGCGCTCGTCATCTCGCCGCGCGTCTCCGCGTTTTGACCATCGACACGACGGAATCCGAGGTTGAGGAGGCGCTCGTAGGGCAGGCCGAGGGTGACGGCTGCGGCCTCGACGCCGGGCGTACTCCTGATCCGCGTCAGGCTCTCGTCGAAGAGGTTGAGCACTGGTGCCGCGGTCCGGTAACGCGCGTCTTCGAGCGACAGGCTCGCGGTGACGACGCCACTCGAGTCGAAGCCGGGCTGGAGGGTTCGCAGATGCTCGAACGTTCGCAGCAGGAGCCCCGCGCCCACGAGCAGCACGGCGCCGAGCGTCACCTGCGTGACGACGAGCAGCCGGCGAGGCCATCGGGACGCGCGCCCGGCGATCGAACGGCCCGATTCGAGCAGCCCCGACCGCACGTCGAGGCGCGAGGCCTGAACCGCAGGCGCGAGGCCGAACGTCACGCTGGCCACCAGCGACAGGATCGTGCCGACAACAATCGCGCGGCCGTCGAGGCCGACGGGTTGCCACAGTTCGAACGCGTCCCGCGCGAGCCATCGAAGGGCGTCGAGGGTCAGGAACCCGAGGGCGATGCCGAGCGCGCCGCCAACCGCGGCGAGGACGACGCTTTCGACGAAGAGCTGACGAATCACGGCGCTTCGCGCGCTGCCAAGCGCGAGGCGCGTCGCGATCTCGCGTGTGCGCTGCGACGCGCGCGCAAGGAGGAGCCCGGCCAGGTTCACACAGGCGACGAGCAGGACCAGGCCGACGGCGACCCAGAGCATCAGCAACGGTTGCCGCAGCTCAGCGGTGATTCCTTCCTGCAGCGGGATTAGAGAGAACGCAATCCGGACTCCGTCCTGCGGTGGTCGCTCGCGGGTCAGGTCGAGGCCGAGACGTCCGACCTCGCTCATCGCCGCTGGCCAGCTCGCTCCATCGCGCAGTCGCACGAGGATGTGGTAGTTCTCCCCGCCGCCTTCGCCGTCGAGCGTCGGGCGCAGCGGCGTCCAGAGATCGGCGGCTTGTCCGGAGCTGAATCCATCGGGCATGACGCCGACGATGGTGTACGGTTCGCCTCTCAGCATCAGTCGTCGTCCGACAATCGACGCATCGGCGTTGAAGAGGCCGCGCCAGAGTGCCGCGCTGAGGATGGCTGCCGGCGGACCGTTGACGACATCTTCCTCGGCGGTGAATTCACGGCCGATGAGCGGCGACACGCCAAGCACCTGAAAGAAACCGGTTCCAACGCGTTGCTGCTGGACGTATCTTGCCTGGCCGGGACCTGCGGTCGCGGGCACGACCAGGTTCACGCCGGTCGTCCAATCCGAGAGCACGGCGCGCTCGATGGTCGTCGCATGGTCGCGGATCGTGTCCCACGTCCGTCCGTCAACAGCCGTGCCGCGGCCTTCACCTTGTGCGGCGGACACCACTCTGAGGACCAGCCCCAGTCGATCGGGTCTCGGATA
Source organism: Vicinamibacterales bacterium (assembly GCA_036258055.1). GTDB lineage: Bacteria > Acidobacteriota > Vicinamibacteria > Vicinamibacterales > 2-12-FULL-66-21 > DATAEK01. The sequence goes on from DATAEK010000106.1 coordinate 13,746, forward strand.
GGGCAGCGGCTTCAACAGTACTCCGTCGATCACGCTGAACACCGCCGTGTTGATCGCGATCGCGAGGGCCACTGTCAGAACCGCCGTTGCCGTGAACACCGGTGTTCGCCGCAGGATCCGCCACGCGTATCGTGCGTCGCGCATCACTGGTTCGACGAAAGGGACGCTGTTCATGTCGTGGATTTCGAGCCTCCACTCGAAGGTTGAGGGTGGAGGAAGTTAACCCTGCCTGATTTTACGAATCTTCGAGTCGCGATCGGTTTCGAACCGGTCGAGGTCGCGGCGGAACTCCTCCTCGTACCTGGCGCGCTCTTCGGGATCGAGGGTGGCTACGAGCGCCGACTGGTGCATGATTCGGCGTTCGGCCACACGGGCGTCGTACACGCGCCGGGCCTCCGTGATTGCCTCACGCTGCGCGTCGGTCAGCGGTGTTTCCTGAACCCCTGCCTCGGCATCTTTCTGCCGCAGGCGTTCCATGGCGAGCTCGATCGCGCTTTTCGGAGCATCGTCGGGCATGGTCGGTCTCCTGAGCTACTGCGTGCGAATCCAGGGTTGATCTCCATGTTCGGTACCCTGAACCGATCGATGATTTCGACCGCGCTCATTGAACGGGGCGCAGCGTACCCTCGGTTCTGCTGCCCGGTTGGACTGCCGAGTCGAGCGTCAGCCGAGGATGACTGCCACGAGGCGCAGACGAAGGATCATGCCATCTTGTATCACGGACCGCGATGGCGAGGCGCGTTACCGCCGCAGCGCGCGCTCCCGGTACCAGCGCAGCAGGAGGGCATAGGCTGTCCAGAAGAGGGTGGCCAGGGTCGCGTTGACAATGAACACGGTGGGTGGCCGCACCCACGCGGTGTCGTCGATGACACGTTTGAAGGCAAAGACCGTCAGCACGAGCGCCGCCAGCCTGAGCCCCCGCAGTCCCCGGCCTCCGCGTACGAGGTCACGCGTCCGGGTGAACGCTTTTCGTTCCTGCTCCTCACTCGGCGTGACGGCGACGGCCGGGAGATCGACCTCGGCGCGGAGCGTCCTGGCGAATTCCGGATCGCTCGACAAGAAATCGTCCACGAGGGCGCGCGTGTCGGCGCTGGCCTCGTTCGCCGCGTACACTGGCCAGACATCGCTGATGACGTTACGAGTGATCTTCATGAAGGTGACTCCTTGCGCCACGCCATTCGAGCAGCCGCAGACGCGCGCGATGAACCTTGACCCGGGCCGCTGCGACCGTCAGGCCGAGCGCCGCGGCAATTTCCGTGTACGAGAGACCTTCCTGCGCCCTCAGCAGGAGCGCCGACCGGTCGATCTCCGGCAGCCGCTGCAAGGCCTCGAGCACGGCACGCAGTTCGTCGCGACCGCTCGCCTGCACCTCGGGCCCGGGTGCCGTGTCCGTCAGGTCGTCAGGCATCGCGTCATGTCGCGCACGGTGACGATGCCGTTCGATGTGCAGGTTGCGCGCGATGGCCAGCAGATACGACTTGACCGTACCGTCGCGGATCGGGCTGGCTGAAAGCCAGGCGCGCACGAACGTCTCGGACACGATGTCTTCGGCCTCGGATCGGCTGCCGGTCAGGTACAGCGCGAAACGCAGCACGTCACGCGAGTAGCGCTGGTAGAGCGAGCCGAAATCGGGCACCTCCATCAGGTCTGTGGAGTGTACGCAGGGAAAGGCGGGACGTTACGGATGGCAAATGGCAAATGGCAAATGGCAAAGGCGAATCGCAAATGGGGAAGGGGGCGAATCGGGTCAGCGCGTATTCTGGCGGCTGATCGTCCGGGTCAGGCGGCCGACGGCACCGCCGATGCCCATGCGGAGAAACGTCGCGCCAGCCCGGAACGTGGACAGGGGCTGCGACCGTACCTCGACACGGCCTTCGCGGATTGCCTGACAGATGGCGTCGGGCTCGGGCGGGGCGTCCACGAGTGAGTAGGTGGTGCCCATCTGATCCAGCAGGTGCAGGTCCGTGTTGCCGACCAGGGGCTTGCCGTGTGTGCGCGCCCAGCTGATGGCCGGGGCGTTGAAGTCCAGGAGCCGAGTGAACATCGCGTTCACCTCGACCGCGTCGAAGAGATCCGGGTGCACGTCGAGCAGCCGTCCGAGCGCGCTGAATGTCGGGTAGAAGGGATGCGGCGCGATCACCAACCCACGAGTCTTGGCCTTCAGCGCCGCAACGGCCTCGAACGACGTGAGCGACGCGGACTCGGGTGGAAAGTTCACGAGCAGCACATGGCGGTGCGCAATGGTGCGCTCGATTCCCGGGAGCAACACGATTCCCCGTTCTCTCGCGTAGTCGGTGTGCGGTGCGGGATCGAAATACCGGTTGTGCAGCGTTATCGCCAGCGCACCATAGCCCAGCGCGGCGGCGCGATCGATGAGATCGGCTGTGGAGTGCGGAATACGATCAAGCGGATCCTGATCGGTATGCGCGTGGAGCTCGACTTTCAACACGATTGGTCGTACGCCATGGAAATCGCTGTCGACATGGGTCTGGTCTGCCGCAAGAACTGATGCGTCAATCCTGGGCGAATGACTTCGGCCTGGGCAGCTTCTGATCGCGCATCGCGGCGTGCCACGCGAACGAGGCGAACACGACCGCTGCCTGCTTGAGATCCTGTTCCTGGACGCGATCGTAGGTATCCATGTTTGTGTGATGGGTCCGGACGTCGTAGTTCACGTAGTCCTGGATCGGGTTGAACGCCGGGAGGCCGATAGCCGTGAAGCTGAGGTGATCTGTGTTGCCGATCGACTCGGTGATGTTGCGGCGTGCGCCGAGATCCTTGAACGGCTCCAGCCACGCGTCCATGATCGGCGCGACGTTGGTCTGACCCTGCAGGTAGAAGCCGTAGACCGGTCCGCTGCCCGGATCGATGTTGAAGTAGACCGATAACTTGTCGCGTGCCGCCGCGTTCGCATCGCCGGCCAGATGCTGCGCCACATACGCTTTGGATCCGAGCAGCCCTTCCTCCTCTCCACTCCAGAGAGCAAACCTGATCGTGCGGCGGGGCTTCGCGCCAATCGCCGAGAGTATGCGTGCCGCCTCGACGACGACCGCTGCGCCGTCCGCATTGTCGGTCGCACCGGGCGCACTGTGCCAGGAATCGAGATGGCCGCCAACGAGCACGACCTCGCTGCCGATCGCGGGGCCCGTGCCTGGGATCTCAGCGATGACGTTGTAGCTGTTGCGGTCGGACTCGTAGAACTTCGTGCCGACCGACACGCGCAGTTTGACCGGCAGGCCCGCGGCGAGCATCCGCGCCACCATGTTGTAGTGCTCGGCGGCGAGGATCACGGACGGCATCGCATTGGTTCCGGCATCGCGTCCGAGTACGAACATCGTTCCGTGCTCGCCCGCACTCGGGCGGATGAGGACACCCGCACCACCCGTCCGAAGCGCCTCTCCGATCCGCCGGCTGTCTTCCTGACTTCGTCGTGACCCGGGCATCGGCGGTGCGCCGATGCGTACCGTCTCGGTCGAAGCCGTGGGCTGTGCGCGATCGGCGCGCACGAACGCCGTCTGGATCGGCTGCGTCAACACGATTGCGTCCTTGAGGCGATCCTTCATCGCCGCGATCTCGTCAGCCGACCGATCGCCGACAAAGATGGGCGTGGCATCCAGAACGCCGGCAGTCGACGCCGACCACGCTTCCGGATAGCCGATGAGCGGCATGAACCTGGGCGAGGTCATCTCGATCGAGAATCGCTCGAGCTCCCAACCGCGCCCGAACTCCCAGGGCTCGAGGTGAGCGTTCTTCAGCCCCGCTTTCTCGAGTCGCTGGCGCATGTATTCGGCGGCCGCTTTTTGCGCCGGCGATCCCGTGAGGCGGGGACCGATGACCGTCACGAGGTGATTGAATGTCTCGAGAACCTGGGACCGTTCCAGCCCCTCGGCGCGAATCCTGGCGATGGTGTCCCGATCGACGGACTCCTGCGCGGACAGCGCAGTGGCAAGCAGGGTGAACGCGCAGGCGCGCAAGCAGGCACGAAGCGGCATGGCGCCGCCGATTATTGCAGGAAACTGTCGCGGGCGGAATCCGCGACAGGCCCTTCGCTCAGCTGATCCATCCGTCGAGCGCCTGCAGGCGGCGCAAGAGCAGACGTCGCTCGGGGGCGGAGCACGGGCACTGCAGCGCAACGCGGTAGCAGGCGGCAGCGCCGTCGCGGTCGCCCGTCTCGGCCAGCAGCCGCGCCTTGACCGACGGCAGAAGGTAGTAGCCGGCGAGCACAGGCTCGTGCTCGAGCGGCGCCAGCGCGTCGAGCGCAACCCGCGGGCCCTCAACCTTCGCGAGGGCAACGATGCGATTGAGTGCGACGACGGGAGACGGGTGAATCTCGAGCAGATCGTCGTAGTGCGCGAGGATCTCGGGCCACGGCGTCGCGCCGGCATCGGTCGAGCGGGCATGAATCGATGCGATCGCTGCCTGCACGTGGTACGGCGTGATGACCGGCCCGTCGGCGCTCAGCTCGAGATGATGAAAGCCGAGCGCGATCAGCCGCGCGTCCCAGAGCCCACGGTCCTGATCCTCGAGCAGGACGAGCTCTCCCTCTTCGTCGACGCGCGCGGGAATGCGTGCGGCCTGAAACGCCATCAGCGACACCAGTGCGTGAGCCGCCGGACTGGTTGTTTTCGGCGAGCCGGCCACCAACCTGCCAAGCCGAATCGCCTCGCCGCACAGATCCGTTCTGATCAGGTCCTCGCCGGCGTGCGCGTTGTAGCCTTCGTTGAACAGCAGATATATCACCTCGAGAACCGAGTCCAGGCGATCGTTCAGCACGGCCGCCTCCGGCAGTTCGAGATCGAGGCGCAACTCGCGGATCAGACGTTTGGCGCGGACCAGGCGCTGGGCAATCGTCGATTCCGAGCCCAGCACCCCTCGCGCGATCTCCTGAATGCTGAAACCGCCGACGGTTTTGAGGCTGAGGGCAACCCGGGCGTCGCGGGGGAGCGCGGGATGGCAGCACATGAACACCATCCTCAGCTCGTCGTCTTCGACCGCCCGTGGTTCCAGATCCGGAGTCTCCGCCAGGCGCGTCAGCTCGACGACGATGGCGTCGGTCCGCGATTGGAGCGCCGAATGCCGGCGCAGAACGTCGAGCGCGCCGTTGCGGGCCACGCGAAAGAGCCACCCACCGGGATTGGCAGGGACGCCGGCGTAAGGCCATTGCTGAAGTGCTTTGACGAGCGCGTCCTGCACGACCTCCTCGGCGAGGTCGATGTGGGCGGGCCCGAAAACTCGCGTGAGCCAGGCGACCATCTGTCCGGCGCGGGTGCGGAACAGATGGTCGACCAGCTGCTGCGTGTCGGGTGGCCCGGTCGCTCCCGGCATGATCACGCGATCAGACGAGATCGATTTGTCTGACCTCGATCGTCCCGCCCCATTCGAGTTGCGGACAATCGCGCGACCGTTCGATTGCCTGTTCATAGCTGTCCGCGTTGATGATGTAGTAGCCCCCCAGGACCTCCTTGGTCTCGCTGAACGGACCGTCGGAGACGCGGATGTTCCCGGTGTTGCTGCGGATCACTTTGCCGGGCTCGTCGGCCAGTTTGTGGCTGGCATCGAGAATCCCGGCCTCGCGCAGTTTCCGGCCCCACGCAACGTATTTCTCGATTCCTTTCTGCATCTCCTCGGGGCTCATGCTGACCCAACCCGTCGGGTCGCCATGAAGGAGCAGCATGTATTTCGGCATGATGGTGACTCGCTTTCCTTACTTGACCTTGGTGAACGTCTCGACTTCCGTCATCGTCTTCTTCCCGTTCTCGAAGAGCTCCCATTCGGTCGTGAAGTGGGTCGCATCAGCGAGTCGGTACTTCGCGCGGCGCATGTGGCCGGCGTTCGGGCTGGCGAGGTTCGACGCCCGGACGAATTCGAACTGGATCTCACCGGTGGCGGTGTCGAAGCGCTCGGCTTTGAGCGTCGGCTGATTCTTCGCAATGCAGTAGTGCGTCAGCACCAGGTCCTGGCCATCGAGGTGATACGCCGTGACCATCTGCCCGCCGCCGGGCATCGCGGAGTTCGAGTAGCGTTCCAAGAGCACGGTTCCGGTCGCGACCAGTTCGAACGTCGTCTTTGCCGTCGTGCCGTCCTTGCCGGCGGCTTCCCAGGTGCCCTGCAGCGTTTTCAAGCGCTCGAACGCGGCAGCTCCATCGATTCCGTGCGGCGATCCGGCCGCCATGAGCCGGACGATTCCGAGCCCGACGGCCATGACGATCATCCACGCCAACGGCAGTTTCCGAGTCAGCATGCATTCCTCCTGAGCTGACGCCGGTCGTCCGGCGCCCTTCGTCGCGGATAAGACGAACGAGGCCGCCCGAAATCGACGACCTCTGCGGCCGGCGCTGTCGCGACGGCCTTTTCGCCTGTAAGGTCCGCCTTCAGGCGGACATCATCATCAGAGGGGATCGTACCGTGAGGCGTTATCTGGCCCGGCGAAGCTCCTCGGGCAGGTGAATCACCGAGATCTCCCAGCGCTGACCCATGTCTTTCTTCTCGGCCACGGCGATAGCGCTCCCGTCGTCGGACCAGGCAGGGAGCGTGAACTCTCCCTTGATCAGCCGGCGCGCGTTTCGTCCGTCAGCGTCGGCGACCCACAGATCCCCGCGCCCGTCGACGTAGGCGATGCGGTTCAACTCGGCTGGCGACCACGACCACGTTTCGCCGTCGTACGGTGTGGGACCATCACGCTCGAAGATCTTGAGGGACCCGAGCTTCAGCTCGCTCTTCTCCTGCGTGCCGCCCATCTCGGCCGCTTCCATGAGCCGGCGTTCGAGACCGCCGATGCCGAACTGCGGCATCTTCGAATCGTTCTTCGACGTGATACGCCCGAGCCCGGTCGGGCTGACGCGGCTCGACTTCGCCTGCCAGTACTTGACCGAGGACGGCGTCTGATCGTCTCGCTTCTGAAGGTTGATGCCGTTGGCGGGGATGACGATGTAGTGCGCGGCGAGCTCGCCGCCTGGCTTCGCGAAGACGCCTTGAATCAGGAGGGCGCCTCCGTCCCACGTGATCTCGGAGACGATGCCGCCCTTGAGGTCGGGCCCGGCAATCGTGGCGATGACTTGTTTCTCCGGCTGCTGGTCAGCCGGTGCGTCGAGCACAACGAGCGCGGCAATCAGCAGGAAAAGCATGGCCCACCTTAACACGGAGCGGCCGCGGGAGTGCTCCACCCATCTTCAAGGTTTTGAATCGATCCATTGAGCGGTCCACCAGCTATTTGGATCACGCGCTGTCGTGCTGTAAACGGTGTGACGAGTGGCATTCACGACCGGTCCGTCGTTCGTCACGTGGCATGGACGTTCACGATGGCTTTCACGCCTTTCGTCACACAACAGTTCTCCTGCTCTTCCGTTCGATGAGGCCAATTCATTCCTGGCGCCGTGCTTGCTCCAGTGCGCGCGGTCCGTCGCCCGTTCACGACTGATCACGTGCCATTCGGAGTGCACGTCCCAATCGATTTCGTTTCCTCAAGGAGGCCACACTCATGGTGAGGAAGACAGAGCGTCTGCTGATGGCGTTCGCGTTGCTCGTGTTCGCGGGCATCGCACCAGCCGCTGCGCAGCAGACCTCAGGCAACATCGGCGGCCGTGTGCTCGACCCGCAGGGCGCCGCGATTCCCGGCGTGACGATCACCGCCAAGAACCCGGAGACCGGGTTCAACCGCGGAGCCGTCAGCGATTCCGAGGGCATTTACCGCCTCGCGGCGCTGCCCGTCGGCACCTACGATCTCACCGTCGAGCTCCAGGGCTTCACGACCATCGATCGCAAGGGCATCGTGGTCAACGTCGGACAGACGGTTGACCTGAATTTCGATCTCAAGGTCGCCTCGGTGTCCGAGAGCGTCAACGTCACCGGCGAATCTCCGCTGGTCGAAACGGGTTCGTCCTCGGTCGGCGGGGTCGTGGACGTGAAGAACATCGAGAGCCTGCCGCTCAACGGCCGTCAGTTCGCGAACCTGGCGCTGACGATCCCGGGCGTCGGCCTCGGCTTCCACTCCGATCCGACGAAGAGCACGCAGTTCTCGCCGCAGATCGGCGGCGGCAACGGCCGGAACGTCAACTACCAGATCGACGGCGGCGACAACAACGACGACACCGTCGGCGGCCTGCTGCAGCTCTTCCCGCTCGAGGCCATCCAGGAGTTCAACTTCCAGACGGCGCGCTACAAAGCGGAGTACGGCCGCAGCAACGGCGGCGTGATGAACATCGTCACCAAGAGCGGCACGAACCAGTTCCAGGGCAGTGGCTTCACGCTCTTCCGCGATAGCTGGATGAACGCGACGACGGAGACCGAGAAGGTGAGCAACGTGGACAAGCAGGACTACCGCCGTTACCAGTTCGGTGGATCGTTCGGCGGGCCCATCGTGCAGAACCGCGCGCACTTCTTCGGTGCCGCCGAGCGCACGCAGCTCGACACCAGCCAGACGGTCAACACCCTCGGCCTCTTCCCGAGCGAGGACGGGATCTTCACCACGCCGGTCCGCGAAAACCTGATCACCGGGAAGGTGACGACGAACCTGAACGCGGCGCAGTACCTGTCAATCCGCTACGGCCGGAACACGAACTCACAGCCCTACGGCGCAGGGCCGCAAGCTCCAGTCAACAACTGGGGTGTGAGCGAGAACAAGTTCAACTCGATCAACGTGAATCACAACTGGGTGCTGGGCGGGTCGCGCCTGAATGAGTTCATCTTCCAGTACGCCGATTTCTCGAACTTCATCAGCGCGAACAGCCTCGATCCGTATCAGATTTTTCCCAACGGTGTGACGATCGGGCAGAACCCGAACACGCCGCAGACGACACAGCAGAAGAAATGGCAGTTCCGCGATGACTTCTCGTGGCACATGGCAGGAATGGGTGGCCTCGGCCACGACTTCAAGGCCGGCGTGAACTTCATCAACGAGCCGCGGCTCTTCATCACGTTCAACGTTGGCACGGGAGGCTACGCCTATCAGCACCTCGACAACAACGTGAGCGGGCCGATCTCACAGGTGACGCTGCAGGGCGGGGCCGCTGAAGCCAACATTCCGACCAAGCAGTTCGCGACCTACATCCAGGACGACTGGCGCGTGACCGACAAGCTCACGCTGAACCTCGGCCTGCGCTACGACCTGAACACCGGCTTCGCGATCGACCAGTTGCTCAACCCGAACTACGTGATGCTCGACGTCGCCGGCAAAGAGGGGCGGCTCGCGGGTCTTCCCGGGTTCGAGGACTTCGGGAAGGAACCGAAGGAGGACTACGACAACATCCAGCCGCGTGTCGGCCTGGCGTATGACGTCCGCGGCAACGGACGCGACGTCGTCCGCGCAGGGTACGGCCGGTACTTCGACTTCGGGTACACGAACTCGAACATCCTGTTCGCCGCGGTCAATGCAACCGGCGTCGGCGCGGGGACGGTGTTCGAGGTGAACAACGCGAGCGGGATTCGGAATCCAAACGGGACGTTCTTCAGCGTGAACGATCCGGTCTCGAATATTCAGGCGCTCAACGAGGCCGGCGGTGCCCTGCCGCTCAATCGCCACGTCGCGTCGCCGCGGCTGAAGCAGCCGTACACCGATCAGATCTCGCTCGGGTGGTCGCATCAGCTCGATCCGTCGACGGTCCTCGACGTGGACTACGTCCACATCAAGGGCTCCGACATCGGCTGGCGGCCGCGGCTGAATGCCATCCATCCGGGGCAAACGGCGCGTCCGCTCGCGCTGCTCGGCATCGTTCCGAGTCCCGAGGACATCGCGATCGCGATCAGCCGCGGGGAAAGCGAGCACGATGGTCTGAACCTCGGTCTTCGCCGTCGCATGAGCCATGGCTTGCAGCTGTCGGCCTGGTACTCGCTCTCGACTTCGAAGAGCACGACGGGGAACAGCGGCGACGAGTTAGATCTGGTCAACATTCAGGACTCCGGCAATCCGTTCGCGGACGTGCAGAACGGGCCGTCACGGCGCTCGGACTCGCGGCATCGCGCAACGATCAGCGCGATCATCAGCGCGCCGTGGGGCCTCCAGGTCT
>DATAEK010000112.1:0-4283 GCA_036258055.1 Vicinamibacterales bacterium
GGCACGGACAGCGGGATCACGACCCGGCGGAAGACGCCGAACTCCGTTGCGCCGTCCATCCGAGCGGCCTCGATCAGGTCCTTGGGCAGGGTGATGAAGAAGTTGCGGAAGAGGAAGATCGCCAGGGGCAGGCCGAACGCGGTGTGCGCGAGCCAGATGCCCCAGAACTCAGTGTTGAGTGTCCAGCCTGGGAAAGTGGTCGATCCGGGAACCAAGTCGAAATTGCGAAATTGCTTCAGCAGTGGGACAAACGCTGTTTGCACCGGCACGACCATCAAGGCGACGATGCAGAGAAAGGTCGTGTCACGGAACGGGAAGCGGGTCCACGCGAAGGCGTACGCGGCGAGCGCGCCGAGCGTGAGCGGGAGGATCGTCGACGGGAGCGTGATCCAGAGGCTGTTGAAGAAGGCGTGTCCCATGCCGTTCGAGTTCAGCACCTTGCTGTAGTTCTCGAGCGTCAGGTGGCTGGAGAAGACGTGCCACCAGCCGTTCGAGAGGATGTCCGACCGTGGTCTGAACGAGGTCACCGCCAGGCCCACCGTCGGCACGAGCCAAAGCACCGCGATCGCGATCAGCGCGATGTGCACGGGGCTGCGCGTGATGAAGCCGACAAGCCGTTGGCTGAATGGCCGCGGCTGCGCAAGCTGTGCTGTCTCTGCGCGCGTCGCCACTAGGTGATCACCCTCTCGCTGCGGAAGCGCTTCACGTTCAGCACCATCACCGGCAGCATCAACAGGAGCATGATCACGGCGATCGCAGCGCCGCGGCCGGGCGAGCCGTAGAACGTCTCCTTGTACATGCTGTACGCGATCACACGGCTCGAGGTGCCGGGACCGCCGTCAGTCATCACATAGATGATGTCGAAGACTTTGATCACGTTGATGAAGAGCCACACCGACACGATCGAGATGGGCAGGCTCAGCAGCGGCAGCATGATCCGGCGGAAGATGTTCCACTCACCCGCCCCGTCGACACGCGCTGCTTCGATGATCTCTGTGGAGATCCCTTTCAGCGCAGCGGACAGCACGACCATCGCGAATCCGGTCGAGGCCCAGACGTACGCGAAGATGATCGCGTAGTTGACCGTGCTCGGCTTACCGAGCCAGGAGACGGGGTTGCCGCCGAGCCCATCGATGACGGCGTTGACGGTGCCGATGTTGGGGTCGGGGCTGTAGACGAGCAGCCAGATGACACCGACCGCAGTGGCGGAGATCGCCATCGGTACGAAGATGATCGACTTGATGTACTTCTCGTAGGGAACGCGAATCGTCAGCACCGCGAGCGCGAGCCCCAACACGAGACAGAGCGTGGTGTAGAGGACGATCCACTTGACGTTGTTGATCAGCGCGCCCTCGGGCGGGAAGTGCGAGAGGTCGAGGAAGTCCGGGCTGTTGGTGAGCAGGTCCTTGAAGTTGTCCAATCCGACCGACTCGGTGAAACCGAAGAGGTAGTTGCTCTTGTAAAACGCGAGCCGGATCGTGTAGTACGCCGGATAGACGACGAACAGCCCGAGCACGATGATCGCGGGCAACGCGAAAAGAATCCCTTCCACGCGCTCGCGCATTCGCCCCTCGCCCGAACGGCCGAAGCGGCGCTTCGGCTGCGGAACTTGCACAGGAGGGGCTTGGGCGCTCATGCGATGGAAACGACGGCGCCCGCCTTGCGGCGGGCGCCGTCAATCAACCTTCTAGAACTCCTTTGCCGCCTTCTCCTGGAAGGTGGAAAGGATGCTGCTGATGCTGCCGGGCTTCTGCATGGCGTTCTGGAGCGCTGCGCCCCAGTCGTCTGCGAGCGTCCCCGGAAGCTGGTCGGAGCCGTCGAAGCGGAACACCTTCGCCGCCTTGACCTGCGCGGCCTCTTTCCGCACGAGCAGGTTCGGATACGCGCCGCCCCCGACCTGCTTGTTCGGCGAGATGATCGCGCCCGTCGAGACCCAGATCCTCCCGGCCTCGGCGGAGGAGATGTACTTCAGGAAGGAGCGGACGTCCGCGTTGTCCGTGAACGCTGCAGCCAGGTCGCCCGCGCCCAGAAGCGGGTTGCCCCACTTCGCGTTGATCGTCGGGAACGCGAACCAGTCGATCGTCTTGCCGGGCTTGAGGGCCGTGTTCGTGTCGCCGATTGCAATACCGCCGACGAACCCGCCCTCGAAGTAGAGCTGTGCCGAGGGCTTCTTGCCGAACACGCGGCCGATCCCGTCGGTGAACGCCGTTCCCAGCGCTCCCTGCACACCGCCGACGAGATACTTGTTGTTGAGGATCTGCAGCATCTGCCGGATCGCCCTGCCCACAGACGGATCCGTGAACTTGAGCTTGCCGGTGAACAGCAACTGGTACTTCGTCGGTCCCGCTGTGCGCAGATAGACGTTCTCGAACCAGTCGGTGAGCGTCCACGAGTCTTTCGCGCCTGCCGCCCACGGGTTCTGGCCCTTCGCCTTCAGCGTCTTCGTCAGTGCGAGCATCTGAGCCCACGTCTTCGGCGTCTTCAGCTTGTACTTCTTGAACTGGTCCGGCCGATACCAGACCGTGGTCTTCGAGTTCGCCTTCGCGGCCACGCCGTAGAGCTTCCCTCCGACGGTGCCGAGTGAGATCCAGGCCGGGCCGTAACGCGCCTTGACGTACGCGGGCGTGAGACCCATGGAGCCGAGGTTCTTCACCGCACCCTGCTTCGCAAGATCCGAGAGGACACCCGGCCGCGGGATGATCGCGACCTCGGGCGGGTTCCCCGCAGCGAGTCGTGTCCGGATCGCCGGCACGAAGTCACGCGCCGTCGTGTACTGGACGTCGATCCCCGTCTTCTTCGTGAAGGCAGCAGTCACCTTCAGGAAGGCATCTTTCTCTGCGCCGCCCCACAGTGAAAGGACTTCGATCTTTCCGGCTGAACGTGCTGCCGGCTTCGAACTCGCGGTCGCGGCGAATGTCGCTGCGATTGCGCCGAGTACGACGGCCAGCAGAACGAGCCAAGAACGTCGCTTCAACTCGATTCCTCCTCGTTCAGGCGGCTGGCTTCTCGGCCGCCATATGTTGGTCGACTCCCCATTCCGACTCGACCCTCTTCCGGGCCGATCCTACCTTTTTCAATTCGTAGGAACGAGGCTCTCCTCCGTCTGCGGATCGAACATGTGGAGCTTGTCCGTGGAGATCGTGAACTCCACCTTGTCACCGACCTGCACTTTCTTGTCGCTCGGTACCAGCGCCACGATCTCGTTGCCTTCGGCGTCTGCGTGCAGCAACTCCTGATTGCCGAGGTACTCGACTACGTCCACCTTGGCCGGGAAGCGGACCGCACCCTCGCCGGTGCCGTTGGCGATCTCCAGGTCTTCGGGGCGGAAGCCGATCTCGAGCTCCGCTCCCTTGCGGTCCGCGGCGACCTTCGCGCGCGAGCCCGTCAGGTGCAGCAGGTGGTTGCCCATCTTCAGCTTGCCGTCGTCCGCGTGAACCGTCGCGAAGTTCATCGCAGGTGAGCCGATGAACGCTGCGACGAACTTGTTCACCGGGCGTGTGTACAGCTCCGGCGGCGGACCGACCTGCTGCAGGATCCCGTCGCGCATCACCGCGATGCGGTCGCCCATGGTCATCGCTTCGACCTGGTCGTGCGTGACGTACACGGTCGTCGTCCCGAGCCGCTGCTGGATGCGCGAGATCTCCGCGCGCGTCTGCACGCGCAGCTTCGCGTCGAGGTTCGAGAGCGGCTCGTCCATCAGGAACGCCGCCGGCTCGCGCACGATCGCCCGACCGAGCGCGACGCGCTGCCGCTGTCCGCCGGAGAGCGCCCTCGGCTTGCGGTCGAGGAAGCGCTCGAGGTTCAGGATCTTCGCCGCCTCGTCGACGCGCCGCTTGATCTCTGCTTTCGGCGTCTTCATCAGCTTCAACCCGAACGCGAGGTTGTTGAACACCGTCATGTGCGGATAGAGCGCGTAGGACTGGAACACCATCGCGATGTTCCGGTCCTTCGACGGCACGCGGTTCACGACCCGATCGTCGATCTTGATCTGGCCGGCCGTGATCTCCTCGAGACCGGCGAGGCAGCGCAGCGCGGTCGTCTTCCCGCAACCCGACGGCCCGACGAGCACGAGGAACTCCCCGTCCTTGATCAGGAGATCGAGGTCGTTGACCGCGACGACGTCGTCGGCGTAGGCCTTGGTTACGTGGTCGAACGTGACACTGGCCATGGGCAGGGCATGCTAACCGGCCAGAGCTTCCGCGCAAAGGCGCTGGAAATGGGCGACCAGCCGCTCGCTCTCCGACAGGAGCCGCCCGTCCGGCAGCACGCCCGAGCGCACCCCT
>DATAEK010000116.1:0-3383 GCA_036258055.1 Vicinamibacterales bacterium
CGTTCGTCCTCGTCGCCGCGATCGCGGTCCCAACTGCGCATCAGACCGCACCCGCATCATCGGATCTGGCCCACTGGGAGGCTCAGGCGCAGCGCGTCACCATCGTCCGCGACGACTGGGGCATCCCGCACGTGTCCGGGAAGACCGATGCCGATGCGGTGTTCGGGATCGTGTACGCGCAGGCCGAAGACGACTTCAACCGGGTCGAGACGAATTACATCAATGCGATGGGACGTCTCGCCGAAGCGGAAGGAGAGAACGCGATCTTCCGCGACCTCAGGATGAAGCTCTTCATCGATCCCGAAGACATGAAGCGGCAGTACGAGGCGAGCCCGCCGTGGCTGAAGACGCTGATGAACGCCTTCGCCGACGGTTTGAATTACTACCTGGCGACGCACCCGTCGGTGAAGCCGCGGGTCATCACCCGCTTCGAGCCCTGGATGGCGCTGACGTTCACCGAAGGCAGCATCGGCGGCGACATCGAGAAGGTCTCGATCCCCAACCTCAGGGCCTTCTATAGCGGTCAGGTGCAGAGCTCCGCGCAGGAGGAAATGGCGCCGGTGTACCAGGAGCCGACCGGATCCAACGGCATTGCGATCGCACCGTCGAATACGTCCGGGCGCAAGGCGCTCCTCCTGATCAACCCGCACACGTCATTCTTCTTCCGCGCGGAAGTGCAGATGACGAGCGACGAGGGACTGAACGCCTACGGCGCGGTGACCTGGGGTCAGTTCTTCGTCTACCAGGGGTTCAACGATCGCGCGGGCTGGATGCACACCACGAGCGGCGTGGACGCCGTGGACGAGTACCTCGAGACCGTCGCCCAGAGGGGAAACCGGTATTTCTATCGCCACTCCGGCTCGGATGTGGCGATGACGACGACGAAGATCGTCGTGCCGTACAAGACCGCGACGGGGATGGCGAAGAAGGAGTTCACGATTTATCGGACGCAGCACGGGCCGATCGTGCGGAAGGTGAACGACAAGTGGGTGAGCATCCGGCTGATGCAGGAGCCGATCAAGGCGCTCATGCAATCGTACTCCCGCACGAAGGCAAGGAACTACAAGGCCTTCCGCGAGACGATGGAACTCCACACCAACTCCTCGAACAACACGATCTTCGCCGACGCCGAGGGGAACATCGCCTACTTCCACGGCAACTTCGTGCCGACCCGCGATGTCCGTTTCGACTGGACGAAGCCGGTTGACGGGAGCGACCCAGCGACCGACTGGAAAGCGTTGTTCAGCGTCGAGGGCAGTCCGCATCTCCTGAACCCCGCAAACGGCTGGCTCTACAACACCAACAACTGGCCGTTCTCGGCGGCGGGGCCGAACAGCCCGAAGCAGGACGATTATCCCCGCTACATGGAGAGCGGCGGTGAAAATGCCCGCGGCCTGCACGCGATTCGCGTCCTGCAGGACAAGAAGGACTTCACCGTCGATTCGCTGATCGCGGCCGCGTACGACAGCTACCTCACGGCGTTCACCGACATGATCCCAGCGCTGCTCAGGGACTACGACCAGCTGAGCGACGCGAGCCCGCTGAAGAGCGAGCTGAAGGAGCAGGTCGAGACCCTCAAGGGCTGGGACCTGCGATGGTCGTTGTCGTCGGTGCCGACCTCGCTCGCGGTCTTCTGGGCCGACGAGCTCGAGCGTCGCGTCGCGTCAGTCGCCACGAAAGCGGGCATGCAGTCCCATGACTACGCGGTCACGCGCGCGACCGCTGACGAGCGGCTCCAGGCGCTCAAGACCGCGTCCGACAAGCTGGCGAAGGATTTCGGCAAGTGGCAGACGCCATGGGGGGACATCAACCGCTACCAGCGCCTCACCGGCGACATCGTGCAGCCGTTCAACGACACCGCTCCCAGCATCCCTGTCGCCTTCACCTCGGCGCGCTGGGGATCGCTGGCATCATTCGGCGCGCGTACCTACGACGGGACCAAGAAAATGTACGGGACGAGCGGGAACAGCTTCGTCGCGGTCGTCGAGTTCGGGGACACCGTCCGCGCCCGTGCCGTCACCGCCGGCGGCGAGAGCGGCGATCCGTCATCGCCGCATTTCAACGATCAAGCGCAGCGCTACGCGACCGGGGACCTCAGAGAGGTCTACTTCTATCCGGCGCAGCTCAAGGGACACACCGAGCGGACGTATCGGCCGGGTCAATAGGTGAGGTTCTAATGTTCTCGGTTCCCGGTTCTCAGTTCTGGGTTCTCGCGGTTCTGCGGTTTGTGAACCTTGCGAACTGTGAACCAAAAACTGAGAACCGGGAACTGAGAACCCTGGAACCAGGTCCGGCTCATTTCCCCGCGACTACCGCCACCACCTCGATCTCGATCATTAGCTCACTCCGAACGAGCGCCGCGACCTGCACGAACGTGCTCGCCGGGGTCGTCGTGCCGAAGTAGCGCGCACGGACTTCGCGGATCGCCGGCGCCTGCGAGACGTCGGTGACGTAGGTGTTCATCTTCACCACGTCCGAGAACTTCGCGCCGGCGGCTGCGAGCGCAGCCTCGAGGTTCTTGAATACCTGCTCGGCCTGCGCCTTCATGTCCCCTGCGCCGACCACCTTGCCGTCTTTGTCGAGCGGCACCTGCCCGGCGATGTAGATCGTCTTGACCGGTCCAGTGACCTCCACGACGTGCGTGTAGCCCGTCGGCGTGGTCAGCGTGGGAGGGTTGGTGCGCTTGATTGGCGCCGGCGCGTTGCTCTGCGCCATCGCCAGTACGGGTACGAGCAGGAACACTGCGAAACACGCAAGAGTCATCGTTACTCCTCGGTCGATGGTTTCACTCGATGTGCAAGAAACGGAACGGCCGTCGCCCGCGCCTGTCTGCGAGAGAAGGCAGGCCGGATAGCGGAACGCAGGCCTCCGCGCGTCCGCCACCGAGACATTCGATCCGCGAGATCATGACAGATTCCACCGGGACGTGCGGATGAGCGATGGTAGAGTGCAGCCACAACATTCAGGCTGGTTCCGCCAGGAAGACGAGGGTCGATGGGGCTTCGCAAGCGATTCGTGTGGGCGCTGGTCTCGGTCGTCATGCTTGGGTTCGTCGGGCATTTTGCGAGGCCGCGTGTTGTGTCGGCACAGACAGCGCCACGGTACTTGTTTGCATGGGCTGGCGACGAGGACCGGACCGACAGCGACTTCCTGGCGGTCATCGATCTCCAGATGGATGGCGGGCGATACGGGACGATCGTCGCAACGACGCCGGTAGGCGAAAAGGGTCTCTGGCCTCATCACACCGAGTATCAGCTCGGCCCCGGGAAGACGCTGTTCGCGAACGGCTTCCCGGCGAACCGGAATTTTCTGTTCGACCTTCACAACCCGTTGAAGCCGGAAGTCATCGCGCGCTTTGGCAGCGTCGGCGAGCTGAGCTTCCT
>DATAEK010000119.1:0-13366 GCA_036258055.1 Vicinamibacterales bacterium
GGTGCGACGTGTTGTCCATCGCCCATGGCCCATGGCCCATGGCCCATGGCCCATATACCATCCGCAGGCGCAGCGCGCGGCGCGTGGTTACTCTTCGATGATGACGCCGAGCAGCCGTCCGTCGCGCGCGAGACGCATCGTGAAGTACCGCATACCGTCCGCCGTCTTCGCGCGATACCACCGGTTGCGCGCCAGGTTCCGATCCAGATTGAAGTGCCCGTCGCCGACGGTTTCCTCGCCAAGGTAGTCGAAGCTCGATGCGGTCCGCATCGCGGCTGCAATGCGATCTCGAACGGGTTGGGGCAATCGTGAGGCGAGACCTGGCGCGCGCTCGTCCTCGCGGCCGGCGCCGATCGCGGTGAGCGCTGTCCTCAACCGTGCCGTATCACTCACCGCTGGATCCGGCTTCGGCGCCAGTCCGTGAATGTCCACACCCGGGACGTACATGTCCGCGATCCGTTTGCTCATCGCGTCGATGCCGAGGCCTCCGTCGTCGAGATTCGCCATCATGATCACCGTGACGCCGTCGTTCACATAACGGCGAATGACCGCGGAGTGGCCGGTCACCGTCGTGCCCCAGTGAGCACCGAAGCGGTGCCCGTTGAACGTGTCCATGAACCAGCCGAGACCGTGGCTGACGGTGCGTCCGTCGTTCAGACGAACCGGCGTGGTCAACGCTTTCAGGCTCTCAGATCGCAGGAGACGTCCCTGCGTGATCGCGATGTCCCATTTGGCGAAGTCGACGACGTTCATCATCACGCCGCCGTTCGGGGCGATGATCGCCGGCCGCAACGGTTCGCCGTGCCGGTAGAGGCCATCTCTGAACAGATAGCCGTCCGCACGATGCTTGACGACCTCGCCGGCGATCTTGAAGCGTGCGGATTCGAGGCCGAGCGGCGTGAAGATCCGCGCCCTGACGAAATCCACGTAGGGCATGCCTGACGCACGTTCGACGACGATGCCGAGCAGGGGGAAGGCGTTGGTGTAGTTCCATCGTTCACCGGGCGGAAACCCGAGCGGCTGCTTGCCGAGCAGGTCGATGAACTCCTCGGCCGTGTACTCACGTCGATACGAGAACCCGATGTCGCCGGTGTCGAAATCGGCGAGACCTGCCGTGTGCGTCAGGATGTGGCGAACGGTGATCGCCGACCACGCCGGTGGCGTGCGGGGCAGATACGTCGACACGAGATCGTCGAGCTTGACCTTGCCATCCTCAGCAAGCAACAAGACCGCGTCGGCCGCGAACTGTTTGCTGATGGATCCGATCTCGTACACCGTCTGCTCTGTGGCCGCTGCATCGAGCTCGAGGCTGGCCAGGCCGTACCCGGCGGCCTTGACGATGCGGCCGTCTTTGACGACGGCCAGCGACACGCCCGGCAGGTGTCGCGATTTGAGTTGCGTCCGCACGTACTCGTCGACGCGATCGGCCTGCCCCCCCGGCGCGAGCGCGATCGCGAGCGCAATCAGAGGAATAATCCGCATCACGGGTCATCCTACTCTGATCAATGATCCGTAGCGTCCGGCTTCAGCGGACCAGCCCTTAGCGGAGCCTGCCATGCGAAGAGCGTATCTTCTGTTCGTCGTGCTGGGATGGTGTGCTGCAGGTGGAAGTGGGACGGCACACGCGCAATCCGGCCGGCGTGCCACGTCGAACGGCACGGATCCGTTTCCTCACCGATCCGAGTACGCCGCGGTCAACGGCATCAAGTTGAACTATCTCGACTGGGGCGGCAGCGGTCCCCCGGTCGTCATGGTCCACGGCATCGCCGACGATCCGCATGTCTTCGACGATCTCGCGGCCCGCATGCACGATCGCTTTCGCATCGTCGCGTACGCACGACGCGGTCACGGACAGTCGGACTCGCCGTCCGGCCCGTACGATGCGGCCACGCTCGTCGAGGATCTCCGTCAGCTGATGGATCACTTGAAGATCGCACGGGCGAGCCTGGTGGGATGGTCGCTCGGAGGGAATGAAATCAGTGATTTCGCCGGCCGGTATCCCGAGCGGGTCGACAAGCTGATTTACCTCGAGAGCGGTTACGACTGGTCCGAGGCCAACTTCGCGAAGGCCTTCAACAACATGCTGGGTGTCACCAGCCCCACGCCGGCCGACTTGGAGTCGCTCGACACGCTGCGCATCTGGTTTCGCAGGTCCTGGCTCGGTACCAAGACGCCGTGGAGCCCGGGCCTCGAAGCGTATCTCCGCGATTTCGCGCGGGTGAAAGCCGACGGCACGGTGAGCGTCGTCCCGACGGATCCGGTCATCGCGGCGATCCTCGCGACCGTGCACGTGTGGCCACGGGACTACACCCGAATCAAGGCACCAGCGCTGGTTCTCTACACGGAGCCGTTCTTCCCGAGCGACCACCCCGATGCGGCCATGGCGCGGCAGCTGCGCGATTTCGAACGGGACGTGATGGTGCCGTTCCGCCGCGCCAACATGGATCGGATCCGGCGCGAGTTGAAAGGCGCGCGAATCGCGGAGATACCAGACCGCACGCACATGTCGATCGGCGTGGAGCAGCCCGACGCGCTGGCGAAGCTGATTGGCGAGTTCCTGCGAGCGGGCGAGCCCAGGTCCGGAATCTACTGACAGTCACCCGCCTCGCCGGAGGTCTGCCGAAGGCGGGTGCTGCGCACCAGGCGGGCCGTCGATCCGAGGGGCGCCGGCGCTTCACGTTCCCAGGCCGGCGCGTCATCTGGATCGCAGGTCCGCTGCTCGTTTTCACCCACCGACCGTTGTGCGTCCGAGAGATGTGCGATCTGTGAGCGCAACCGGCTCACGCTGACGTCGCTCAGTCGAACACCCCGCCGATCGTAGCGCGCGAGATCCTCGGTCGTCAGACGGGCGCGCATCAATCCCTTGCTGTCGTGATTCGGGCCGAGCAGCACGTGCCCCAGCTCGTGAGCCAGCACGCGACCGAGCGCGCGTCCCAGTTCGTAGTCATGGAGCGCGGGATTGCTGGGGCGCCGCTTCAGCAGCTGCTCAACGGCGCCAAGTGAAATCCGAATGGGTCCGTGCACCACGCCAGACGGATCGACCATCGCATCCCCCAGCACCAACGGCAATCCGTCCAGGGCGGCATCCGGCTGGGATCGCGCGACGCTGACGTTCAGATGCAGGGCAGCGGCGCAGAGTCGATTGTCCGACCAGAGGAGCTCGATGCCGTACGGCTTCCAGATCGCGGTCGCTTCGTTTCTCGCCGTTCTCTTGATCACGTTCGACGTGATCCTGCGGTCGAATTCGACGATCAGGTGGGTGGTCAAGGTGTCGGCACGCTGCGGATACGGAGGATCCGCGGTCCACATCCAGATTGCAGAGAACACAGCAAGAGCACTCGTCGTCAGGAGCATGACTTGTCCCCAGGGACCGGGTGCAATCGTCCGTGCACGTCAGAAGACTCGGTACGCGTCCGGCCGACCTCGATCCACTCTGTCTGTTTAAGAGGCGCAGCCGACGTTCATTTCGGGGGAGGACAGCGTGGAAGTCGTCCGCGCTCGCACCAGGGCTGAGCGATCGTCACCTGCTCGACGAGTCGCCCGATCCCTGCGTGTCAGCGGCGTGGGCCATGTAATCGCGCAGGCGCCGCACGCTGGCGTCGGTCAACCGAAGACCCTTTCGATCGTAGCGCGCGAGCTCCTGGACAGGCAGCCGCGCACGCATCAAACCGCTGCTCTCGTGGTACGTGGGGACCCCGAGCAGCACGTGCCCGAGCTCGTGCGCCAGGACGCGCCCGAGCGCGCGGCCGAGCTCCTGATCTCGGAGCACGGGGAGCTCGCCGGTCCGGTGCAACAGCAGGTATTCGATGGTGTCGATCGAGATGTGAATCGGCGCGCGCACAACCCCGGAGCGATCGACCGTGGTCGTGCCGAGCACGGACGGCGATCCGTCGAGCACGACCCCCGGTTCGTGTCGTCCGACGATGACGTCGAGGTCGAGGACGGCGCCGCAGTCGCTCTCGGACCACTGGAGCTCGACCCCGTACGCACTCCAGATCGCGGCGGCTTCGTTCCGGGCGATCGTCTTGATGGTCTTCGACCTGATGGCCGCGTCGAATTCGAGGTTGATGTGCACGGTCAGGGTCGCGGTGGGGTGTAATTGCGCGGGAACACCTGTCCACATCCAGAACGCGCAGGCGGCGAGGACGGTACTCGTGATTGACATGACATGTCCGGCGGCAACCCGGCGATCGCGCGTGCTCGATGTTCCGCTCACGACGTGGTGCTACCGATGCGATCCACTCTCGCGCGTCAGGAGGGCGAACGAGCGTCCATTGCGGGAGCGGACACGATCGACAGCCGAATCCAAAGGCCGCCGATATGCAGTCTAGATAGCGCGCGCAAGAACGCGCATCGGTGACGGTCCCCGATTTTGGGAAGAGACGCCACCTAGAGATCGCGTGCGAGTTGGCATGCGAGGGTGGCGTAACGATCAGGGACCAGAGATCGGGAGGATTGGCGGGACGAAATGTGACGTGAACTGCGGGTCTGAAGTAATTTGCAGGTTCCTGTCTTATACGGATACCGGCGGCGGCTAACCACGGCTCCATGCCGTATCACTGCTTCTGCTTCCTCGACGGTAGCAGGTCCGCCGTGGCATCGCTTCCGAACGCCGGCACGAGGGGAAGCACTCCGGCGTACACACGCTTTGCCGCTTCGGTGATGCGAGCGATCTCCTCCTCGGAATACTGCGTCTTGTGACACGCCATCGATCGGCGTGCGGCGTCAGCATCGCCTTCGGTGAACGGGACGCGGGCGACGAAGTACTTGGCCTGCGGGATCAAGAAAGGTGGTGTGCATCCCACCGCTGAGTCCTGGCGAATTGCTGGTAGAGCAGCAGGTCGTAGGCGATCTTCAACGTCCCGGCAAGGAAGAAGGGAACGTTGATCGTCGAGGGCTGCGCGAACATCAGCCCGACGAAAAGCGGGCTGATGGCTGAGCCGAGCGTCCTCGCAACCCCGGTAATCCCTCCCGCCGCGGATCGTTCCTCCTGGGTGACGACGGCCATGACGTATGACTGGCGGGTAGGGACGTCCATCTGGCTGATGCTGAAACGTATCCACAGCGCCGCGACAGCGAGCGGCAAGGTTGGCAGCAGCGGGATCAGGATGAGGAGGACGTTCGACGGCAGATGGGTCCAGACCATCGTGCGGATCAGACCGAATCGCGCCGCCAGTCGCGAGGCGAGCAGCGCCGAGACGCCGGCCAAAATGTTCGCCCAGAAAAAGATCGGGCCGAGCGTCCCGGGATCGACGCCGAAGCGCAGGTGAAACCAGTACGCCGCAAAGCTCTGGGCGACGAACCCGCCGCCGAATGCGTCGAGGGCAAAGAGCGCGGATAGCTTCAGCACGACGGGCCGTGACCGATCGAGGCTCGAGAGCCGGGCGAGAGGTCCACGTAACGCGCTCCGGTCATCAGCGGCGGCGGCTCGTTCACCATCGCGCGGCAGTTGCCAGAACAGCAACGCCAGCAACGCACCCAGCGCTGCGTAGAGGATGACGACCGCTCTGTAGCTGCTCACCGGTGATGTCCCTACCTGTGCAACCGCGTGAGCGAGGAGCCCTCCTGCCAAGGCGCCGAGCGCAGTCGCCACCGATCCGGTCAGCGTGTACCACGCGAACAATTCCGTCCGGTTCTGCCCGGTTGCCGTGCGCGCCAGCATGGCCTGCTCGATTGGCAGGAACGGTCCCACCTCCTGACCGCTGGGACTGATGACGCCAATCGTCGCCGCGAGAAGCAGCAGCCAGAAATGACCGGTCGATGCGAACACCAGTCCCGCGAGCGACATCAGGGCCGCGCCAGCGAGGAGCATCCGCCGCCGGCCGACTCGGTCGGCTCGAGTCGTGATGAGGAGCGAGACGGCCGTGTCGCCAAACAGGGTGAGCGCGAGCAGCAGGCCCGTTTGCGCTTCCGTGAGCCCGACGCCGATCAGATAGAACACCAGCACGACCGACAGCGATCCATAGGCAAACAGACGGATGAACCGCGCTGCGAAGAGCCACGTGGCGTCGCTGCGAAGATGCCGGGCGAGAGTCATGGGAATCGCTCGCGGATCGGCGAGCTCATCAGTGTGCAACTTATATTTCATGACTAATGTAACGTATATTACACTGCATAATCATGACAACGCTGTTCCAGGACGTGCGGTCGGCGCTTCGTCTGTTGCGGCGTCAGCCGGCCTTCTCAGGCTTCGTGGTGCTGATGCTCGCTTTCGGCATAGGGGCGGCCACGACCGTGTTCACGCTCGTGCAGGCCGTGCTGCTCAGTGACTTGCCCTTCGCCGATCCGGATCGCCTGGTCTGGATGTACAACCTGCGGACCGAGCGCGATCGTGCGCCGCTGTCGATCCCCGATCTGAACGACTACGAACGAGACGCGACGTCCATCGAGGGATTCGCGCCATTCACGAACTGGACCGCCAATCTCACCGGCGCGGGAGAGGCGGAGCGCCTCGAGGGCGTCCGGGTCGCAGGCAACTTCTTTCAACTGATTGGATCGCCCGCCCTGCTCGGCCGGGCGCTGCAGCCGAGCGATGAAACGGAGGGAGGGAAGGTCGCGGTTATCACGCACGGGCTGTGGAAGCGACGATTTGGCAGCGAGGCCGCGATCGTGGGGCGCCCCGTCACGCTCAACGGAGCGGCACACATCGTGGTGGGCGTCATGCCCGCAGGCTTCGTGTTTCCGTTTCGTGATGCCGAGGTCGCCGTTCCATTTCCGGTGCGGACCGATCCGCGCCGAACCGATCGCGGCGCGAACTTTCTGCGCGTCGTCGCCAGACTGAAGCCCGGGTTCACGATTGCGCGAGCGAAGGCGGACCTGGACACGATCGCCCGGAGGCTTCAGAAAGACTATCCTGACGAAGACGCCCGGAAGACCGGGATCAGTCTGTACGCCCTGCACTCGGAGATCGTGGCCGACTACCAGCAGATTCTGTGGACGCTGTTTGCGGCGGTCGCGGTCCTGCTGGCGATCGGCTGTGGCAACCTCGCGAACCTGCTGCTCGTGCGATCCATCGGCCGGCGATCCGAGCTGGCGCTGCGCGCGTCGCTTGGCGCATCCAGGGCCAGGATCGTCGGTCAGCTCGTGGTGGAGGCCGGGATCCTCGCGGCGCTCGGAGGCGTTCTGGGCGTCGCGATCGCGTTCGCGTCGATCGAGGCATGGCGTGTGCTTGGACCGGCGAACTTTCCTCGCATGTCGAATGTGGCCGTCGACGCCCGCGTCCTCGTGTTCGCGGCGATTGCCGTTGGTGCAAGTGCGTCGGTTGCCGGTCTGATTCCTGCCTGGGCGGCCACGCGTTCGCTCCAGGTGTCACTGGGCAATGACTCGCGAAGTCATACGGGCAGCCGCCACCAGGGACGGGTGCGGCGCGGATTCGTCGTGGTGCAGGTTGGAGCATCAGCGGTTCTGATCGTGTGTATGAGTCTCGTGGCTCGAGGCTTTGCGCGGCTCGAGCGAGTCGATCCGGGCTTCGAACCGGAACGCGCGCTGTCGGTTCAGCTCTCGCTGCCTCCCGCGAGGTATTCGACGCGCGACGCAATCATTCGCTTCCATGACGCGCTCCGCGAGCGGCTGACCGCCATGCCCGCATCCCGGGCCGTCGGCGCGGTGTCGCTCCTTCCGCTGAGCGGCCTGCTGAATACGATGGACGTCGTCTTTCCCGACCGTCCGGCGCCGCCGCCCGACGAGGTGCCGCAGGCTCATTTCCGCCTCGCCGGCGCGGGCTATTTCGAGGCCGCGGGCATTCGCGTCTTCGCCGGCCGTGTCTTCTCGATCGCGGACAACGCAACCAGTCGCCCGGTTGCGCTCGTGAGTCGGACGTTTGCCGAGCGCCACTGGCCCGGCGAGTCTGCCGTCGGCAAGTTTGTTCAGCTGCCCATCGGACCCTCTCCACCCTTGCTGGAGGTCGTGGGCGTCGTCAATGACGTGAAGCAATTCACGCTCGATCGCGAACCCACCGCCGACCTCTACGTGCCCATTCTTCAAATGCCGCCGTCGCAATCGGCGCTGCTGGCGGCGCGCATGTACTGGGTCGTTCGGACTGAGGACGATCCCCGTCAACTGGAGACGGCGGTTCGCAACGCGGTTCACAGTGTCGATCCGGATGTGGCGACATCGAGCACGCGCACGATGGACACCGTCCTGCAATCTTCGCTCAATCCGCGGCGTCTGAACGTCCGGCTTCTGGAGTTCTTCGGCGAGGTCGCCGTTGCTCTCTCGGCCATGGGCGTCTACGCGATTGCCGCCTTTTCTGTTGGAGCGAGAACACGCGAGCTTGCCATCCGGCTGGCATTCGGCGCCAGCCGGCGCAGGCTGGCAACGTCAGTGTTTGCCGACGAGCTTCGGCCGGTTGTCTTCGGCTTGTTCATCGGCCTCGCTGCGGCGCTTGCCGTGAGCCGTTTCTTCAGCGGCGTGATTTTCGCGATCAGCCCGACGGATCCGGTGACCTATGCCGGCGTCGCTGCCGTGTTGCTGGCCGTGAGCAGCCTGGCGGTCTACCTGCCGGCACGTCGCGCCGGGCTGGTCGATCCGGTCGAGCTCCTGCGAGGTTGATACGACAGCTCCCGCACGTCGTAACATTGGTTACGTGGCTGATTCCCGCTGGCTGCTCCTCGGACACCAGCTGCCGACCGGTTCCTCGAACGCACGCGTCAAGACCTGGCGCCGGCTTCAACAGGTGGGCGCCGTTCCCGCCCGGAACTCCGTGTACGTGCTGCCGAATACCGACCAGTGCCGCGAAGACTTCGAATGGATTCGCAGCGAGATCGTGGCGCTGGGAGGTGAGGCCACGGTGTTTGCCGCCGACGCCATCAGCGAAGGCGGAACCGACGACATCGTGCTGGCGTTTCGGCGCGCGCGGGAGCAGGAATACCGTGCGCTGAAGACCGACATCGATCGGCTGCTGCCCACGGGCAAAGGGAAGCGACGGTCCGGCCCGACGAGGGATGGTCAGGCCAGCCGTACGCTTCGAGGGCTGCGCGGCAGATTCAGTGCGATCGAACGCATCGACTTCTTCGACGCGCCGGCCCGCAGTGAGACCGCTGCCTCACTTGCCGCACTGGAACAGGCCACGCATGGACGCCGACCGCCGAGTGTGGCGATCCACATTCCTTTGAGTCCGGTGAGCTTTCACGGCCGCCGCTGGGTGACCCGACATCGCCCAGGTGTCGATCGGATGGCGTCCGCGTGGCTCATTCGCCGCTTCATCGATCCCAGCGCGACTTTTGCCTTTACCGATCGTCCCGGAGGCGCGGACGTTCCCTTTGACATGTACACCGGCGAGTTCAGTCATCACGGTGATTCGTGCACGTTCGAGGTCCTGGCGAATCGTTTTCAGCTGAAGAATCCGGCGATTGCCAGGGTCGGGCAGATCGTCCACGACCTGGACATGAAGGATACGAAGTACGACCCGCCCGAGGTCGTCGCGGTCGGCCGGATGGTAGAAGGCCTGCGGGCGCTCCACGCGAATGACGCGACGCTTCTCGAGCAGGGCATCGCGATGTTCGACGCGCTGGCACGTTCCTTCGAGTCTGACGAAGGAACGGTGGGGACGCCCAAGCCGAAACACCCGGTCAGACGACGGCGCACCCGTCGTGGCCATTAGGAGAAGACTCATGCGTCATCGAGTTGCCATCATTATCACGGCCGTTACTCTCTTCTCGTTGATCAGCAGTCAGCCGTCATCCGCCCAGGAAATGCCGGCGCAGTACAAGGAAGTGCTCACGTTTCTGGGGAAGCCGGGGGATTTCAAGGACAACGTTCTCAAAGTCAACATTCCGCGCAACGACGTCACGGTGACCGTCGCGAACGTCGCAACCCCGACGCCGTTCGGGTTTGGCGGATGGATCGCGATGACCCAGGGGAGCGGCATGGACGTGATGATGGGTGACCTGGTGCTGCTGCAGGACGAAGTCAATCCCGTGATGTCGGCGCTGCTCGACAACGGCCTGGAGGTCACGGCGCTGCACAACCACTTCTTCTGGGATGAACCGCGGATGGCCTACATGCACGTCCATGGGCACGGCGCGCCGATGGAGCTCGCCCGCAAAGTGAAACCCGCGTTGGACCTGATTGGACGCGCCTCCAAACCGTCGACTCCGCCAAGCGTCCCAACCTCCGGCGCCGGTCAGTCACTCGACGTCGCCAGGATCGCCCAGATCGCCGGACACGTGGGCGAGCAGAACGGAGCCGTCTACAAGATCACCGTGGGGCGTGACGATCTGAAGCTGACTGAGATGGGGGCGCCGATCAACGCACGCATGGGGCTGAACACGTGGGCAGCGTTCGTGGGCTCGGACTCGAATGCCGCCATCGCCGGCGACGTCGCGATGTTGTCGAGCGAGGTTGCCCCGGTCCTCAAGGCGCTCCGGCAGAACGGCCTCCAGATCGTGGCCATCCACCACCACATGCTGGACACGCAGCCCACGATCATCTTCCTGCACTATTGGGGTACCGGACCGGCTGACAAGCTGGCAGCCGGTTTCAAGTCCGCGCTCGATCAGATCGGCAAGACACAGCCTCATTAGGCCCTTGAACGCGTTGACATCAACCGGTCGCGGCGAGACGATGATCGTGATGCTCCGTGCGCTGATGCTCGCGACGCTCGTCATCGTGATCCCGCGCGCGGTCGCGGGGCAGACCGTCAGTGTCCTCCATATCAAGGTTGCTCTGATCGACGCCGAGGGGAAGGCGATACCGGTGCCGCGTCACCCGCTTCTCGTCAGCGAGAATCCCGCCAGCGCGGCGCCCCGGCTGATCATCACCGGGTTGGATGGCACCGCCGACGTGAAGCTGCGTCCGGGGAACTACACGGTGGAATCGGACAAGCCGGTTGTGCTCAACGGCAAGGCCTATTCGTGGACGCAGATGGTGGACGTTCCCGCGGGCCGCGACGCGGTCCTGGAGCTGACGGCCGTCAACGCCGAGGTCGGCCCGCTCGGCTCCGCAACGACGACCTCCGGGGCGCCGCTCGAGGCCGACCCCGCGTTCCTCCTGTCCAAGTGGCAGGACAGCGTCGTCGCGCTGTGGACGCCAACCACTCGCGCGTCAGGGTTCATCATCGATGCGAGAGGGCTGATTGCGACGAACCAGCGCGGCGTCGGCACCGCGACGGCCACGGAGGTGCAGCTTTCGCCGACCGTGAAGGTCACCGCGAACGTCCTCGCATCAGATCGCGCGCGGGATGTCGCGATCCTCTGGATCGATCCGAACGCGATCACATCACTGAAACCTGTGCCCCTGGGATGCGCGCAGGCCGAGAAGCCGCCGGTCGCCAACGGACAGGAGATCTTCACGATCGGCAGTCCGCTCAGTCAGCAGAAGAGCATGACGTCCGGAACCGCGAGCCGGGTCGAGCTGCATTCCATGAAATCCGACTTCATCCTCGCGCGCGGGAGTGCGGGCGGGCCGGTCTTCACGGCGGACGGCGCCGTGGTTGGGATCACCTCGATCCAGGACGAGACCGACGCGAGCCGAATCGGGGAGTCCTGGGTCGTCCGCACCGTCGATGCCTGTGACGTCGTCGCGGCTGCCGAGAAGAAGATGAAGGATGCCGCACCGCCGAGCGGATCGCATCTACCGATGGAGCCCGAGCGGCCGTTTCCCGTCGACGCGCTCAAAGACGCGGCCCAGCACCGCGCCGGCAGCCTGAGCCCTTACCAGATCTCCTCGTCCACGTTCGACGTGGCCTTCATCACGCCGGTGTTGACCTATGGCGCGCGGTATCAGGAGGAGCAGATTCGCGGCCGCGAGCGAGGCAGAGGCACCCGCCCGGCGGAACCCGAACCGGCATTGGTGCGGCCGCTCATGGACTTCAGCAACTGGTCCGAGTACGTCGACGAGTTTCCGCCCGTGCTGCTCGTCCGAGTCACACCGAAGCAGGTCGAGGGGTTCTGGACGACGGTTGCGCGCGGCGCCGCGCGGACACAAGGCGTTTCGCTGCCGCCGATCAAGCATTTCACGCCGGGGTTCTCGAGCCTGCGCGCCTTCTGCGGCGCTGACGAGGTGACGCCGATCCACCCCTTCAAACTCGAATTGCGCGTCTCCGAGAGCGACGCGATTTACGAGGGTCTTTACGTCTTCGATCCCGACGCGCTCGGGCCGCAGTGCGGGACGGTCAAGCTCGTGCTGTATTCGGAGAAAGAGCCTGAGAAAGGGGATACACGGGTCGTCGATCCGAACGTCGTCCAGCAGATCTGGCAGGACTTCGCACCCTATCGATCGTCGAAGCGTTGAAAGATGGCGGCCGCCGCGCCTCGCGCTATCTCACGATCGTAGCCAGCGTGTCGTGGTGAAGCGCGATGAGCGATCGCAGATACGGGCCGATGGCGTCGGCGTTGGCGAAGCCGGCCTTTTTCGCGGCGGTTTCGTTCACGTCCGGAGGAATCGTTTCGCTCTCCGCGTAGTGCCGCCAGTTGCGGAAGCCGTCGAGCGTAATGACATCCCACGCCGCGCCCTGTTCGTGGGTGAAGAGCAGCGCCTCGGGGCGCGATCGCGCCCGGTTGAACGCGCTTTCCATCCGCCGCTCCTCGATGAGTGCCTCACGCTTCCCGGCGAGCGCCTGGAACATCTCGAGGTGCACCAGACCGAGATCCTTGACGTAGCTCCGGAAGTCCGCGAGCGGAGGACCCTCGACGTAGACGTCTTCGTGCCAGGCGACCATCTCGTAGAACTTCTTCGCGAACGCCTCGCCAGACACGCCTGATGCCCGCGCGGCTTCTTCGCGCCGCCGGACTCGCTCGGCGCTGTAGTACTCGGTGAAGCTGCGCGAGGGATAGATCACCAGGAGATCCCAGCGATCGCCCTGGGAGTGCCGGACGATATACGGCAGCTCATCGCCGCCGGCGGCGATGACCGGAAGCCGTTCCTTGTAGAGCGCGATGAGATCCAGCAGACGTCCCGGCGCCGCCTGAATCAGCACGAAGCGATAGAGCTCGGGCGCGGCGGGAGCTGCCGGCGTTTGGGTCTCGAGCGACGACAGGAGGGCGAGGGCGATCAGTGTTGTCATGGCCGGCACTGTGGCACAAGACGGCGCTTCGTGAAAAGGCGGCGAGCGAGATCATTACTCGGTCCGTAGTGCCAAGACCGGATCCACGTGTGTAGCCCGACGCGCAGGAATCGCGCACCCTAACGCGCCCGCGCACCCCAGGATCAGCCCGACGCTGGCGAACGTCAGCGGATCCGCCCGCCGATGCCGACGAGCATCGCTCCGAGCACTCGCGTGACGGCGAACGCCCCCAGGAGCCCGACCGTCAATCCCACGAAGATCTGCAGCATCCCCTGCTTGAACACGATGCCGAGAATGTCTGTCGGCGCCGCGCCAAGGGCGATGCGCACGCCGAACTCGCGCGTGCGTTGGCTGACCGAGTGG
>DATAEK010000133.1:0-4622 GCA_036258055.1 Vicinamibacterales bacterium
GACGACGCTACTCCCGAGTAGTCGCCTGCTCTTTACGGCTTCGGCTTGCGGCGCAAACCCGGCAGCGACCGCGGCGCGATCCTGTTGCGTGCAGCCGGGGACAGGCGGTACGGTGGAGGCGTGGCGCCGATCCCATTCACGCGTCTGTTCGGCACGAGCGGCCGCCGCGCGGTCGAGTCGATCGTGCCGCGCCGGACATTCGACGATGTGATTCTGCCGCCCGCGACCCGGCGCGCGCTCGACACCGCCCTGGCGCAGGTGACGCAGCATGATCTCATCTTCAATCGCTGGGGCCTCGGCGAGCGGCATCCCACCGGGCTCGCGCTCGCCTTCAACTTCGCTGGTCCTCCAGGCACCGGCAAGACGATCTGCGCCGAGGCCATCGCGCACTCGCTCGGCCGCCGGCTCCTGCTCGTCCGTTATGCCGAGCTCGAATCGCTGTGGATGGGCGAGACGCCGAAGAACGTGGCCGCCATCTTCCGCACGGCGCGCGACCAGCGGGCCGTGCTGCTGTTCGACGAAGCCGACGCGATCGCGGCGCGGCGATCGACAGCCGTCGATCACGGATTTCAGCGCGAATCGAACACCGTCGTCAGCGTGCTGCTGCAGGAGCTGGAGTGGTACAACGGCGTGGTGATCTTCGCCACGAACCTCGCGGCGAACTTCGATCCGGCATTCGAGCGACGCATCCGGACACACGTCCTGTTCGAGATGCCAGGGGAGGCCGAACGCGCGCAGATTTGGCGCGTGCAGGTGCATCCGGCGCGAACGCCGCTCGCGGCCGACGTCGATTTCCAGGCGTTGGCGCGCCGCTACGAGGTGAGCGGCGGCGACATCCGGAACGCGGTGCTGAAGGCCGCGCTTGCGGCCGCGGCTGAACCTGGTCCCGATTCGGCGAAACGGATTCACCAGCACCACTTCGAGGCGAGCATCGAGGAAGTGATTGCCGGCAAGCGGGTGATGCAGCAGTCGCTGTTTGCGAACGAGCCACTCGTGCTGCCGGAGGCGAACCTCGTCGGCGGCGCGACGTCGCCGCTCGTGGCGTACGCCCTCGCCGGCGCCGCGCTGCTCGTGGCGCTCATCGCGCTCGCGGTGGCCCTACTCAAGTAAATTCAAATCATGATAGGCGGGTCGCCTAGCATTCGTAAACACTGCGGCGTTTATCGCGAAGTACCGGTGCGCTTCAGCGGTCTCGCGCAACGAAACGGCGTCACACCTCGGGCTGAGCAACACGCCACGCGGATCCGTCGCAGCTCGGGGTGGGCGCAGCTGACAGGCCGGCCGAGCAACGGTGCCCGGCTTGCATGAACTCCGGTTGATGCGCTATTTCGCCTTGGTCTGCGACTACGACGGAACAATCGCGTTGCACGGGCGCGTGGACGACCTAACCCTTGAGGCGCTCAAGCGGCTGCGCGCGTCGGGCCGCAAGCTCCTCCTGGTCACCGGCCGCGAGCTCGACGACCTAATGCGGGTGTTCCCGCAGGTTCACCTCTTTGATCGCATCGTAGCTGAAAACGGCGCACTGGTGTACGAACCAGGGACGCGCGAGGTGCAGCCGCTGGCCGACGCACCGCCGGACGAGTTCGTGCGGGAACTAGAGCGGCGTGGCGTCGCGCCGCTTTCCGTCGGCCGCGTGATCGTAGCCAGCTGGGAGCCTAATGCCCCGATCGTCTTCCAGGTCATCCACGACATGGGCCTTGAGCTGCAGGTGATCTTCAACAAGGGGGCCGTCATGGTGCTGCCCTCCGGCGTCAACAAGGCGACCGGACTGCAGCGGGCGCTCGATGGGCTGAAACTGTCCCCACACAACACGGTCGGCGTCGGTGATGCCGAGAACGACCACGCCTTTCTGGCCGCGTGCGAGTGCGCCGTTGCCGTCGCGAATGCGCTCGAAAGCGTAAAGGCGCGCGTAGACTTCGTCACGGCCGCGGATCACGGTGCGGGCGTGGTGGAGCTGATCGACCGCATGATCGCTTCGGATCTCGCGGAGCTGAATCCGCGGCTGACGCGGCACGACCTCGTGATCGGGCAGGCCGAGACGGGCGCTGACGTTCGCCTCGCGCCGCACGAGGGCGTCCTCCTCATCGCAGGGCCCTCAGGTGGCGGCAAGACGACGGTGACGACGGCGTTTCTCGAGCGTCTGTGCGATGCGGCGTACCAGTTCTGTGTCGTCGATCCCGAGGGCGACTACCACGAATTCCCTGGCGCCATCGCGCTCCGCGGCAGCGACACGCGTGCGCTGGCCGACGAGGCGCTCCGTGTGCTCAATCGCCCGTCGGAGAACGCGGTGGTCAGCCTGATGGATCTGCGGCTCGAGGACCGGCCGGCGTGTCTGCAGGTCCTGCTGCCGCGACTGCTGGAGCTGCGTGCCGCGACCGCGCGGCCCCACTGGATCGTCATCGATGAGGCGCATCACTTGCTCCCGTCCTCGTGGCGCCCATCGGAATCGGTCGTGTCGGCGCAGCTCAACAAGATCGCGCTGGTGACTATTCATCCGGACCACGTCGCCCCTTCTGCGCTCGGTCTCGTCGACACCCTGATCGTCGTCGGGCATGAGCCACAAGCGACCGTAGACGCGTTCGCCAGCGGGCGCGGCGGCGCCGCCATCCGCCTGCCCGCGCACGAGGAAGACAGCAAGCTCGCGTGGCTCGTGCGGGTTGGAGCGCCGCCGCTCCGGTTTCGGGGCGTCGAACCCGTCGCCGACCGGCGGCGGCACAAGCGGAAGTATGCGGAAGGCGAGCTGGGGGAAGACAGAAGCTTCTATTTCCGCGGACCGGAGGGACGCCTGAACCTCCGTGCTCAGAATCTCGAGCTGTTCATGCAGCTTGCCGACGGCGTGGACGATGAAACGTGGCGGTATCACCTTCAGCAGCACGACGTGTCGCGATGGTTTCGAACCGCCATCAAGGATGAGTCCTTGGCGGCGGAGGCTGTCGATGTCGAAACGCGGGACGATCTCTCCCCGAACGACAGCCGCGCGCGCATCCGCGCTGCGGTGCAACGTCGCTATACCACGCCCGCCTAGAACCTCGGCTTCGATTACCCCCTCAGGGACCTCCGATTAGACGCGTGTGCGTGAATGGGCGCCGTCGATCAGGAAACGCTGCGGCGTTCCTCGATACCTATCGTCGTTCGGCTCGCTGTTCAGAACGATTTCCGCAAATGCGCGGTTTGCGCTCTTCATGCGCACGCTAATTTGACGAAGCCAGACTTGCATCAAACTAGATTCGCTTGTTGCGTGCTTCTGGGAGCCTCTCATTGTCCGACGGTCAGGGCTAGCCTGCGATGTTGGTACGGCGGGTCTCACCAATTTTTTCTTGGGGCCGACACTCTCACGCCCGGGCGTTGGGTTGTTCTAAAGTCTCACGTTTCCGAGTTGGCTTGTGGGCACGCTAGCCGACCGACACCGCGGGAAGAAATGCTGAACCAAGAGAACTCTGATGTTCTCTGATACGAGACGATTGAGAGGTGCGATGGAATTCACGACCCTGTGCGCGGTGCAAGTCTCGACACGGCGCTGAAGTCAGGCGCGTCTTCCTTTACGGCGACCGTAAGAACCTACGTATGGCGTAATCGCGTATCGCAAACCCGCAAGCAGTTCTTCAACCGTTCCTGAACGAGGTGGGGGCACGGCGTTTGCTATCCCACTGCCCGCCGTCACGCTCCTTGCGAAACGAGGTCCTACCATGTCCGGATTCCGTTTCCGAGACGCGCGCTTCTTCGCCGTGACCAAGCGAAAACGCGCCTTGCACTCGACGTGCATCTTAGCCATCCTGTTTGGGCTTGCCCCTCTTGGCAACTCGACTGCAGTACTTGCCCTACAATCCGCGCCGGCGCCAAAGAACCTGCGCGTCACCGGAGTGACCGATTGGACAGTTGCCCTGATGTGGGACGCGCCCAAGAGCAAGGCGCCCTCCTCCTACGTGGTCCAGTGCAGCAACGGCCACAGCATGACCGTGGCTGGATCGCAGACCACGGCCACATTCTCCAGCGGCTTCGACTACAACAGGACGTACTCATTCCGTGTGTACTCCGTCAGTTCAAGCGGGGCTTGGTCCAGCGCCAGTAACACGGTTACCGCGACGCTCCTCAACGACACGACCCCGGCGGCTAAGCCGGTCGTCTCGTCCACCGGCATTGGCCCGACCCATGTCGACCTTGCTTGGTCCTACGTTGACAGCGATCCAAGTCCCCGTTTCGACATCTACGTGAACGGCCAGCTCTGGTATGGGCAGGTCGCAGGGACGTCGAAGAGAATTGTGTTCCTCAGCCCGAGCACGAGCTACACCTTCACGGTGAGGGCGCGGGACTCGGCGGGCAACTGGTCGGACATGAGCGATCCGTTCGTGGTGACCACGCCGGCGGCCGACGCGAACGACGACGAGCCGCCGACGATGCCCCCAGGCTTCTGGGGCGGGATCATCGACGGTGCCACGGAGGCGATGGTCTTCTGGGGAAACTCCCTGGACAACGTGACCCCGCAGGAGCACATCCGGTACTACTTGTACCTGAACGGGGAGTTCGACGGCGCGACGGTCGACCCTTACCCGCACCAATTCACCATGTACCTGACGCTCGGCATCGTGAACACGATCGAGGTGTACGCCGTCGACGAGGCAGGT
>DATAEK010000134.1:0-2506 GCA_036258055.1 Vicinamibacterales bacterium
ACTTCGCGGCCCCCGACCGTGCGGATAATCGCTCGTCCTTGACCCAAGGGCCGCTCGCCACGCTCACCCTCTCGCAGCAGCAGCCTGACGACGTCGGTCCCTGGTGCGATGGCCAGGGTGGATGCCTTGTCAGCGCCGCGGACGAGGATCGGCGAGATTGATATCGCGACGACGACCGGGGTCCGAGGCGTCGAGGCTGCCGGCGCGGACCGATCCAATCCCGCAGATTTGCTGGAGTCTGACTGGCCTGCTGTCGATGGCGGCGTCTTGGCCGCCGTAATCGGCGGTGATGGGTTCACGAGCGCCGGTGGACCGGACAGGAAGCGCGAGCGAAGCATCCAGCTGCCGCCAGCCACCGCAGCAAGAGAGGCCGCAACTGCTGCCGCGGCCAACCAGCGGTTGATCGTTGCCCGCTTTTCAAGCGAACGCGCGGACGCGGCAGCTCTGATCGCGCGCGCGACGGCGACACGGCGCCGATGGCACGGTGTGGACAAGTAGTGGCGCTCGAACTGCTCGCGTTCGTCATGGGACAGGGCGGTCGACAGGTAGTCGTCGATGAGATCATCCTCGGCGGCACTGACGCGGTCGAGTGCATCGGCCTGCAGGAAGTACTCACGTTCAATCGCGTCGCACTCGGGCTCGCTGAGCGTGCCGAGCACGTAGCGACGCAGCCGCCCGTCCAAAGCGTCACTTCTCATCTGATCCGTTCGCCTCAATCGCTTCTTTCATGGCGGCTTCGAGTCCGATGGCCGACGCTGCTGACGTGCATGTCCGGACGCAGCGTTCGAGCCGATTGCGCACGCGCTGAACGCGGTTGCGGAGCGCGCTCTCCGAGAGGCCCAGGCTGCGGGCAAGACGGCGGCGATTGTCGATCTTGGCGCGGCGTTCGGCGACGTAGTAGTCGAGGACGAGCGATCGCGTCTCGTCGGTGAGCGCCGCGAGACAACGCTCGAAGCACGAGGACAGCTCCTGAGTGTCGTCTTCGGGCATCGGCAACGAGGCCGCCGCGTAGTCTCGACTCTCGTCCATCGACACCGGTGTGGGACGGCGGCGCCATTCGAGCAACACGAGCCGCGCAATGCCTCGCGCGTAAGCACGGACGTCTTCCACGTTGACGTCGGCGGCGAGCTTGCCGACGAGACGATCGAGCGTCTCGTCGGCACACTCCTCCGGCGGCCACGCGCAATGCCAGTCGAAGAATTTCTCGAGCGCGTGGCGCAGCCGTTCGTACTCGGCCGCGGCCTGATCGGGATCCGAATGGAGACGGCTCAGCAGGCGGGTGAAGCCCGACGACACAGGTTGGCGCCCGACGGTGGTGGGGCGGTTACGCATGGGAAAGACCAGCGCCTCGCCGACGGGAATCTTACCCCGGATGTCACGAGCGGGAGCCGCCAAGCTCGGCAGCACGATCGACCGCAGCGCACAGACGCTCACGATCAGAAGTGACGAACAGGCCCGAAACGTATCGGCGACACGTTTTACAACGATCGCGCACTCGGTGATAGCTCCGCTGGAAAGGGCGTATCCCGATGAGGTCACTTCTGGTCTGTCTGGCTCTGCTGTGGCTGGCGGCCTCGGCGCGAATCCTCGGTCAACTGGTCGACAAGAACAAAGCGCCGAACACGGCGAACGAAGGCATCTCGCGCCCGCTGATGAACGGCGCGTATCCCACTCAGATTAGCGATGGGCGATCGGGCGCGGATCCGAACTCGTCGCAGAACGTGATCGCATTCGATCCGTTTCGCGCCATTCGTCGCGGACGGCAGCTGTTCCAGCGCAAGTTCACCAGGCTCGACGGTCAGGGCCCTGGGCTGGGCGACGGCTTCGGCAACGTGGACGTCGATCTCACGATCGGCGCCGGCC
Source organism: Vicinamibacterales bacterium (assembly GCA_036258055.1). GTDB lineage: Bacteria > Acidobacteriota > Vicinamibacteria > Vicinamibacterales > 2-12-FULL-66-21 > DATAEK01. The sequence goes on from DATAEK010000134.1 coordinate 1,864, forward strand.
TCGCCGACAGTTGCGCGGCGTGCCACGGCCGGCCGCGCGGAGCGGCAGGCTTCGGCGGCGATGTCGCGACGCGCCCCGACAGCCGTGACGCGCCACATCTCTTCGGCCTCGGCCTCAAGGAAATGCTCGCCGACGAAATCACAACGGACCTTCGCGCCATCCGTACTGCGGCTCTGGCCGAAGCCTCACGCATCCACGCTCCCGTTGCGCGCCCGCTGACGAGCAAAGGCATTTCATACGGACGGATTCGCGCGATGGCCAACGGCAGCATCGATACCTCCGAGGTGGAAGGCGTCGATCCGGACCTGCGTGTCAGGCCGTTCTTCGCTCACGGTGGGATTATCTCGATCCGTGAGTTCGTTGTCGTGGCTCTCAAGGCGGAGATGGGGCTGGCGATGGCCGGCGATCCGGATCTCGTCGCCGCACGTTCTGGTCCGGTCACGACGCCAGCGGGAATGCGACTGGACGGGACCGCCGACACGCTCGAACAGCCACCGCTCGAAGAAGGAGATGTCGGAACCGTCGAACAGCGGACGGCGCTCGTCGACTTTCTCGAATTCTATCTGCTCAACTACTTCAAGGCCGGCACGAGCGAAGAGACACCCGACGTCAGGCAGGGACGGAAGTCGTTCGAAGATGCGGG
>DATAEK010000083.1:0-13141 GCA_036258055.1 Vicinamibacterales bacterium
GTCCAACGGCACGCTCTTCCTCGACGAGATCGGCGATCTGCGGCTCGACCTGCAGGCCAAGTTGCTGCGAGCGATCCAGGAAGGCGAGATCGAGCGCGTCGGCGGCACGAAACCGATTCGCACCGAGTTCCGGCTGATCGCCGCGACCAACGTCGACCTCGAGAAAGCGGTGAAGGATGGCCGGTTCCGCGAGGACCTCTTCTATCGAATCAACGTCATCCCGATCAAGATGCCGCCGCTCCGGGACCGGCTCGAGGATCTGCCGGAGCTGGCGCGGTTGTTCCTTGAACGGTACCGCGCGAAGTTCCGCAAGCCCGTCCGTGGCATTTCGGATTCGGCGCTCAAAATCCTCGCCTCCTACTGGTGGCCCGGCAACATTCGCGAGCTCGAAAACCTGCTCGAGCGCCTCGTCGCCGTCAGCGACAAGGAATGGATCACTGACGAGGATCTTCCACTCGAGTATCACTTCGCGAAGCTCGACTCGGGGCCGACGACCGGGGAGGCGCTTTTCCAGGAGGCGTGCGATACCTTCGAGCGGAACTTCATTCTGCGCGCACTCGAGAAAGCCGATTGGAACGTGACGGCGACCGCGCGTTATCTGGGCATCCCGTTGAGCACGCTCAAACACAAGATGGCGAGGCTCGACCTGCGCGACCTCGCGCGCAAGCTCCGGGGCGCCTGACGTACTCGAGTGCCGGTCCGTACAGGGCCGGCCTGTCCTTCCGCTTTTCGCTCACATCGACGCGATCGGCCAATTCGTTGGCCTGCGCGGCCAATCTATTAGCCATTGCGGCGTTGCGTGTGCGGGTTGATGCGCGATATCGGCCCACAAGTTCTTGTATATCTTCGTCCTAAACAGTCCGTCCGACATTTCTGAATTCTTGTGATTGCCGCACACTCGCGCCGGCGATACGACTCTTTGGACAGTTTTTGGCCGCCTCGGAATATCGGTTGCAATTTTGCCCAAATGGGGCTGGGACTGTCGGCCCTTTCCAGACAACACCGCGACGTCATTTTGCCGTTCGGGGAGGAGAGTCATGCAACCCTCGATGTTCAACGTGCGTGTACCGCTCGACGACCGCGACGAAGTGTTCCTGATGAACACGTTCACGGATGCGCAGTTGATCGTGTCGCGAGACGTGGCGGACCTCCTCGATCGAGTCGCGTATGGGAATCGTACGTTCTCCGCTGAGGAGCACGAGGCCGTCTCCGCCCTGTGGGATAACGGCTTTCTCGTCGAGGACCGGCAATCGGATCATCAACGACTCGAAGAGTTCTTCGAGAACGTGCGTGAAGACCGGGACCAGCTGCGGGTGACGGTCCTCACGACGCTGCAGTGCAATTTCGCCTGCGACTACTGCATTCAAGGGGATCACGGCGACTACAACAAGCACGCGGCCAAGATGTCGCTCGAAACGGCGGCGCGCGTCGCCGAGTGGACCGAGTCGCGGATGGATGCGGTTCTGCCCGCGCGGTTCCACCTGACGTTTTTCGGGGGCGAGCCGCTCCTCAATCTGCCGGTCGTCTACTACCTCGCCGAGCGGCTGTGGAACAGCTGCCAGACGCGCGGCATGCAGATGACGATCAACATCATCACGAACGGGCTGCTCATGACGCCGGCGGTCGCCGACCGGTTGCTGCCCTTCGGTCTCAACGGCGTCAAAATCACCCTCGACGGCGATCGCGAGACGCACGACCGGATGCGGCCGCTTCGAGGCGGTCAAGGGACGTTCGACAAGATCATCCGCAACGTCCGCGCGATCGCCGGCCGCTGCCGCGTGGCCATCGGCGGCAACTTCGACGAGAGCTCCGTCGACAGTTACCCGGCGCTCCTCGATTTCCTGCGCGAGCAGGAATTCGCCGACAAGCTCGTGAAGGTGGCATTCAAGCCGATCATCCGCTCGCCGCAGGCCACGGAGCCCGCCAGGCCGAAAGGATTCATCCCCCTCACCGCGGTCAGCGCCGGAAACAAGCCGCTGAACGGCACCTGCATGACGTCGACCGGCGGCGGCACGAGCGCCTGCGACACCTGCCACTTCCTCGACGAGAAGATGACGTTCCTGCGTGACGAGACCACCCGCCGCGGTTTCCCGACGACGGACGGCGTCCACATGGGACCGTGCGAGATTCATCGCCGACACGCCCACACGATCGGCCCGGACGGATCGCTCTACGCCTGCCCGGGCTTTGCTGGCGATGCACCGTCGTCGACCGGCCACATCGACGGGCGCCAGGACACGTGGCGCAACCGTTCCGCGGAGCGCTTCGAAAGGCTGCGCGCGTGGGACGACTGCCGGGACTGCGCGTTCATTCCCGTTTGCGCCGGCGGCTGCACCGTCGCCGCGCATACCGAGCTCGGGGATCTCAACAAACCGAACTGTCACAAACCCAGCTTCGAAGCCGGCCTGATCTCCCTGGCGCACAGGGCGGCCGCGCAGCAGGAGCCCGCGCTGATCGGTTAATCGGCAACCTCAACCCTGTTGGAGGACACCATGAAGAGCGGCAAGAACACGGACAAGACGAAGAAGAGCACGTTGCGCCCCTGGCTGGTGGACGTCATCGTCGACCAGCTCCGGTAACTCGATTCCTGTTGGTTGATTCATCTCGAGGAGAGCGCCGATGAAAATTCAGGTTGTGAAAAAGGGAACGTCCAAGGTGAAGACCATGAGCATCTGCCCGTGGATGGTCGACGAGCCACCGGCGGGCAAGTGATCGATTCCAGCACCAACTCTGACTCTTTCAGCTGCGAAAGGACGTCATGAAAATCCAGGTTGTCAAGAAGGGCACGACCAAGGTCAAGACGATGAGCATCTGCCCGTGGATGGTGGACGAGCCGCCGGCCTCCAAGAACTAGGCGGTGAGACATGCCCGTTGCTGCTGGCTCATCGCAACGGGCCTCTCCTTCCCTTCGGCCGTTCCAACACGACTTCGGCCTCGACCGAGCTGAAGCGTTCTAAGCTGCGCCGTGGCCTTGCCGATAACTAGGCAAAGTCCGCCGGCGGGACCCTGCCACCTCTAAAGGCAGGTGCCCGAAGATCCGGTTTGTGGCACAGTAGTAGACCTTCAGGTTGTGGTGGACCCACGACTCGACCAACACAATCGACCGCTGCCTTACCTGGTCTGGGGCACTCTCGCCGCGGCATTTCTAGCGGTCTGGGTATCGGCCTGCCAGCGGAGCGCACCGGCTTCGGCCACGGCGCCGACTGTTCTCACCATCGGCACCGCGTTTCCGCCGATGATCGACCCCTCGGTCGGCACGAGGGCCGTCGCCCTCGGCCTGACCGCCGAATCAGCGGTGTCGATCGGGCAGGACGGGCGGCCGGTTCCGCGTGCGGCTGACTGGACGTGGGCATCGGACCGGTTGGGCCTCACCCTGCATCTCAAGCCCGGGATCAAGTTCCACGACGGGACGCCGCTGACCAACACGATCGCCGCAGAGATCCTGCGAAAAGCTCTCGTTCAGAAGAAGGGAGGCGTCAGCACGACCGTCAACTCGATCGAGGCCGTCGGCCCATCCGACATCCTCGTTCGTACGTCGCAACCTGAAGGCTTCCTGCTGTCCGATCTCGCGGCCAACGATTTCAGACTGCCCGGAAACCCCACGGTCAGCATCGGACCCTTCAAGATGGAATCGAACGGCGCACCGATCGTGCTGCGCGCCTTCGACGATTACCGGCTCGGACGTCCGAAGATCGATCAGATCGAAATCCGCGCCTACGCCACGCAGCGTGCGAGCTGGGTCGCGCTCATGCGGGGCGAGATCAACATGCTCCACGACGTCAGCCGCGACGGCGTGGAGTTCGTCGAGGCCGAGTCGAGCCTGCAGACCCATTCGTTCCTGCGCCCCTACTACGTGGCGTTGGCGTTCAACCTCAGGCACCCTATTCTCGGAAAGAAGGAAGTCCGGCAAGCGTTGAACGAGGCGGTGAACCGGGATCAGATCATCAACACGGCCATGCGCAAACGGGCCGACACTGCGAACGGTCCGGTCTGGCCGCAACACTGGGCGTATGTTCCCGGCGGAAAGGGCTACAGTCAGGACGCCGACAGCGCGCGCATGCGCCTCGATGCGGTGGGTCTGACCGAGGGACGTGAACAGTCTGCCGGCGGCATGCCGAGCCGGTTTCACTTCACCTGCCTTGTTCCCTCCGACGCACCGCAATTCGACCGAATCGCGTTGCTGCTCCAAAAACAGCTCTTCGACGTCGGCGTCGACATGGAGGTCGAGCTGGCGTCGTTCTCGGACATCACGGTGAAGAGGCTCCAATCGGGACAGTTCGACGCGGCGCTCATCGAGTTCACCTCATCGAGATCGCTGAGTTACAACTATTTGTTCTGGCATTCGCCGCCACCTGGTGCCAAACCGATGCTCAACACCGGTTACAAGGCGGCAGATGACGCGCTCGATCGTCTTCGCAAGGCGATCAGCGACGACGAGGTCCGCTCGGCCGTGGCGGACCTGCAGCAAACGATGCACGACGATCCACCGGCGCTCTTCCTCGCCTGGACCAAGATCGCACGGGCGCTGAGCAAGGACTTCCTGGTCCCTGACGAGGGGCAACGGGACATCCTCGGCACTATCCGTCTCTGGCAGCCCCTGTCACCGCAGCAGCGCGCCGCCCGATGAGAAGGATCACGTCCCGTTTCGTCATGCTGATCGCGACGGCCGCGATCGCGCCGCTCCTCACCTACGGCGTCGTGTCGGTCCAGCAACTGCGAAGGGGAACTCAGCAATCCGTTTCCGAGGGGAATCTCCGAGTCGCGCGTCAAGCGGCCGAACAGATTCGCCAGTACATCCTGCACAACGAACGCGTCCTCCGCTCGGCGGGTGTCGAGCTGCGGACGCAGGGACTGCAGCCATGGCAGCGGTCGCGCATCCTGAAAGATTACGTCCTCGACTTTCCGGAGTTTCGCGAGATCTCGCTCTTCGATGTCGGCGGCCGCACGCTGGCCACGAGCCGGTTCGGAGCACCGCATAACAGCATCCCGGAAGCGGGTGCCGCGGGCGCGGACGGCTTCTACATCGCGCCGCTGCGCGTGGACGACGACAACCTGCCGACGACGACCATAGCAGCTCGATTGACCCCCAGCGATCCGAGATCGGGATGGGTCGTGGCTGAAATCGCTCTTGAAGAACTGTGGCGAATGGTCGATCGGATCAGGGTGGGGGACAACGGCTACGCGTTGCTCATCGCCGACGAGCTCAGGCTCGTCGCCCATGGCGATCCCGACAAGAAGCGGTTCATCGCACTGCCCCCGAAGGGGCCCACGAACGAACAGCAACTCGCAGCCGCCATCAGGTCGAACGCGAACGCGTCGTCGGCGCAAGCGTTCCCCGACGAGTTCGGCGAGGAGGTCCTGGCCGTCGGCGCGCCCGTGCAGGATTTGAATTGGGTCGTGCTCGTCGAACAGCCGACAGCGGAGGCCTACAGCCTCGCGACGCGGCTCGTTCGCAACCTCCTCTTCGTCATCGGCGCAGCGCTGCTCGGCACGGTCCTCCTCGGCTGGTTCTGGGGCCGGTCCTTCATCACCCGCATCTTCGCGCTCACGCGCGCCACCCGCGCGATCGCCGAAGGCCGGCTCGACGAGCGCGTCGCGCTCTCAGGACGGGACGAGATCCACCAGCTTGGCGACGCCTTCAACTCGATGGCCGACCGCCTGGTGCAGCTGCAGGAGGACGTCCGCAAACAGGAACGCCAGGCGATGTTCGGGCGCATCGCCGCCGGGCTCGTGCACGACCTGTCGCATCCCATCCAGAACATCGGCAACAGCTGCAAGCTGATTCAGAAGATGTTCGACGACCTGGAGTATCGCGATACGTTCAAGCGGACGGTCGAGCGCGAGATGGTCGTGATCAAGCGCGTGCTCGACGATCTGCGCAACATCGCGCGGCCCATTCCGTTGGAGCGCTTCCCGGTCGAAGTCGACCGCTCGATCGCCGAGGTCGTGGATTCGATGCAGCAGCACGCCGAGACCGCCGGCATCACGCTGCGCGCCGAGCTCGGTACGCACGGCGCCTATATCGAAGGCGACGTCTTCGCGCTCGGCCGTGTCTACAGGAACCTGATCATCAACGCCATCCAGGCCACGGCGCCCGGCGGCCTGGTCGTCGTCGCTTCGCAGAACCACGGAGAGATGGTGCAGGTCCGGGTGTACGACACGGGCTGCGGCATTCCGCCCGACCGGCTCGCGGCCATCTTCGAGGACTTCGTGACGACCAAGCGCCGCGGTCTGGGCCTCGGTCTCGCCATCTCGAAGAAGATCGTCGAGCAGCTGGGCGGCCAGATCTCGGTAGCGAGCGAGGTCGGCAAGGGCACGACGTTCGTCCTCGAGTTCCCACGTACGCGCGCGAAGCCGATCGCGCTCGTGGCGGGCTGAGCGTCGGGTGTGGAACAGGTATTGATACGGAAAGATCGAACGTAGACGACGGCCTCGCGTCGGACGAGGGAGAGTACGGCGATGTTTCGAAAACTGGTGAAGACCGCAGCGATCGAGATCGACGGACAGAGCTATCCGCTGAGGTATTTCGAGCAGAAGACTGCGCGGGGCGCACGACGCTACAGCTGTGAGGTGCTGCTGGGATCGACCGATCGGATCATCCTGGATGACGACTCGCTCGCCAGCCTCGAATCCCGGGTCACCAGTCTGGCGCCGGCAACGATCTACAGCCGCGCGCTCGCCGGTAATCCGCCGGCCGCGGCGTAGGCGAAGGCGCACCACTCCCCGCAAAACACAAATCGGCCCTCTGGCAAGCCCCCGCTGGTAGGGGCGGCCAGGGGCCGATGAGACGCTCGGGCTCGACTACTTCCGCGGAAGAACCGAGTCCTTGAGCTGTTTGGCGATACGCGCTTTCACGACGGTCTTGGCGGGAATCTTGATCGCCTCTCCCGTTGCCGGATTGCGGCCCATCCGTGCTTTGCGCTTCTGAACGACGAGCTTGACCATGCCCGGCAGCACGAACTCGCCGGACCGCTTCAACTCCTTCTCAGCCAGCGTCGTCAGTTCGTCGAAGAACTCCCGCGCCTGCGTGCGCTTGACCTCGAAGCGGTCCGCGAAATGCGAGAAGAGTTCGGATTTGCCCATCCTGCGGGCCTCTGCCATCGGCTATCCCCTTGCTTAGGCGCGCTCACTGATGCCCGCGACGCCGCGCGCGCGTGCGGCTGCAGCGGAGAAAGGGCTTGAAAGCAGCGGGTATCCTAGCGCGCACAGTTTTGCGCTGTCAATCAGGCCAACCGCAGCGAGACGCGAAAATGCGGCCTGAATGCTACAATTTTTTGCCGTGCCGCATCCGCCGCTCGAGACCTTTCCCAACCCCAGCCCCGAGCGCGACTTCGAGATCGCCATCCGCTGTCAGGAGTTCACGTCCGTCTGTCCCAAGACCGGACTACCCGACTTCGGCGAGATCCGCATCACCTACGTGCCCGACGCGCTGTGCCTCGAGCTGAAGGCGCTGAAGTTCTACATGCTGGACTTTCGCAATCGCGGGATCTTCTACGAGGCGGTCACGAATCAGATCCTCGACGACCTCGTCGCAGTGTGCCACCCGCGTCGCATGACGGTCGTCGGTGACTTCACGGTGCGTGGCGGCATCAGCACGATGGTGACGGCGAAGTATGAGAAGTGAGAAGTCAGGAGGTAGGAGGTAGGAGGCAGGAGGCAGGAGAGAGGGAGACAGAGTCTTTCTGGAAACAGGCTGTCGCCCGTAACCAGCCGCGAGCGAAGCGAAGCGGCGAGTAGCCGCGGGGTGGGGCCCCGCGGCAGTGAGAAATGCCCGTCAGAATCGCTCTGAAAGCGCTGTCCGACTCGCGACTCACCGCAAAAATGCACCGCGTCCCGATTGAGGACTCGATCGACCTCCACGCTTTCCATCCACGCGACATCCGGTCCGTCGTCGACGAGTACGTCACCGCGGCCCATGAGGCCGGGTTGCGGGAGGTCAGGCTGATTCACGGACGCGGGAAAGGCGTGCAGCGGGGCATCGTCCAGGCGGCGCTCGAGGGTCATCCGCTGGTTGAGGAATTCTGGGATGCTCCCGAGAGCCATCTGGGAGCGACGGTCGCGAGGCTGCGTGATTAACTGGGGCGGGTCGGGCGGGTGGGGCAGGTCAGGAACAACATTCAGAATTCCCGGCCACCTGCCCTACGCCCCCTACCAGCCCCACCTGCCCTACCTGCCCTACCTGCCCTTTAGAACACTCCAGGCACCACTCTCCAGCGCACGCGCCCCTGATAGCTGCGGTACTCGTCGTCGCGCGCCAGGGTGAGCTCCTCGCGAACGGCGCGAGCCAGGAGGGCGAGGTCAGCCCCGGCCAGCATCAGCAGGTTCCAACCCGTCGGATTGGCCGCCACGAACGCGGTGTGCGTGATGAGGTATCCGAGGTAGATCGGATGCCGAACGAAACGATACAGTCCGCTCGAGACGATGCCGCGATTGGCCGGCATCAGACCGAAGCTGCGTCCGAGCGACAGCTTGCCGACAATCACGACGAGCAGGCCGCACGCCGATACGGCGGCCGTCAGCGCATCGGAGAAGAGCGGCGCGACTGTGCCGGGCTGGACGAGCGGAGGTCCAGCCATCGAGAGCGCCGTGAGCACGCGCGCGTGCGCGCTGCGATCGACCGTCGCGGGCGCGCGCCGCAGCATCGTGAGCACGACGACGAGCGCTTCGCTGGCCAGGAGGAGCAGACCGGTCAGGCGGCCCGTCTGCGCGTAATCGAGCCCGAGCCGGACGGCCATCACGGTGAACAGCGCGACGACCACCGTTCGCGCGGCGATGTCCGACCTGTCACGACGGACCCGGACGGCGTGCGGCAACTCTGCCTGCGCAGACAGCGCTGAGTCCCCGCCGGTCACCGGCCCGACCAGTTTCGCTGGCGCGAACAGGTCCCCCGCCGCGCTCTTCATTTTTGTTCCGATCCCTGCGATTCCGCTTCCTCGAGGAAGTAGTTGCCGCACGCGGCGTCCAGCAGATCGCGGGAGATCGCGGGCGGGCGGCCCTCGTAGCGGCACATGTCGACGACCTGCTCGATCAGATCGCGTGGATGGCAGGCGCGCATCTGAATCCGCCGCGGCTGGTAGTACTTGCGGTTCAAGTACTCCACCATGACCGGATCGAATTTCAGGTTCCTGCGGTTGCAGTTGAGCTCGAAGATCTGGCAGAACTCGTCGATCGTCGGGTTGTGCGCCTGAATCTTGTAGGGAATACGGCGCAGGAATGCTTCGTCGGCCAGCGACTCCGGCTTGAGGTTCGTCGCGAACACGATGAGGACGTTGAACGGCACCTCGAACTTGCGGCCGGTGTGCAGCGTCAGGAAGTCGACACGGCTTTCGAGCGGGACGATCCAGCGGTTCAGCAGATCCCGCGGAGGAATCCGCTGACGGCCGAAGTCGTCGACGACGAACACGCCGCAATTGGACTTGAGCTGAATCGGCCCCTCATAGAATTTCGCGATCGGATTGAATGTCAGATCCAGCATCTCGAGCGTCAGCTCACCGCCGACGACGATTACCGGCCGGCGAATCTTCTCCCAGCGGAGATCGTGCGCCGCCGTGGCGATGACGCTGTCACCCGATCGGCTGGTAGTACCCAGAATCACGTGATTGACTGGATCGAGCATCGTAATGGTCTGCCCGTCCACGTCGATGGCGTGCGGAACGTGAATCTCGTCGCCGAGCGCGCGCCCGATGCCTTCCGCGATCACGGTCTTCCCGTTGCCGGGTGCGCCGTAGAGGAACAGCGACTTGCCTGAGTTGACCGCGGGCCCGAGCCGGTCGAGCATCGTCCGGTTGACGATCAGATTCTGAAACCCGCTCGAGAGGCGTTCGCGTTCGATGTACAGCCGGGCGGCCATGCACGCGCGCACGTAGGCGTTGTACTGACCGAGCGGCACTGGCGCCGGGCCGACGTAGCGCGAGAGATCGAAGAATTGCATCGCCCGGTCGCGGCCGAGATCGGTGAGCGAGTAGCGATACCCGGCCGATCCTGCTCCGCTGGTGCCACGTACCTCGACGAGCTTCTCGATGCGCGCGTGCTGCAGCAGTGCTTCCAAGATTGAATAAGGCAACCGCAGCTTCTCGGACAGCTGCGTGCCGTTGGCTTCAGCCGCGACCAGCGTCTTCAGCAGCAGCTGTGACAGCGTGTCGGGATGCAGGCCGGTCTCGGCCAGCGTCGCCGGCGGCGCCGGCGGCATCGGTGCCCCGGACCTGACTAGCGAGTCGGTCGTTCCAACGCTCATGGTCGTCATTTGCTGCTCTTCTCAATCATCGGGAAGAGAACCGTCATGAACTTGATCGCGGCCGGGCCGATGGTCACGACCCAGATCGCGGGGAAGATGCAGAAGACGAGCGGGAACACCATCTTGACGCCGGTCTTCGCCGCGGCCTCTTCCGCCCGCTGACGCCGCTTGGTGCGGAGCGTCTCCGAGTACACGCGCAACGACTGCGCCACGCTCGTCCCGAACTTGTCCGTCTGGATCAGCATGGTGACGAGCGATGAGAGGTCGTCGACGCCCGTACGGTCGGACAGGTTCCGCAGCGCTTCGGAACGTGACTTCCCGGCCCGGAGCTCGAGGTTGACCAGTCTCAGCTCGTCGGACAGATCCGGATAGGCGAAGGCCAGCTCGCTGCCGACGCGCATGAGCGCCTGGTCGAGACCGAGCCCGGCTTCGACGCTGACGACGAGCAGATCGAGCGCATCCGCGAGCGAGAGCCGGATTCTGTGGGCCCGCCGCTTCGCCAGCCGCGCCAGCGCCATGCCCGGCAGGACGTATCCGACGCCGACGCCAGCGAGCGCAATCGTCACGTTCGGCCGGGTGATGATCGACGTCGAGAAGAGCAGGAAGAGCGTCAGGGCGAACATGATCCGGATGCCGAAGAAGATCGTCAGCGCTTCGGGGCGCCGGAAACCCGCCTGCAGCAGCCGGAGGCGCAGCGCGCCCTGCTCCTTCGCGCTCTTGGGCGCCTTCTCTCCGATGCGCTTGAACAGGCTGATCAGCGTCTCGGATCGACGCTGATCCGTATCCCCATCCTCGCGTGCAGCCGTCAGTTCCTCGAGGCGGCGGTCGATCGCCACCGCACGGCCCGGCGCGAACCTGAGTAGGGCCGCACCGACGACGATCGAACCGAAGACGAACGCCAGGAACGGCAACAGCATCGACACGCTACACCTCGATCTTGACGACCTGACGGATCCAGAAATAGCCGATCGCCTGCATGACGATGGCCGTCATCAGCAGCATCTGGCCGATGCGCTCGCGGAAGAGCAGGTTCATGTGATCCGGGTTGATGAACGACAGCGCGATGCAGAGCACGGCGGGCAGGGCCAGCAGAACGTAGCCGGTCATGCGCCCGTGAGCGGTGTAGACGCGCACCTGCCGCAGAATCTTGAATCGCTCACGCACGACGTGCGCGAGGTTCTCGAGAATCTCCGCGAGGTTGCCGCCGGTCTCGCGCTGGATGAGGACGGCGGTCGCGAAGAACCGTACGTCGATATGCGGGATTCGCTGCGTCAGGTTGTCGAGCGCGTCCTTGAGCGGCAGGCCGAAGTTCTGCTCGTCGAAGGTCTTCCTGAACTCGGGGCCCACCGGCTCGTCCATCTCGTCGGCAACCATCTTGAGCCCGGTCGAGAACGCATGGCCGGCTTTCAGCGCGCGCGCGATGAGGTCGAGCGCTTCGGGGAATGCTTCTTCGAAGGTGCGCATGCGCTTGCCGCGCTTCACGTTCAAGACCATGAACGGGATGGTGAAGCCCAAGGCGGCGCCCACCGGGAGCCCCCACGGCGCGCGCACGGCCATCGTCACGACCAGGCCGACAACCGCCGCCGAACCGCATGCCATCAGCAGCACGCTCATCAGCGTCATCTTCACGCCGGATTGCTCGATCCATTTCGCCAGGGCCGAACCCTTGGCCGTTCCCTTCAACATCCGATCGACGCCGGGAAGCGGACCACTCAGCTCCTCTTTCAGCAGGACGTTCGCCTGCGGCGTCTCCCGATTGTCCTCGGGAAGCTGGGACACCTCCTGCAAGCGCGCGTCGAGGCGGCGCTGCAGCATCATGCCCGGCACTTTGGTGACGCCGGTGTAGGCCCCGACGACGAGCGCGACCCCGACCACGAATGCGAGGACGGTCAGAATGAGCAGGGCCATCACCGCACCTCCGTGACGCCTTCGAACATGTCCGGCGGCAGGTGCACGCCTGACGCCTTGAGCCGCTCGCAGGCCTTCGGCCGCACGCCGGTCGCGCGGAAACGCCCGATGACCTTGCCTTCCTGAGAGACGCCCAGCTTCTCGAAGCAGAAGATCTCCTGCATCGTGATGACGTCCCCTTCCATGCCCGTAATCTCCGAGATGCTGGTGACTTTGCGGGTGCCGTCGCTCATGCGCGTCTGCTGCACGACGATCTGGATGGCGGAGGCAATCTGCTGGCGCATCGCGCGCTCGGGCAGGTTCATGCTGCCCATCGAGATCATCGTTTCGATACGCGACAACGCATCGCGCGGTGTATTCGCGTGGATCGTCGTGAGCGATCCGTCGTGACCCGTGTTCATCGCCTGCAGCATGTCCAGCGCTTCTTCGCCGCGGACCTCACCGACGACGATACGGTCGGGACGCATACGAAGGGAGTTGATGACGAGTTGCCGCTGACGGATGGCGCCCTTACCTTCGACGTTGGGCGGCCGCGTCTCGAGACGCCCCACGTGCTCCTGATGGAGCTGCAATTCCGCGGCGTCTTCAATGGTGACGATGCGCTCGCGATCGGAAATGAAGCTCGAGAGCACGTTGAGAAGCGTCGTCTTGCCTGCGCCGGTGCCCCCGCTGATGAGCATGTTCAGCCGGGCGCGTACGCAGTGCTCCAGGAACTCGAGCATCGGGCGGGTCAGCGATTTGATCGGCAGCAGGTCCGCGGCCTTCAGACGTTCCGCCGGGAAACGGCGGATCGAGAGCAGTGGGCCATCCACCGCCAGCGGCGGAATGATGGCGTTCACGCGCGAGCCATCCGGAAGACGCGCGTCGACCATCGGCGAGCTGTCGTCGACCCGGCGTCCCACGCCGCTGACGATGCGGTCGATGACGCGCATGAGGTGCCGATCGTCCTGGAACGACGTCGGCAGCCGTTCGAGCTTGCCGCTGCGCTCGACGTACACC
>DATAEK010000151.1:0-10844 GCA_036258055.1 Vicinamibacterales bacterium
GCACTCCGACTTCTTCAACGCGCAGGACAGCCTGTCGACCAACGTCAACGGGCAGTCGCGGCTGGCGAACAACGTTCAGATCGAAGGCATCGACGACAACCACCGGACGGGACTGCTGACGACGCTCATTCCGGCCGCGGATGCCATCGATCAGGTGAGCATCACCACCAGCGCCTACGACGCCGAATTCGGCAGGGCGGGCGGCGCGATCACCAACGTCACCCTGAAATCGGGGACGAACAAGTACAAAGGCAGCGTGTTCGCATTCGGCAACAACGAAAAGACGAACGCCGAGAACTTCTTCACGCATTCGGCGCCGCCAACGAAATACCTGCAGAGCGGCTTTACGTTGGGCGGCCCGATCCAGCGCGACAAGTTGTTCTTCTTCGGCGATTACCAGCACACGAGCGACCACGCCGGACGGACGACGCGCGCCACGATCCCGCCGATGGCATTCAGACGCGGCGACTTCAGCGCGGCGTCGACGCCTATCTACGATCCGGCGACCGGGAACCCTGACGGCAGCGAGCGTGTCCAATTCGACGGCAACATCATTCCCGACTTCCGGATCAGCCCGATCGCGAAAGCGATTCTCGCGAACCTCCCGGCGCCCAACATCGAAGCGCCAATCGGAACGAACAACTACCAAATCGATTACGCGCGCGTGAAGACCACGGACTCCTTCGACACCAAGGTGAACTGGCAGATCGGCCAGAAGGATCAGATCTCCGGACGCCTCAGCTTTCTGCGTCCCAAGCTCACCGATCCCCCGGCCTACGGCGCGTTCGGCGATTCGAAGCAGGGCAGCCCGTCCGGCAACGGCTTCGCCGGAACGGGAATCGACACGACCTACAGCACCGGCGTCAACTACACGCGAACCTGGAGCAACACATTCGTGATGGAAGTTCGTGGCGGGATGAACTACTTCCACAACGAAGCGCTCTCGGGCGGCGACGGACTGACGACGGCAACCGAGGTGGGCATCCCAGGTGCGAACATCGACGAGTGGACCAGCGGCATGACGTCGATCGACATCGGGAACAACATGAGCAGCCCGATGGTCGGCTTTGCTGCGAGCCTGCCGTGGGATCGGTCGGAACGTACGGTTCAATTTGCGACGGTCTTCACCAAGCTGATGGGCAATCACACGATCAAGGTCGGCGAAGACTTCCGCCACACGCGGGATTTTCTGCAGCAGACGCAGGACAACGGCGGCCCGCGCGGCCAGTTCCAATTCCGAGGCGGTCAGACGTCGATTCCCACCAATGCCGCGTCGACAGGAGGGTTCGCCAATGCGTTCGCGTCATTCCTGCTCGACGTGCCGTCGCTCGTGCAGCGCGATCTCAAAGTCGCGGACCCGGGAGTCCGCTTCTGGGCGTTCTTCACGTTCATTCAGGACAAGTGGCAGGTCTCGAAGAACCTGACTCTCGATCTCGGGCTGCGTCACGAGTACTACACGCCGTTCATCGGCCTGTCGGACCAGGGAGGCCTCTCGAACTACGACCCCGGGACGAACACGCTTCAGGTCGCGGGCTACGGCGGCGTGTCGGGGAGCGTCGGCGTGAAGAGCTACTGGAAGAACTTCGGCCCGCGCGCGGGAGCCTCGTACCGTCTGGGCGAAAAGACCGTTTTGCGCGGCGGGTACGGCGTGAGCACGCTGCCCTTCCCGGACAACAGCTACGTCTACAACTTTCCGGTGAAGCAGAACAACGTATTCAACGCGCCCAACGGCTTCTCGCCCGCCGGATCGATGAAGAACGGGTTCCCCGCTCCGGTCGTGGCCGTCATTCCGTCGAACGGCATCATCGACGCGAGTCCGACGGTGCTCAGGAACGCGTCGTTCTTCCACGTGAAGCCGGACATGCACGAGGGATCGCTTCACTCCTTCAACGTCGCGTTCCAGCGGGAGCTCGGGGCGAGGTTCACGCTCGATGTCGCGTATGTCGGCAACCGCGGCCACGATGTGCAGACGCAGTTCAACGAGAACGCCGCGACGGTGGTCGGCCTGGACAATGCGGGCCGGCCGTTGTTCGCACCCTACAACAAGACCGCGAACGTCACGACCTGGATCCCGACCAAGACCAGTTACAACTCGCTGCAGGTCAAGCTCGATCGCCGGTTCATCAACGGCCTGCTGCTGACGTCGACGTACACGCTCGGGCGCGGCTGGAGCTACGTGAATGGCGACAGCAACAGCGGCATCGCGACGCCAGCCGATATCCAGCGGAGCTGGGCGCGCACCGATCAGGACCGGCTGCATTCGTTCGTTGAAAGCTTCGTCTATCAGCTGCCGGCCGGCCCGGGCCGCCGCTGGCTGACGTCCGGCCCGCTCAGCCACATTCTGGGCGGATGGCAGGTCAGCGGGTTCCTCATCATGCAAAGCGGAACACCGATTGGCATCACCATGGACGGCGCGGCGCTGCGCGCGCCCGGCAACACCCAACGACCCGACGTCAACGGAACCCCGAAGGTGCTCGGAGGAGTCGGCCCGGGTCTGACCTGGTTCGACACGTCCGTGTTCTCGACGCCAGCGCCCAACACCTTCGGCAACGCACCTCGCAACGGCGTGCTCGACGGACCGGCCTATAACAATCTCGACGTCACGCTCGCGAAAATCTTCGTGCTCCCGCACGGCGCGCGGGGTGAATTCCGCGTCGACACGTTCAACTTCACGAACTCGCCACATTTCAACAACCCGAACGGTACCTACCTCGGATCGACGTTCGGTCAGGTCACCAGCAGTTTCGGTGAGAGGTTCCTGCGGTTTGGATTGAAAGTGACGTTCTAATCCTGAAACTCACGTCAGTGGGTAACAGGGAACTGAGCAAACGGGTCACACGGAGCCGCGCAGAAACGAAGGACAACGGGCGAAATACTCGCGCCGTTCGTCTCCGGTTCCGTGGTTCCGTGTGATGCCGTCGGCGCCGTTCGTTCTTCGGAGGGCTACTGAAGCAGCTCGAGCGTGAACACCGCCTTGACCTGCGTCTTCATGTTCATCGCGCTCCCGTCTGGACCGGTGCCCGACATCGACATGTCGAGCGTGGATCGGATGTCGGCTTTCTGAAGACGTCCTTTGGCCACGTCGAATGACAGATCGCCTTCAGCCGCGCCATTGTTCATCTGCACGGTCAATCCCATGGGGTTGGTCCCCGGAGACTTCGGATCCGGCTTCATGATCACCTTGGTACCGATCCGTGCCACCTGATTCGCACCGCTCCCCTCGAGAGCTTTGAGTGTCGCCGCAATCGACGTCGTGAGAGCACCGAGCATCGGATTGGTGGTGGTGAATTCGCTATTCCACGTGTCCCCTGGCTTCACCGCTCGTTCTGGAAGCCGGGGGAAACCCTGAGACAACGTCGACTTGATGGAGTCATCACTGAAGCTGTTTTTCAGACCGTTGAGCATGCCCGCCGTCGCCGGGTCCTGTGGCAGCTTGCTGAACACCTTCTCCACGATGCGGCCCATGCCTTCGATTTTCTGGACTTCACCGACGGGCGTCATGACGACGGTGAATGATTCACCGATGAGGCCCGAGAACATATCCTTCATCGTCCCACCCGACGGGTCGGCCGCCTTGTCTGGCGCAGCGCTGTCGTACGACAGGTTGACCATGGGAGAGGTCATCTCCATTCGCATCGCCTCGTAGGAGAAACGCAATGTGACCGCGCCGTCGGCCGCAACGTTCTCCGCCACCACTTTGAAGACCTGGCTCATCGTCGAGTTCACCGTCATGTCTCCCATGCCGCCAGGCAACCCTGAAATCGCCGCTGTGCTCTGCTGCGTGTGTCGATAGCGGAGGGTCTGTCCCTGCGCCCATTGGTAGCGCAACGTCACGTCCTGTTCCGACGCCAATGTCCCCGGTCCCGTCATCACACCGGCGGCCAGAACCGCCACGACTAGCCTGATCCGAGTGGTCATCGAGCCTCCCTGCTTCTCGAGCATGATGTGACTCCCCTTCTGACCACGACGAGGAAGAACGATGCTCATCGCGGCCGTTCCAGTATCTCGTAGTGCAGACGCGGCACGTCAGTTCCCAGCGGGTTACGCCGGTTTCGCAGGTCGCTCGGCCGAGGCCAATGACCCAGTTGCACGCCGAACACGAGGCGGCCGTTCGTGGTCGGGCCGACCAGCGTCTCGTTGACATCGAATTCGACCGTGAAGCCAAGCTCCTGCCACTGGTGCACGAACCTCACCATGAGACCCGCGGTGTCGCCAAACACCGGTGAGTGGCGGTTCAGCCACTCGAGGTTCCCTTCGAGGTAGTTGTTGCCCGGCAACTTCACCTGCGCGCTTCCGCCGAACTGATCGACGATGTTCAGGTACGGTTGAAGCGGTGGCAACGGCGTCGTGTTCGGTTCGGTGACGCCTCGATCGAGGAAGCCAATCGTGCCGAAGACCCCGAAGCGCACGTTCGGCAAGAAGAGGAAATCGAGCGTCAACGCTGCCTGACCGAGCCCGGCGCCGCTCCGATAGCCATCCAGCCGTGCCTGTTTGAAATTGGCAAAGGCCCCTGCCTGCGCCCACGCGAAGCGCGTCAGGAGGCCGGCGTCGAACTGCCCTTCCTGGCGTTCGGTGTAGTAGAGGTACTCGCCCTGGGCCTGGACGCCGTAGGTCTTGCGCGTTCCGAACGGCGCGAGATACCGGCCGTAGCCGCTGAAGGTGAAGTCGCCAGTCGCGCTCGAGCCGAACGTCGGACCGAGATTGGCGCCGACCACCGCAAAACTCTGCGGGTGACACACGTAATCGGGCGGAGTCGTGCCCTTCACCTGAACCGTCTTCGCCGGAGAGACCGGATCGTTGCTGGTGATGGTGATCGTCGCCGTCTTGTTCCCGTCGGTGGTCGGCTGGAAGCGGATGGGGATCTCGACCGATGTCCCAGGGGCAACCGTGAGCGGAAACGCGAGCACTTGCGCCGTCTGGAATTCCGGCGAGCTCGACACGACGTTGGTCACGATGAGCGGACACGTGCCGTTGTTGTGAATGAAGAGCGGCAGATCCTTGAATTTCCCCTCGCAGACCGAGCCGAAGTCTCCCGTGTCGGTGATGATCGTGGCGATCGCAGAGCTGCCGCCCGTCCCCGAGACAGCAATCTGCGCCGACGGCGTGATCGGGTCGTTGCTCGGAACAGTCAGGGTGCCGGTTTGCGGTCCCGGACTCGTCGGGGTGAACGTCACCTGAAATGGGAAACATGCGCCGGGCGCAATGGTGACGGGGTACCCCGACGACGGTGTCGCCACTGAAAACTGCGGGTTGGAGGAAGTGATCGGGCTGACGATCAGATCCTTCTTGCCGGTGTTGCAGACGTTGGCGGTCAGCGTCGACGAGGTGCCCACGCAGGTATTGGGAAACACGAGCGGCCCCGGGATCTGTATCTGCGGCGGGCAGCACCCCACGTGAAAGAAGAACGGATCGATCGAAACCGGGACGGGATTGTTCGCGAGGTCGGTGAGCGTCTGCGTAGCGAAGTTGTGGTTGCGAAGAAAGACGACGCCAGGTGCGAAGTTCGCTGTGTTCGGCGTGTTGTTCGCCGAGAAGATGCCGTAGAAGTCCGTGTCGACGGCGATGAGGGACGCGTAATCGCCAATCGGGTTCGCTCCGGTGTAGCTGCCGGCGTTGTCGGGCACGTTGGCGAGCAGGAGGTCCGACGTCGTGATGAAGTTGTTGGACGTTCTGACGAGATGCGTCTCGAAGCGTCCGTTGTTGGCCTGCTGGTAGAGAAACCCGACCTCTCCGTTCGACGTGACCGCGATACCAGGATTGGTTGCCGCGGCAACGGTGAACAGATCTCCACTCCACGCCGTGCCTCTCGTCGTCGAGTTGCGCACGTGCAGCGTGTAGGTCGGACTCGTCGAACCCTCGCCGTAGACGATGTACACGTTCTGACTGTTGCGCGGGTCCACGGCAATCGCGAGGCCGGTCCCCACACGCTGTGAGCCGACAGAGTTCGTTCCGGTCAAGCCCGAGACCACGCGGATTCCGGGCTGGGCATCGGTATCGATGAGCGCCTGGAACGGCGTCCCACCCGTACCCCAGTTGTCATCTCGCGCGACGACCACTTCCGTTCCGCCCGCGCGAAACGCCGCGTAGATCGCGTAGACCGTGCCGTCGCGGTGAACCGCCGGCCGGACCGACGGCGAATCCTGTCCGGTCGTGGCGCGCGTCTCGATCACGAGGTTGGCAAAACCAGAAGGCGGTGGCGGCGTCGCGTTGGCGGTGTGATCGATCGTCGCTGTCCGGCCGCCAGCGGCCATCAGATCGTTGTTGGCGACGAACACGCGATCGGTCCCCGCCGCGGAGGCCGCTTCGACGTACGGTTGATCGGCGAAACCGGAGCCATTGCCGGGCCGCGACTGAAGCAAGGTCGCCGCGGCCGCCGTCGTCGGATTGCTGACCCGCCAGATGTCCAACTGGCTGATCCCGCCAACCGGATTCAGATCGCTGACGTAGAGCAGGTTCGACGTGCTCGCGAAGCGGATCGTGATGTCGCAAATCGCCGTGAAGCAGCTGCCCGCGGTCCCGGGGACGATGGCCGCGCTCAGATTCCACGTGAGCCCGCCGTCGGTCGAGACGAACAGCGGGAGGTTGGCGGTGCCGAGGGGATCGGGCGTAAACGCGGAGCCCATGATTTGCAGAGGATTGGCTGGATTCACCGCCAGGTTCGGCTCGGCGTCGCGATTGGATTCCCCGCTGAGCGAATTGGGAATCATGTTCACCAGGGTGACTTGCTGGGCCTGAACGGATCGGGCCATCACGAGCAGCGCAAGCACCAGCAACGCGCGGCACGCGCGGTTCCTTGGATCACCGCTGGGGCGCATGGCTACCTCCCGGTGCCGATGAGCCGTCGGACGAGATCGAGCTGGCTCAGCGGCTGGAAGTCCAGTTGATGGAGTGTGGAGAATCCTTGGGGAGCGAGTTGTTCTCTGTGAAGGAGGAAGATGCCTTGCTGCCCGGCTGTGTATTTGGGGGACAGGATCCAACGTTCGTCGGTGCTGTGCGCGAAGAGCACGGGCACCTGACCGGACGCAGCCCGTTGACCTTTCAAGACGTTCGCGACAGCTACCGTCGCGCGCCACAACTCGGGATCGTGCTCGGAGCGGCGTCTGCTCTGATCCTCCGCGCCGACAGCCGCGACGTCAATGACCTTGCCGGTGATGATGAGCGCGGCGGACGTCACTCGAGCGCGAATCGCCTGCTCACTTGTCTGACGCTCGCTCTCCGCAATCTCGGTCGCCAGCCGCTTGCTGTCCGCCGGCGCCGTCAGCGTCGCTTCCTCTTTGACCGCAAGGCTCTCACCGTAGAGGAGTCCTGACGTGTAGAAGACCGCCTGCTGCCCGACCTTGAGGGGTGTCGCGCGGCGCAGCTGCACTGTCACCTCGCGACCCCGAAAGCCTTCGAGCGCCTTCGGTGATTTCAGAATCTCGTCGACGCGGACAACGATCGTGGTCGCGGTGCTGGCGAGCGCGAGGACGTTGGAGCTCGCGAGCCGCCGAACCGTGCCTTTGAAGATGAATCCCGAACGCTGAATGACGTCCGGTCCGGGAGACCGCGTCTGACCTGCTGAGGGGACCGTGCATCCGACGATGACCGCCGCGGCGACGAAGGCCCGCACGTTCATTCTGAGCCTCCCGGTCTGCGAGTGCTGGTGCGCCGCGTTGGCTACCTGCGGTCCGGGTTGAAGCCGGCCGTTGTCGTGGTGCGAGCGTGTGGTGCGCGGCGTCCAGCCGGCTCGAAGTGCGAGGAGTATACAGGAGCATCAGCATCGAGCGGCGACACATCGCGCAACGCTGCATTGTTGAGCTGGGCGCTTTCAGCGCTCGCCGCCACGGAAGCGCCAGTCCGCTACTCGGGACGGAGCGCCACCATCGGATCGACCCGCGATGCGCGTCTCGCGGGAACGTAGCCCGCGAGCGCTGAGACGACGATCAACACACTCATCGCGGCGATCATCGTCATCGGATCGGCAGGCGCGAGACCAAACAGCAGGTTGGAGACAAGACGGCTCGCTGCTAGCGCGGCAGCCAGGCCGATCGCGGCACCGGCGGCGACGAGGATCATCGATTCGCGCATGATGAGCCGCAGCACGTCCTGACGCTCGGCGCCGAGCGCCATGCGAATGCCCATCTCGTGAGTACGACGCGTGACGCTGTACGACATCAAGCCGAACAGGCCGACCGAGGCGACGAGCATCGCGAGCCCGCCAAAGAGCGAGTACGTCTGCGCGAACACGCGCTCCTGCCGAAGGAGGTCATCGATCTGGTCCACTTGCGTCGCAACGTTCGTGAGCGGCAGGTTCGGATCCACCTCTCTGACCGCCTCGCGCACAGCGCTGACCATGGCCAGCGGATCGCCCGCCGTCCTCAACTCGTAGCTCGCGCTTCCCGGGACCGATTGCAGAAACGGGCTGTATCTCGTCGGCGGCGCGGCCTCACGAACGCTGGTGTACTTCGCATCGCGAACAACGCCGACGATTTCGACGCTCCCGCTCTCCTCCGGTGTCGATCCAATGCGGCGTCCGATCGGTGACTCGCTTGGAAAGTACTGGCGCGCGGCGGCCTCGTTGAGAATGGCAACCCGCGGTGTTTCTGCGCTATCCCGCGGCGTGAAGCCTCGTCCCGAAACGAGCGGCATCTCCATCGTCTCGAAGAAGGTCGGAGACACGAGCAACAGAGAAATGGACTCCCGCTGACCGGGCGCGTAGGCGCGCCCCTGGATGAAGATGTTGCTGAGAAACCTGCGGCCCGACAGGAGCGACGGATTCGACCAGGCAACGGAGCGGACGCCACCGATCGCGCGCAGACGATCTCCGAGCTCGTCGTAGAGCCGCGCCTGGCGTTGCGAGTCATAGCGGTTCAGCGCCGGGTTGACACGAAAGATGAGCACGTTGTGGGGGTTGAAACCGACGTCGACCTGGCGGAGATTCTGGAGCGTTCGCAGGAACAGGCCGGCGCCAATCAGAGCAACGAGCGAAATCGCCACCTGAGCGACGACCAGAACCTTCGCTGACAGCCCCAACGACCGGACGACGCTCCAGCTGTGCTCTTTGAGCGAGGCGGTCACATTCGTGCGTGTGGCGCGGAGGGCCGGTGCGACACCAAAAGCAATTCCGGACGCGGTCGTGACACCAACGACGAATGCCAGGACACGCCAATCGAACGGCGGGGCCTGCCCCGTCACAGCCGACAGCCATTCCCGACCCCAGCCACCGACGAAGAGCCCGAGTACGCCACCAAGAAAGGCCAGCAGCAGGCTCTCAGTTGCGAGCTGGCGCAGCAACCTTGCGCGCGTCGCGCCCAGCGCAAGTCGCACCGAAAGCTCGCGCTGCCTGGCCGTGGACCGTGACAGCATCAGGTTCGCAACGTTCGCGCACACGACGAGGAGCACGAGCGCCACGACGGCGGTCAACACGCCGATGGTGCGGAGGCTGGTGGTGCTCGCATCGTAGATTCCGCGACTGCCCGAATCCACGAGCAACTCCGGGATCTGGGTCTTGTTCTGGAGATACGATTTCGACCGCTCCTCCGGCGGCAACGATGACAGAAACGCATCGAACCCGGAGCGCGCGGTGCGCTGAAACACGCCCTCGAAGTTCGCGCGAACCTGCGCCATGCTGACGCCCGGTTTCAGCCGGCCCATCACCTCGAGCCACCAGAAGTTCGCGGCGGGAAGGAGCGACCGCTGCAGGATCGATGGCTGCAGCACGATCTGTGGTTCGAGCGAGAGAGGCAGCGACACGTCGGGCGCGTCGCTGACGGCCTGCTCGACGCCGGTGAAGTCCGCCGCAAGGACGCCGACGATCGTGACCGGCACATTGTTGACGCGAACCAGCGCGCCGATCGCATTGGTGCTGCCGCCGAACCGGGACATCCAGTACTTGTGGCTGATCACCGCGACCGGTCCCGCCGTCGGGCGATCGTCGTCCGGCTCGATCGTCCGGCCCAGACGAGCCGTCACGCCAAGCGCACGATAGTAGTTGCCCGACGACAGGAAGCCCGACGCGACGTCAGCCTGGCCGTTGACGACGACCGTCACACGGCTGAGCGGCGCACACGCGAAGAGATCCGAGAGCGTGCGGTTCTCCTCCAGAAACTGCTGGTACATCGGGTACGAGAACGTCGGCTCGACCTGCCGTCCGCGCGCATCCGGCGCGGAGAAGCCGTAGACGAGCACATCGGTCCGCATCTGATTGGGCCCGGCATACCGGAAACGCACCAGCGTGTCCGGATCCTTGACCGGCAGCTTCCTGATCAGCAGCCCGTTGACGGCACTGAAAAGCGCGGTGTTCGCGCCGATGCCAAGGGCCAGGGACAGGACGACGATGAGTGTCCAGCCCTTGGCATGAAGCAGCATGCGTACGGCGAGTCGAAGATCTCTCAGCACGCATGCAGGCTAGGTGTCCTCGTGCTCGGCTGTCAACTGCGCGCGGCGACACTGCGCGCCGCGACCAGCCTCACTCGGAGGGAAAGCCGTCTCATGCCTCGGGGCGGCGGCCGCTCGAGCTTCGAGACAAACTAAATTTCCGAACATACCTTCCGCGATGGGACAGCGCTACGATTGGTCTGTAGAAGTGGCGCAGGCCAGAGGGGCCAACTTATGAATCCGTCGATCCTCGCGTTGCTCGTCGTGCTATCGATAGGCGTCGCCGTTCCACGTCCAGGATCAGCGGGAACTCAGGACGCAACTCGCGTTGCCGGTCTGTGGACTCTCAATCGCGAGCTGAGCCAGCTCCCTCCTGAGATTGGGTTCAGGGTGGATTGGCTCTCGAAGGACGGCTCCGGTCAGGACCCGACCGGGAGCGGCGGCAGCGGCGGGCGTGGATCCAGCAGCGCCGGCGCGGCCGCTCTGAT
>DATAEK010000157.1:0-18942 GCA_036258055.1 Vicinamibacterales bacterium
GAGCACTCCGACGAAGGTCGCGACCGCCATGACCGACGAAACGACCGTCGATGCGGATTCTGGGAATCAGTACGGCGACTACAACGGGCTGTCGGCCGCCAAGAGCGTGTTCGTGCCCTGCTGGACCGACCGTCGCGACGATGGAGCCGAGGCGATTTTCGCGGCGAGGATCACGTTGAAAGCAACGGCCGACGGCGGCCTCGAGCCGGTTTTGGCGGTGGCGGCTGCGGGAGGGGGGACGGTTTGAGTCCGAGCCCTGAACTGCGCGTCGCTCGACGCTGACCTCGCCAACATGGTTACCGTCTGGTCGGGAAGGGCCCCTGACATGGGTTGGGCGGTGACCAGGCAGGCATCGTTGACGCTGGCACTTGCACTTGCAACGGTGACGTGCGCGTCGAGTGGGATTTCGGGCCGTGCCGCCTCGCAAGACAAGGATCGGCACATGGTTGACGCTTGGCTGAACAACGTTTTGGAGAGCGCTCCCGTCAAGGTGAAGCCGCAGAAGGTTGCGCCCATCGACGACGAGCACGTCCGCAAGGTTTTTCCGAAGGGCCGCTTCTACGACATCTCGTTCGCGACATGGCCGGTCGCTCCGCGATTGCCGAAGCCGCTGGCGTACGAGATGCTCGCGCGGGTCGGAGACGGCGACTCGGTCGAGCCGATTCGTGACCAGGAGTCGCTCAAGACGTTTCTCACGAAAGAGCTAACCGACATCCGGGATGAGGGCGCCGCGGCCGGTGCTGCGCTCGCTTCGCTGCGGCTGGCCGAAGCGATTGCCACGGCTGGATCGTACGCGTTCGACAAGCCGGAGGTGTCCACCGTTCGCGAGGGGAACAATATCGTCGCGACTGCACGGGCGGGCGTGCAGGAGCCTGCCCGCGGTGACGTCGAAATACACCTGGAGTTTGGCAGCGACGGCAGGGTCAAGCCCGATGCCATCAAGATCGACGATCGGTCGCGCCGCGGCCCGCCCGGCGGTCGTTGAGCCCAACACGTCACAAGGAATCCGACCGGGTGGCGTCCTCTACGAGATGGCGGCCCGCAAGCGGCCATTCGAGGCGGCCACGCCATGATGCTGCTCTGGTCACATGAACCGCGTTACGCAAGATCACATCAGCGGCCGTACTGCCGACGGCGCGGCCATCGTCGTCGACTCCGCAGGACATAACCTCGGCGTTACGTTTTAAGGTGTGGGGGGGCGCCCTCCGTCTTCGTAAATGGAACAGTCGTTCGGCAACTTCCCACATGACGAGTGTTGATGGTTTCATCCGATGCCGGATTGTTAGAATTCCGTTCTGCCTCGGCGAGGTGCTCGATGGCGCGACAGGTTGCGGCAGTTGTTGGAGTCCTGGCGCTGATGACGGGCGCGTCCGCGTATGCCCAGTCGTTGCCAGATCCTGCTGGGGGCGTCGGCCCAGCGGTTGTCCAAGCCCCTCCTCAACGACCCGGAACGATTGTCGAAGGCCCTCCGCGCGAACTCGCCCCGACCAAACCAGGAACCGCCACAATTCGCGGTCACGTGTTGGCTGCCGACAGCGGTCTGCCACTTCGAAAAGCTCAGGTTCGCCTCAATTCAGTCGATGAGGACCGTCCGCCCGGGCGGTTTGAGAACCAGCTGACGACAACTGACGCTGCCGGAGCGTACGAGTTTGGAAAGCTATCCGCCGGCCGATACAAGCTGACGGCCATGAAGGGCGGGTATGTGAGCTTCGAGTACGGGCAGCGACGACCGGCGGAGTCCGGTAAGCCGATCGAAGTGGTCGCCGATCAGGTCCTTGAGAAGATTGATTTCGCGCTGCCGCGAGGCGCGGTGATAACCGGGCGTGTCGTCGATGAGTTCGGTGAACCGAGCGCCAACGTTCACGTTGCGCCGATGCGCTATCAGTTCGACGACAGAGGACGTCGTCGCCTCATTCCAGCCGGAGGCGCAACGACGAACGATCTCGGGGAGTTTCGGATCTTCGCGCTCGCGCCTGGTGATTACTACCTGTCGGCGACGTTTCCCGGAGACTTCGGCGAGTCCAACGATCGTGCGGCTTATGCACCAATCTACTACCCGGGCACGGCGGACGTTGACCTGGCGGAACGGTTGACGATGACGAGCGGCCAGACGGTGACCGATCTGTTGCTCACGTTGTTGCCGGTTCGAACAGTGCTCGTCAGCGGAACGGCCATCGACGCCGAGGGCCGGCCGATGCCAGGTTTTCTGATGGCAGAGCCCTCTCGCTCGAGAGTAGCCGCCATGAATGGCCGGACGACCCTGGTACAACCAGACGGCTCCTTCAGAGTCGGAGGGTTGACGCCCGGGGAGTACCGCTTGGTGGTTCGAGCAATACCGATGCTCGGATCGAGCGAAGCGGTTACCGCCTCCGCCGTCGTCACCGTTGGCGTTGATGATGTCACCGGCGTCCGAGTGGTGGCAGGAAAGCCCGTGATCGCCTCGGGAAAAGTGGTGATTCGCGAAGCGCGAGCGGCCCAATCGCTGCGGCCGTCGGCGCTGCACGTGATCGCCATCCTCGATGACGAGATGACCGAATTCAGTCATGGCGATGCGCCGCCGACGGTCAACGACGACTGGACCTTCCGGGTCACACTGCCTCCGGGTCGCGCACGATTGCACGTGTTCGGAACACCGCCGGGGTGGGATGTGAAAGTGGTGCGTTCTGGCGGTATCGACGTCACTGATGTGGGTCTCGACGTGAAGCCGACCGAGGATCTAACCAATATCGAGATCGAACTCACCAATCGGGTGACGGAAACGACGGGGTTAGTTACGGATGACCGAGGCGAACCGGTCAAAGACTACGCCGTCGTGATTTTCGCGCGAGACCGACAGAAGTGGGGAGCGTCTTCACGCTGGATCCGAACCGCTCGATCTGATCAGGACGGAAGGTTCAAGATCGGTGGGCTCCCTTCTGGAGAGTATTTCGCATGCGCCGTAGACTTCCTCGAACCGGGCCAGGAGCGCGATCTCGAATTCCTCGATCGGATTCAGACGCTGGCGACGCGGTTCGCGCTTGACGAAGGCGAGACCCACATGCTCAAGCTGAAGCTGCACATCGCTTCCCCAGACGAAATCCGCCAACAGGACTGAGCGAGCGCTCGAATTGACAGGTTGGCGCAGTCCCGCTATGTTCTGCCGATCACATGAGCTTTTTGCTGGATCGCCATAGCCGCCTGCCCTTCGCAGCGCAGGTACAGCAGCAAGCGGAAGCACACCTGGTCGCGGGTCGTCTTCATCCCGGCGACCGGCTCCCATCCGTTCGTCAGCTGGCGCGACAGCTGGGGATCTCGCGTACGACCGCCGAACGTATTCACGAGACGCTCTGTGAAGCCACGCTCGCCCAGAGTCGGCCGCGGAGCGGCGCGTTCGTCGCGACGCGCGAGACCGAATGGAGCAAGCAGACGGAGTGGGCGCAGACCGTCTACGCGTTCCTGAAATCCACTGTGCAGCGCGCCCGCGAGCTGGGGCTCGACGCCACCCGATTATCGGAACTCCTCCATGCGCTCGGGCAGGAGAACTGGTCGCCCTCGACGGACACGCTGGCGGTCTTCCCGGTGCTTGTCACGCAGGACGCCTTCGAATGCATGCAGCGGTGCCTTGATCAGTCTTTCCCGGCTCGCCTGATGCATATCGCAGTCGCCCGTATTTCGCTGAGCTGCGGCAACTGCGGCTCGTGGAACCACAGCCATTGGTCGTTCATCCAGCCGGAAGTAAAAGCAGCCGGGTTCTTAACGTTCTGTTGTGGGCGGAGCGCTATTGTCTGGTGAAAGGCAGCGGAGGCCAGTCAGCATGACGGCAGAGCTCATGACGCTGCAAGTTCGGAGTCGCCGACAATGGCGGTCATGGCTGGCAAAGCATCACACGTCGAGTCCAGGGGTCTGGCTCGTGTTCTACAAGGCCCACACAGGTGTGAAGTCGATTCCCTACGAAGACACCGTTCGTGAGGCGCTGTGCTTCGGATGGATCGACAGTCTCGTCAAACGTCTCGATGACGAGCGATACGCCATCAAAGTCACGCCGCGGCAGCCCACGAGCAAGTGGTCGGACATCAATCGGAAACGGTGGGTGGAACTCAAAGCGGCCGGCCTGCTCACGGCGGCCGGTCTCGCAGCGCCACCAACGAACAACACCTACGCGCCACGACCGAAAATCCCCGAGCTACCGGTCTACATCGCCAAAGCGCTCAAGGCAGATTCCAAAGCGTGGGCATTCTTTCGCGAGCTGGCACCCACCTACCGACGTGACTTCGTCGTGTGGATTCATATAGCGAAACGACTGGAAACGCGCGAACGGCGCATTCGAGAATCGATCGCACTGCTGGCGGGCGGAAAAAGGCTTGGCTTGAAGTAGTTGGAAAGCAACGCGGGTTCAAGCTTCTTCTTCAATACCGTCGTGATCCTGTCGACCATCAATTGACTCGAGGCCTTGGGCTGACATCGACGTGGAAGCGAGCTGCTCGACGTAGGCATCAAGGAACGCTGCCAAAGCCACCGCGGCTCGGCGGCCCTCGAGGCCCAGACGCACGAGTCCGCGTACGGCTTGCGGTCGGCTCGCCAACGCCGCGATCAGGCGGACACGGCTGACGCGTCCCTCATCGGTCAGCGCCTGATTGAGGTCGAGTGGCATATCCGCTGTCGCCGGATCGCTGATGGCGCGAATGGCGATGGAGGGTATGCCCAGGTGATAGGTTTCCCCGAGGATTGCTGCGCTCTCCATGTCGACCGCGTCGGCAATCACGCTCATCCGGCGCTTCTGCTCGGCGCTGACCACGACGGTCGGCGAGCTGTAGATGTCGACCGCGGCAGCTCCACGGCGGACGGCGAGTGCCAGCAGCCGCGGATCGCTGTCGATTCTGCGTCCGTCCCGATCGCGTACGCTGTCGGCGGCGACGATATCGGCGACGCGAAGCGCCTCACTGAGACCACCGGCCAGGCCCGACGCAATGCACACATCTGGTCGATCCTGAAACGCCGTCGCGACCGCGGCAGTAGCCGCACGGTGGCCGATGCCGGTGAGCACCACTCGCAGACGCACGCCGCCGACTCGCGTCTCATAGGAGGGCACCGGCCCGACCGCGCACCGTCGAAACGGCCGAAGCCGGCGCCATGATGCGAATTCCCCAGGGAGCGCGAACGTTGCCGCAACAACCACAGCGATGTCCAGGCTCTCAACTGAGCGGAGTTGAGGATCTCGCGTCGAGCGGTGATTCAGGCCTCCGCCGCACCGGCCGGATGCCGGGCCGCCGGCTGGAGACGTAGCCGTTTTGCCGGTACCACTCGACCGCACGTTGCAGCGCGGCTTCCACCGATCCGGCCTGGAAGCCGAGCTCACCCTCCGCTTTCGTGCAAGTCGCCCACATCCGGTGGCGGGCCATTCGGACACCCTCGAGTGGGATCCGCGGCTCACGGCCCCGCACGCTGGCAGCGAGCTGATCGGCGTATCCAAGGGCCATCGCCACGCTCCACGGCAGACGCCAGCGCGGCGCGCGTTGACCGGATATCCGCGCCAGCGCATCGAGAAGCTCTTTGAGCGTCATGTTGCGGCCGCCCAGAAGGTAGCGCTCGCCGACCTGGCCGTGCTCGGCGGCGAGCAGATGGCCCCGCGCGACGTCCTCGACGGGGACGACGTTCAATCCGGTCTCCACATACGCGGGCAAGCGCCTGCGAAGGAAGTCGAGGATCACGTTGCCCGTTGGCGTGGGCCTCCAGTCGCCTGGCCCGACCGGCGTGGTTGGATTGACGATCACGACTGGCATCCCCCGCGTCGCGGCATCGAGCACCGCACGCTCCGCCAGTAATTTCGACCGCTTGTAGTGGCCGATCATCTCGTCGATGGATGCGTTCGTGGTTTCATCCGGCAAGCGATCGCGGGGGACAGCAATCGTCGCGACAGTGCTCGTATAGACGACACGCTCCACGCCGGCATCGACGGCGGACAGGAGGTTCCGAGTCCCGAGCACATTGCTCTCATAGATCTCAGAGGGGTTCTTTGCCCACAGCCGGTAGTCCGCGCCGACGTGGAAGACTCGACGGACACCACGCATCGAGGCCCGTACGGCAGACGCGTCTCGGAGGTCGCCTCGGGCAACCTCGACACCGAGCCCTTCGAGGGCGCGCAACGAGCTCGCGGGACGCACCAGCACACGAACCGGCTCGCCTCGCTCGAGCAGCTGGCGCACGAGATGCGAGCCCACGAAGCCGGTGGCACCAGTGACCAGCGTCATCATGGGATGAGGCTCGCAGGTCGGGGCGCTACGAAGTCCGAGGTGCGATCAGCTCATCCGCGCAGTGCCCGAATCGGGTCGGTCCGCGTCGCGCGCCATCCCGGAACGACACACGCCGCGATCGACGCGGCGGCCACGACGAGCACCGCCGACACGAAGGCGATCGGATCGCGCGGACCGATTTCATATAGAAGGTAGCCAAGCAGCCGCGTGACCTGCAGCGCTGCAGCCGTTCCCACGACTATGCCCGCCGCGGTCACCGCGAGTCCCTGCGTGAGCACGAGCCGGACGAGATCCGCAGGCTCCGCGCCGAGCGCCATTCTCAGGGCGAGCTCGCGGCCGCTCTGCGCCACGGTCGACGCCATCACGCCATAGAGGCCGATGGCGGCGAGCACGAGGGCGAGGCCGCCGAACGCAACCAGCATGGTGACTGCGACGTGCTGGGCCGCCGTCGTGCGATCGATCTGCTCGCGCATCGTGATGACGTCCGTGGGCGCCACGTTGGCGTCGAGTCCATGAACTTCGCGCACGAGCGACGGTGCCAGCGCCGCCGGACTCTGAGCGGTCCGCACGTGCAGCGCCGTCGTGGCCGTGAAGTGCTGCCGGAGTGGCACATAGAAGAAGGGACGGGGCGTCTCGAGCAGGTTGTGATACTTCGCCGCTGCGGCGACGCCGACGACTTCCAGCCACAGGCCTTTCAGTTGAATCCGACGGCCGACGACGCCCTTCCTCGGCCAGAACTGCTCCGCCATGGTCTCGTCGACGACGGCGACCGGCAGTGCCTGTTCGTCATCAAACCGGTTGAACTCCCGACCCGCAACGAGCGGGATGCCCATGGTCGCAAGGAAGCCCGGGCCGATCTCGTTGTACTCGATGGTCAGTTGCTGATCGGGCGGCGGCACGTAGCCGTCAATGACGATGGGTGCCGATGAGTACGTGCGGTAGCTGAACGGCGTCATGCGCGACAGCGCCGCCGATTCCACGCCTGGAATGGCCTGGACGCGCTCGATGAGTTCGTCCTGAAATGCTTTCGCGCGCGACGGGTCGTAACCCGCCGTGAACAGATCGACCGACGTCGTCAGGATGCGCGTCGCGGAGAAGCCGGGACTGGCGTTGCGCACGGCCAGCATGCTTCGAATCATCAGGCCGGCTCCGATCAACAGCACGCAGCTGAGCGACACCTGCACGAGAACCAGCGTCGACCGTACCCAGGTGCCGCGCCGGCCCACCACGCCGCCCGATTCGGACCGCAGTGCACCTGCGAGATCGATCCTGCTGGTCAGCAGCGCGGGGACGAGACCGAAGAGCAGCGTCGCTCCGACGCACACGACCGCGCTGGCCGCAAACACGCGCCAGTCGAGCTCGCCCGCCAGACGCAACGCGACGCCTCGGCGGCGTCAGGAACACGAGCGAATCTCGCAACCAGTGCGCGACCACGAGGCCGCCGATGCCGGAGATACCCGACAGGATTAACCCTTCCGTCAGCAACTGCTTGACGATCCGGGTGCGGCCCGCACCGATTGACAGCCTGATCGTCAGCTCCTGCTGGCGCGCGAACGCGCGCACGAGCAGCAGGTTGGCGACGTTGGCGCACGCGACGAACAGCACGGCGACAACGACCACCAGCGCAATGACCAGCGTGGGCTGCAGCACGCTTGCGCCGTTGAACGGCGTCTGCCAGAGCGGCCACAACCGGATGCCGCGCCCGCGATTGGTATCCGGATAAGCCTTCTCGAGCCGTGCAGCGATGGCGGACATCTCCTCCTGAGCGCGCTCGATCGAGACAGCAGGCTTGAGCCGGACGTAGCCTTCGATCCATTCCGCGCCTCGATCCTCCAGCTTGTAGACGCCCGAGTCGAACTGCGGCTGCATCGACGCGGGCACCCAGAACTGGAACGGGTAGCCGACGAATGTGCCGTAGAAACCGTCGGGCGCGACGCCGACGATCGTGTGCGGGAGACCGCTCAACACCTGCGTCCTGCCGACGATGTTCGGGTCGCCGTTGAAACGATCGCGCCAGAGCCGGTAGCTGATGACCGTGACCGGATGGGCATTGCGACCGACGTCCTCGCCCTTTTCGAATCCACGCCCGAGGATCGGATGGACGCCGAGCGCGTCGAAGTAGTTGGCCGACACCATGCTGCCGGTCGCGCGTTCGGCCCGATCGCCGATGCTCAACGTCGTGCCGGTGATTCGTTCGGCGATGAATGCGTCGATCGACGTGCTCTCACGTTGCATGTCGAGCCAGTCAGGCCACGACACGCCGGAGTGGTCCGAGCTCCCGCGACTCGTGGCGGTGACCGCATACAGCCGATCCTGACCGACGACGAGCGGGTAGGGACGCAGCAGGATGCCTTCGATCCAGCTGAAGACCGCCGCGTTCGCGCCGATTCCGAGCGTGAGGCACAGAATCGCCAGCAGCGAGAATCCCGGGTTGCGCAGGAGCAGGCGGGCGGCGTACGCCGCGTCGCGGCGGAGATCGTCGAGCCAGCGAAACATGTCCACGTCAAGGGTGCGTTCCCTGATGAGGGCGCCATTGCCGAACCGTCGCAGCGCGGCCCGGCGGGCCTCGTCTGGCGTCATGCCGTCGCGGACGTATCTGTCGGAAAGCGCGTCGAGATGGAACCGGCGCTCTTCCTCGAAATCGTCGTCGCGCTGCGACCACGTCGTGTGGAACCGCCGCAGCCAGCCCATGAACACCCTCCTAGGCGTAACGCAGGAATTTGCCGATCGATGCGCCGCGCCCATGGTCTGAAAGAGTGGCTTCACAGGCCGGAATCGAACCGCCAACGCCTCGGGTAACGGCCGGGCGGATCCGGTGCAAACGCCCGGGCCGTTGTCCTGTCATCCTGGGTTAATGTACGGACAGGAATGCTGCACCCGCTGGAACAACTCTCGCCGGTTCGAAAAGGAGGGGCCCGTGGACAGTACCACAGCGGCAGCTCGAGAGAAGGACACGGATAGACTCTTCGCAACCCCGCGTGACCAGGCATCGGACTTCAACTTCGGCAAGGAGACCGTTGCCGTCTTCGACGACATGCTGGACCGATCGGTGCCCTTCTACACCGAAATCCAGCGCATGATCGGCGAGCTCGTTGCGGATACCGCCGTCGATGGCACGGCCATCTACGATCTCGGATGCTCCACAGCGAACACCTTTCTCTCAATCGGCTCAAAGCTCACGCAGGACATTCACCTCGAGTTCGTAGGCCTCGATTCCTCTCAGGACATGCTCGACCGCGCGGACAAGAAGCTGCGCGGGGTGCAGTTTCCGTGGCCGTATAGGCTGCAACTGACTGACCTGAACGACGGCGTCCAGATCGAGAATGCCTCCGTCGCGCTCCTCGTGCTCACGCTGCAGTTTGTCCGGCCCATGCATCGTGAAGCGCTGTTGACGAGTCTTTACCAAGGACTCAATGCCAACGGTTGCATGATCCTGGTCGAAAAGGTGCTCGGCGAGCACTCCATTTTCAACCGGCTCTTCATCAACCATTACTACGACATGAAGCGACGCAAGGGCTACAGCGACATCGAAATCGCACAGAAGCGCGAGGCGCTCGAAAACGTACTGGTCCCGTACCGCCTGGAAGAGAACAAACTGCTGCTCCAGCGAGTGGGCTTTCAGTACGTGGATGTGTTCTTCAAGTGGTACAACTTCTGCGGAGTGGTCGCCATCAAATGAGCGTGGCGTAGCCAACTCGCGAACCGTTCTGTGCCCTGACATGGGCTCACGCGCGCTTCTGGCGACGCGCTTTGCTGAATCCAGCCTTGTCGGTCATGCTGATCCGCATCGGGCACTTCTTCTTCAGGACTCGAGATCTGGTGTTTCCCGCCGTCCTCCTCGCGCTGGCGTTCGGTACGAGGCCGCTGGTAGTTCACGGCGACTGGCAACTCGATCGCGGGCTTGATATCGTCGGCTTCGCGGTTGCCTTGACCGGTCAGCTGCTGAGAATCGCCGTGATCGGTTTCGCCTACATCACGAGAGGCGGAAGGAACAGACGGATTCACGCCGACTCGCTCGTGCAGGAAGGGATCTTCGCGCATTCCCGGAACCCGCTGTATCTCGGCAACATTCTGATTGTCGCGGGCCTTGCCATCGTGCACGGATCGCTCTGGTTCTATTTCGTTGGTATCCCGTTTTTCGCGTTCGCCTATCTCGCCATCGTCGCCGCCGAAGAGGATTTCCTGAGGCGAAAGTTTGGCAGCGCCTACGAGAGCTACTGCCGCCGCGTGAATCGGTTCCTGCCGTCTGTACGCGGTCTCCGTCGGACGCTCGAGCATCTGACGTTCGACTGGAAGAAAGTTGTGCGCAAGGAGTACGGCACGCCGTTCGCTTGGATGAGCGGCATGTTGGCCATCGTGATCGCGGAACGCGTCGTCACGCCAGACGCAGTCCTCGCGCCTCAAACCCAGGCGGTAGTCTCTGTCACGTGGGCGGTCCTGGCCGTGGCCTATTTGACCGCCCGGATTCTCAAGAAACGCGGCGCGCTCGGGACAGGCTGATCGATCGGAATCCACGCTGATCGCGTCTCATTCGACGCAAAGTTCGAGCACCGCCGCGGGTTTGAACGTCATGCAAACGAAGGAGACATGGACGGCGTGGAGATCCGCCGCCCATGCCCCTTTTGGCACCTGCGTCACTTCACAGTCAGACTGGCTGTGGTGGAACGGGTCGCACTTCCAAAACTACCCGTGAACGTTATCGTGTAGGTTCCAACGTTGACGCCGTTGGGTAACGACACGGTGGCTTTGGTCGTGGCCGTCCCGCCCGCAAGGTTGACGGAGCTCGGCGACACCGCGCACGTCGTGTTCGCCGGACCCCCGCTGCAGGTCAAAGCCACGGTGCCACTGGATCCAGTAAGCGGGACCACGCTGAGCGTGTAGGTGGCTTTCTTGCCGGTGATGCTCTGCGACGCCGGCGTCACCGACAGGCTGAAGTCGGCAACGTCGACGGTCACACCTGCTGACGTGCTCGGGTTGAAGCTCGAATTGCCGTTGTAAGCGGCCGTGATCGTTCGGCTGCCTGGCGAGAGGAAGGTCAGCGTGCAGCCGTTCGATAGAGGGCCGCCCATACAGCTCTCCCCTGTGGTGGCCTGGACCGTTATCGGCCCGAACGGCGAGAGCGTGCTTCCTGGCTCCGAAGCGACGGAGTAGGACACCATCACCGACTGACCCGGCAGCACACGGGTCGCCGAGATCGACGTGATCGTCGTCGAGGTGTTGGCTTTCTTGCCGGTTCCCTGCAGCTGCACGAATTGGGTCGTTGGAGTGGCACCGCCGCCATCGTCGGTGAAGCCGACAGCTCCGAAGAACTGTTCGACCGTCAACGGAGCGAACGTCACGCTCTCCGAGCAACTGCTGCCGACCGCGATCGGCGAGGCGGCGACGCAGTTCTGAGTCGTGAAGAACTGGCTGGTGGCGCTCACGCTGCTGACGTGCAGCGGGCTGGCGCCGGTGTTGGTCACGGTGACGGTCTGGGGACTGCTGGTCGTGCCGATGGACTGAGGCGCGAACGTCAGGTTCGACGGCGAGACCGACGCAATCGGATCGGCAGCAGAGCCGGTGAAGACATAGGCAGCCCCCTGCGCGGAATTCGCGTTGAGCGTCTGGAACGGCGCGCCGATGACCGAGACGCGACCGTCGCCGCTCAACGCCACCGAGAACCCGAAGAGGTCTTCGATGTACAGGAACCCGTCCTCCGAGCGCGACTTCGTGTTTTCCGTCGACGTCGACCACCCCGCTGGCGGCCGACCGAAGAGATACCCAGCACCGGATCCAGGAAGCGTGCCGGGCAGGACCGGCGGCTCGATAGCGGAGGCAAGAATCGTCAGGCCGTCAGCGCTGATCTCGACCGCCTGCGCGAACTCGTCGTTCTCGAAGGCATCGCTGCTCGTCAACCTGGCTGTTTCGGTCATCGTGAACTTGGGCACACCCCAACCGCGGGACGGGCGTACGAACACATACGCCGTTCCGGGGTGCGGCGGGGTGTCGTCCTCCATGACCGGCGCACCGACGACGATGGTGCGACCGTCGCCGGCGACGCTGACCGAGTAGCCGAACAAATCGCGGGGAAGGCCATTCGATGGAACCAGCTTGGCGACGTCGGAGTACGAATCGCTGGATCCGCTGTTGGTGCGCCGAGCCAGAACGTGTGTCGTGCCGATGAAGTTCGCGGCGCCGCCATTCGGGTTTTCGTTGGCGGCTCCGATGGCCAGGATCGTCGCGTCGTCGCTCAGAGCGACGGAACTGCCGTACCGCGACATCTCGGTACCGGTGAGCTTTTGGGATTCAGTCGCGTTGACCCATCCGGTCGCAGGTCTGAGAAACGTGTACGCCGCACCGCTGGACACCACAGCGACGGCATACTCGGGCGCGGCCACGGCGATTGTTCCACCGTCGCCGCTCATCGAGACGGCGTGGCCAAATGAGCCGAGATCGACGCCGGTGCCGTTGGGGTCGGCTGTCAGCTTGGCGGTCTCGATTTGAACTTGATTAGTGCCCCAGCCCGAGGTGGGTCTGACGAATACGTACGCGGCACCACTGCCCGTCCCGAACCTCCGTGCTCCGGCCACAATCGTTCCACCATCGCGACTGATGTCAACGGAATAGCCAAGAAACAGGCCGTTGGTCGCACCATCGGAGGCAAGCAGCTTCGCCTTGTACAAGGTCGGGAAGATGCTGTTCCATCCTCCCGCGTCAGTGGGCTTCACGAAGACGTAGGCGGCTCCCCTGGCAAAGGAATTCGTGTACTTGAATGGCACTCCGACGACGACCGTGCTGGCGTCAGCGCTGATGCTGACCGCGTAACCAAACTGATCGCCCGGCGCGCCGTCGTCGCAGACACCGGAGGGATCGCACGGTTTGGCGGTCGTCAGCTTGCGAGCCTGCACGTAGGGATCGATCGTGACTGGGTAGCGCGCATCAACGTCGTCGACCTGGACGCGCAGTTGATCGCCGGCGACCTCGAGCCAGGCGCGGAGTTCGCGCCGATCAGCATCCCACGCAGTCAATCCGGCATAGCGAAGCGCCACTGCACCTTCCTTGCTGAGCGTCAACGCGCGTGCGCCAGGAGCCACCGAGGGCGTCAGATTTCCCGAGAGCGCGATAGCCAGCGTCAACGGCTTGCCGTTCGAGCGCTCGGGCGCACGCTCGAATGTGAAGCCCTGCTCGACGCCAAGCGGACCGTTCACGTACCACTCGGTCAGCCCAGCACGCCGGTACTCGACGCGGTTGGCGTTGGCGGTGGGGAGAGTGCCAGCCGCGCCGCGCAAGGCTTCCCCGTAGCCGTAACCCCGTAGCGCCAGGCCCCAGCGATTCGCTCCGTGACGGAACTCGACGCCTGTCGGTGTGAATTCCGCCGACACGTCATGGTTCGCGTTGTCCAGCCGAAAGCCATGTAACTGCGCGAGCGCGTGGTAGGCACGTTCGTCCTCGCCAATCGCGGCGGAGATCTGAGCCTGTGCCACCGGCGGCAGCGCGCCG
Organism: Vicinamibacterales bacterium; assembly: GCA_036258055.1. Classification (GTDB taxonomy): domain Bacteria; phylum Acidobacteriota; class Vicinamibacteria; order Vicinamibacterales; family 2-12-FULL-66-21; genus DATAEK01. Next base: position 13,710 of record DATAEK010000157.1, read on the forward strand.
ATGCCGGGATTTCGTGTCGGACCCAGCGGCTGGTTGGAGTCGGCCGGTAATCTCTGGTCCGACCGATCGTCGATGATGTTGGAGAAATTCAGGGAGCGCTGCGCGCCACCGGCCGTCGTCAACAGTACGAGAACGAGCGCCGTCAACAGGCCAGAGCGAGCGGCACCCACATTTCCGAAGTGGGCAGAACGCCTTCGAGCGAGAGTCATAAATGCGTATCCTTCCTTGAGCGACCTTGATCGCCACCTGCGAGTGAAATTCCGCCGTTCTTCTCGGGTCACTGATCCTCGAGCGTCGATTGGTTGACGGAAGGCGTATCGCTTCGCCCTGCTCGCGCCGAACCGGCCAACCGATCGCGGTTTCATGCACCCATGAAGAAGATCGCAAGCCGTACGCAAAACGCGACAGCCGCATCACGTGTGTGTGCGCGTCAGGGGTTTGAACGAGATCGGGCCTATTGGGGAGCGAGCCCTCGTACGGTCAGGTTGGAGTTGGCCGGAAAGGTGCGGTCTGCGCGGCGAACGGCGATCAGGAGCCCAACAGCGCTCGGTACTCTGCTGCTCTCTCGTGCTTGCCCCACGCCACGTAGAGTTCGAGCAGGCGCTTGATGGTGGTCTTCATTTCCGCACCCGGCAACGTGGGTTGGGACTCGAGCTCCCGTCGTGCGTCGAGCAATACGCCCTCGGCTTCGTCGTAGCGCCCGAGCGCGACGAGCGACGCACCAAGCAGGCTTTTCGTGGCGCCGAGGCTCCAATCGTCCTCCACGAACGTGCGGCGCCGGGCCGGCACGAGGCCCGGGGTCAGGGCGCGAATTCGGAGGCCCTCGCGCAGCAGCGCCTCGGCCGCTGCGGGCTCCCTTCTCTTAAGCTGCACGGAGGCGAGATTGATCGTGTAGATCGCGACGAGCTGGTGGTCGTTGCCCAGCACCGGCCGTGCAATGTCCAACGCGTTCTGCAGCGCGGAAGCTGCCTTGTTATACCGCCCTTGCAGGATGAAGACGTGCGCGATGCTATTGAGTGCCATCGCCAGACTCGGATGCTTGTCGCCGAACGCCTTCCGATGGATCTCCAGCGTCTGTCGAAACATCGACAGCGCGGATGGATAGTCGCCTCTCGTCGCCGCGATGAGACCAAGGTCGTGCATGCTCATGCCCGAGTTCGGATGATCCGCTCCGCGCGTCTTCCGGTTCAACTCCAGAGATTGCCGGAGCAGCGTCTCCGCGCCAGCGAGATCGCCCCTGAGCCGCAATATCGATCCGACGGCGCTCAGGCTCACGGCGGTTTCCCTGTGATCGTCGCCGAGCACCTTCCGCCTGATCGCCAGCGCTTCGCGCAGAAGCGGCTCGGCGCGCTCGCTGAGTCCCAGATCCTGATAGACACGTCCGAGCTCCACCAGCGTGACGGCCACGTCCTCGTGCTCTAACCCCAGAAGTTTGCGGCGCATCACGAGTGCCCGCTCCAGGCTGCGTTCCGCAGCGGGGTATTCACCCTTTTCAATCAGCAAGGCACCGAGATCGTTGAGCGTCCGGGCCACGCGTACATGCTCCGGCCCGAACAGGTGTTGGCCGCTGTCGAGCGCCTGTTCGAGCAGCAACTGCGCCTTGTCGAAAGCGCCATACCGGCGATAGAGCCGTCCGAGGATCGTGAAGATCTCGGCTTGCGCTTCAGCGTGGCCGACCAGCTCCTTCTGTGCTTGATCGGCGCCGGCATCGAGCAGCGCCCGAACCGTGAGGCCGTCCGCGGTCGCACGGTTCGCAATGGGATCCGCCCCCAAGAGGATCCCGGTCAGTACCTCGCTGACCTTGGCTGCTTTGGTCGCCTCTCGCTGCGCGCGATCGCGCTCTGTCGAGAGCCGGGTCGTATAGAACGCCGTCGAGCCGCTGAGCAGCAGGACGACGGCTGCCGACATCGCGACGCCGCGGACATGGCGTTGAACGAACTTGGCGCCCCGATACCGAAGCGTGTCCGGTCGCGCGCTGATCGGCTCGTGGCGCAGAACACGCCGAACGTCGTCTGCCAGTGCGGTGACCGAGGGGTAGCGCTCGACGGCGTCCTTCTTCAACGCCTTTGCGACGATGGTGTCGAGATCTCCACGAAGCGCGCGGCGCAGCTTGCTCGACGTTGTGGCGCACTGGCTCGCGTGGCGCGAGAGCCTCTCCAGTGGTTCGGTCGCGGAAACAACTGCATCCGACACGCGCTGCGGCTCCGCGTCGACGATGGCCCGGATGAGCGTGGCGGGCGATCGGACCGCGCCGCCGGCCGGATGTTGACCGCTCAGCAGCACATAGAGCAATACGCCAAGCGCATATACGTCGGTGGCGGTCGTGACCACCCCGCCGCAGAGTTGCTCTGGTGCCGCGTACTCAGGCGTCAGCGCGGCGCCCCCTTCTCGCGTGAGCGCGCTTGCGGCGCTAGACCCGGCGGTGCCCCATGCGGCGTCACGCTCGATCAGCTTGGCGATGCCGAAGTCGAGGAGCTTGACCTCGCCGTCAGTGCTCACGAGCACGTTCGCGGGCTTGATGTCACGGTGGACGATCAGGTTCGTGTGCGCGTGGGCAACAGCCTCGAGGACGTCAAGAAAGAGACGGAGTCGAGCCTCGATGCCGAGCGCACGCTCGTCACAGTACCTGTCAATGCTCTGGCCGTCGACGAGTTCGAGGATGAGATACGGCTGACCGGTCGGCGACACACCGGCGTCTATCAGATGCGCGATCCGGGGGTGCCTCAGACTCGCAAGGATGGTCCCTTCTTGTCGGAATCGCTCTTCGCCGGTGCGACCGATCAGCCCGATGTTGAGCAGCTTGACGGCCGCGCGCCCCTCGAAGCGGCCGTCGCAGCGTTCGGCGAGCCAGACACTCCCTGTCCCGCCCTGGCCAAGGGGTGTCACCAGACGGTAGGCGCCAATGACCTGGCCTGCCAGCGACTGCACCAGCGTCGAACGCGGATCCAGCACCGCATGCTCGAGAAACCGCGACTCGTGCACGACCTGATGCTGGGCAAGCATCGTCCGCAGATCGGTGGCAAGCGCCGGATCGTACGTCGAGATGGAGGCCAACCAGGTGGCCCGCTCCTCAGTCGCGATCTCCAACGCTTCGTCCAGATACGGACTGAGGACACGCCACCGATCAGGGTCGATTGTCGGCATGAACCCTATGACACTCGGCCCGCGCTGCAGATCGCATGGTGCAGATACAGGCGGCCTTTCTCCCAGTTGCGCTGAATGGTGCGTTCCGACACGCCGCGCATGGCCGCGATCTCGACGAAGGAAAAACCGCAAAAGAACTTGAGATCGATGATCTCGGCCAGATCCGGTTCGACCGCGGCGAGCTCATCGAGCGCATCGCTGATCAGCATCAATGAGTGTGGGCTGACTAGACTGTCTGCGTGGTCATCGCCGAGGGAGGTGATTTCGAACATTCCCCCACGCTTCTCAGACCGACGACGCCGCACATCATCGATGATGAGGCCTCGCATCACTCGAGCGGCGTAGGCCATGAAGCGTGCGTGATCGACGAAAACCGCTTCTTCCTTGCCGGAGATCGAAATGTAGGCTTCGTGCAGGAGAGTGGTGACCCCGAGGCCGTCGACGCGTCCTCGCCGGGCGAGTTGCCGCCGGGCGAGGCGGCGGAGGTCCCCGTACAACGTTCCGAAGAGCGCATCAGCGACAACAGGGTCATCGCCAACGGTCTGTAGTCCGGAAGTTACGTTAATCACAGCCTGCACCTTTCCGGCCTCGATGGCCTCTGCCGAACATCCTCCTATTCAAAATCGCAAACGGATGAAAAAAGACGACATGGCTGGGCGTGCGAGCGCCGAGACCCGGTGAAGAAAAAGGCTGAACTAGCGAACAGAAGACGAAGGCGCTCGGCACGGGGCCGAAGTCATACCGCAGGTTTCACGACGCACGATCCCCGACGTTGCGTCGCCGATGCAACGCATTCAGGTCGTTCTGCCCGCTGTGCCCCTTCCGCATATGAAGCTCCCGACCGCCATCGGCGAAGCGGACCTCGTCCATCAGCTGGTTGATCAGGAAGATCCCGCGTCCATTTCCCTTGAGCAGGTTGCGATTCTCGAGGGGATTCGCCACCCGGCTGACATCGAACCCTGGTCCCGGATCGCGCACCACGATCAGCACATCGCCCGCGTGGTCGTAGGTGACGCAACACTGGACGGACTTCGTCCGATCACCCTGGCAGCCATGCCGGATCGCATTCGCGAGCGCTTCCTGCAGCGCCAGCTCGATCTCGAACTCGTGGCCGACGACTCCGGGCTTGTTTCGCAGTGCCTGTGCAACCCCGTCGGTCACCGTGCGGATGGCGGCGGGATCAGCCGGAATCACGATATTGAACTGGCAGGCCGAGCAGAATGGCAGCAGCGCACTGAGTTGCTTCGCGCCGTCGAGCGCCGCCCGCAGTTCAAGAACGAGACGTCGCTCTGCTTCTTCGGCCTGATCGCGCCCGCGGAGGGCCTGCGCCAGCTCATCAACGTTCAGCCTCAGCTCCAATTGGGCCACGGCCTGACGCCGAAGCGCGTCGAGCGCCGCCTGTTGCTCCGAGGTTAGTGTCCGCGGAACCCGATCAAGTACGCAGAGGGTCCCGAGTGCGTGGCCGTCATGCGTGACCAGCGGCGACCCGGCGTAGAAGCGGATCCAGGGCTCCTCGACAACGAGCGGGTTCTCGCGGAAACGCTCGTCGGCGAGCGTATCTGGCACGACGAACAGGTCGCGCTTCTGGATCGTGTGCGCGCAAAAGGCAATGCTGCGCGCGGTTTCCGTCGCGCTGATGCCCGCCCGTGACTTGAACCACTGGCGCTTCTCGTCGAGCAGCGTGATGAGCGCGATCGGCGTTCCGCAGATCTGCGACGCCAGCAGCGTCAGATCGTCGAACGCCTGCTCCGGCTCGGTGTCCAGGATCCGGTAGCGTCGAAGCGCCGCGAGGCGCGCTGTTTCATCGTTGACCATCGTTGCTGCTTCAGTCTCGTGCCTCTACATGTACAGATGGAGTTGCGCCAGCAGCGCGGAGGTTGTGGCGTCGAACGCGTGGTCGTGGTAGTACGACACGTCCACGTTCCAGTGCGTGCGCGGCAAGAGGTTTGCCTCGAACGCGAGGCGGCGCAGATCTGAAGTGCCCGGCGCCCCGCCGGACGTGCGGAGCTGCGGCGAGAACTTCAGCCAGATCCCGCGGTACACTTCGACGGACGTCTCATTGACCACGACCCACGAGCGCCCGCCCGCC
>DATAEK010000172.1:0-41923 GCA_036258055.1 Vicinamibacterales bacterium
GCGTGCGTACCGCAGAGGCACCGCCCGCCCGATCGCGGCCCAGTCGCACGCCTGTCACAGTTGCCACAGCTTCGACACGCGACGTCCCCGAGTATCTCAACGGTCTCGGATCGGTGACGCCGTTGAACACCGTCACGGTCAAGACTCGTGTCGATGGCCAACTCGATCGTGTCGCCTTCCACGAAGGCGATGTCGTGCACAAGGACAGCCTGCTCGCGGTGATCGATCCACGACCGTTTCAGGTTCAGCTCGAGCAGGCAGAAGGGCAACTCGCTCGCGATCAGGCGCAGCTCGATAACGCGAAGGTCACCCTCGGGCGTTATCAGCTGCTCTGGTCGCAGGATTCGGTGGCGAAGCAGGATCTGGACGCGCAGGCGGCAACGGTGGGCCAACTCGAAGGCGCGTTGAAGTCCGATCAGGGTGCCATCGCGAGCGCCAGGCTCAATTTGACCTACAGCGAGGTTCGCGCGCCCATCACCGGACGCGCAGGCCTCCGCCAGATCGATCCAGGCAACATCGTCCACGCCGCGGACCAGAATGGCATCGTCATCCTCACTCAGATCGAGCCGATCGCCGTGCTGTTCACGCTGCCGGAAGACAACCTCCAGTCCGTCCTCCCCAAACTGCGTAGCGGCACCGCGCTCGCCGTCGACGCCTACGATCGCCAGGGCCACACTCGCCTGGCGACGGGCCGCGTGCTGACGATCGACAACGCGATCGATCCCACGACCGGAACGTTCAAGGTCAAAGCCACTTTCGACAACCGCGACGACGTCCTCTTCCCGCAGCAGTTCGTGAACGTGCGGCTGCTCGCGGATACGCTGCGCCATCAGGTGGTCGTTCCGGCAGCTGCCGTCCAACGCGGTACGCAGGGCGCGTTCGTCTATACGGTCGGACCGGATCAGACGGCACAACTCCGCACCGTGCAGACGGGCGTGACGGTCGGCGACGACATCGTGGTGTCGTCGGGGCTGAGCGCTGGAGACCGCGTGGTCGTCGAAGGGGTCGAGAACCTTCGTGCGGGCAGCGCCGTGGACGTGCGGGCACCGGCGAAGGCCGCTTCATGAGTCCTTCGCGAATCTTCATCCTGCGGCCGATCGCCACGTCGCTGTTGATGGCGGCTCTGCTGCTCGCCGGTGCGGTCGCGTATCGTCAGCTTCCGGTGTCCGCACTTCCGGAAGTGGATTACCCCACGATTCAGGTCGTCACCCTCTACCCCGGCGCGGCCGCGGACGTCATGGCGTCGTCGGTCACAGCGCCGCTCGAGCGGCAGTTCGGTCAGATTCCGGGTCTCAAGCAGATGACGTCGAGCAGCTCGTTTGGCAGCTCCGTCATCACGCTGCAGTTCGACCTGACGCTGGACATCGATGTCGCCGAGCAGGAGGTGCAGGCCGCGATCAACGGCGGTTCGACGTTCCTGCCGCCGGACCTGCCCAACCCGCCGCTCTACACGAAGTCGAACCCCGCAGACGCACCGGTGCTGACGCTGGCGCTGACGTCTGACACGATGCCGCTGCCTCAAGTCCAGGCCCTCGCGGACACCCGGCTCGCGCCGAAGATCGCCCAGCTGCCCGGTGTTGGTCTCGTCAGCATCAGCGGTGGTCAGAAGCCGGCGGTTCGCGTGCGCGTGAACCCGACGGCGCTGGCCGCTTCCGGCTTGGGCCTGACCTCGGTCCAGCAGGCCATCGTGTCTGCCAGCGTAAACATGGCCAAGGGCTCGTTCGACGGCCCGCGGCAGGCATCTACGATCGGGGCCAACGATCAGCTCACCAACAGCGCCGAGTACCGATCCGTGATCGTCGCCTACCGCAACGGCGGCGCAGTGCGGCTCTCCGATGTTGCGAGCGTCATCGACGACGTGGAGAACACGCATCAGGCGGCGTGGATGAACGAAACGCCGGCCGTGGTGCTGAACATCCAGCGTCAGCCGGGCGCGAACATCATCAGCGTGGTCGACAGCATCAAGCGACTGTTGCCACAGCTCACTGCCTCGCTGCCCTCGTCGGTGTTGGTGTCCTCGCTCACCGACCGCACGACGACTATCCGGGCATCGGTGCACGACGTGCAGTTCGAGCTGGCGCTGACCGTCGTGCTGGTCGTGATGGTGATCTTCCTGTTCCTGCGCACGATCGCCACCACGCTCATCCCGGCAGTTGCCGTGCCGCTCTCGCTCGTTGGCACGTTTGGCGCGATGTACCTCCTCGGTTTCAGCCTCAACAACCTGACGCTGATGGCCCTCACGATCTCCACCGGCTTCGTCGTGGACGACGCCATCGTGATGATCGAGAACATCGCCCGCTACGTCGAGGCGGGCGAAAAGCCGCTCGATGCGGCGCTGAAAGGCGCCCAGCAGATCGGCTTCACTATCGTCTCGCTGACGGTGTCGCTCATCGCCGTGCTGATTCCACTGCTGTTCATGGGCGACGTCGTCGGCCGGCTGTTTCGTGAGTTCGCGGTCACGCTTGCGATTGCCATCCTGGTCTCGGCGGTGGTGTCGCTGACGCTGACGCCGATGATGTGCGCGCGGATTCTTCGACACATTCCGGAGGAGCGCCAGGGCCGTCTGGCGCGGGCCTCTGATTCGATCTTCAAGGCCTGGATCGAGCGCTACGCGACGACACTGAAGTGGGTCCTCCGCCATCAGACCATGACCCTCCTCGTGTTCGGCGGTGCGCTGGCGCTGACGTTCCTGCTGTACGTCATCGTGCCGAAGGGCTTCTTCCCGGTTCAGGACACGGGCGTCATCATGGGCGTCTCGGAAACCGCCCCGACGGCGTCCTTCACCGCGCTGGCCGAACGTCAGCAGCAGTTGGCCGCGATCATCCTTCGCGATCCGGCGGTCGAGAGCCTCTCGTCGTTCGTTGGCGTGGACGGAGTCAACCTGACCCCGAACAGTGGCCGGATTCAGCTCAATCTCAAGCCTCTTGCCGAACGGAAGATCGACGCCAGCGCCGTCATCAGACGCTTGCAGGGCCCGCTGTCCAGCGTGAACGGCATCACGCTGTACATGCAGCCGGTGCAGGACCTGACCGTCGAAGATCGGATCAGCCGCACGCAGTATCAATACAGCCTCGAACACCCGGACTCCACCCAGTTGAGTCTCTGGTCCGCACGCCTCCTCGACAAGATGCGGACGATCCCCGAACTGACCGACACGGCCAGCGATCTTCAGAACGGTGGACTTCGAGCGCTCGTGGTCGTGGAACGCGATGCCGCCGCGAGGTTGGGCGTCACCACCGCGCAGATAGACGATGCGCTGTACAGCTCGTACGGACAGCGGCAGGTGGCGACGATACTCACGCAGCTCAATCAGTACCACGTGATTCTCGAGGTGATGCCGAGCGAGCAACAGCATCCCTCGGCGCTTCAGGACGTCTACGTGCCGACCTCGACCGGGCCTGATGCTCCTCTGGCCACCATGTCGCAAGTTCGGGAAGTGTCAGCGCCACTGGCGATCAACCATCAAGGCCAGTTCCCCGCGGTCACGCTGTCGTTCAATCTGGCGCCAGGGGCATCGCTGGGCAGCGCCGTCAAGGCGATTGAAACGGCACAGCGCGCGATTGGTTTGCCTGCGGGTTTCGAAACCGGCTTCCAGGGAACCGCACAGGCCTTTCAGTCTTCGTTGGCCAACGAAGGCTGGCTCCTGCTCGCAGCAATCGTGACGGTCTACATTGTGCTGGGAGTGCTGTACGAGAGTTACGTGCACCCGCTCACGATCCTGTCGACGCTTCCATCCGCTGGGATTGGCGCGATCCTCGCGCTCATGCTGGTCCGCATGGACCTCGGGGTCGTCGCGCTCATCGGCATCATCCTGCTCATCGGCATCGTGAAGAAGAACGCGATCATGATGATCGACTTCGCACTCGATGCCGAGCGCAACGAGGGGCACACCCCGGAGGACGCGATCTACCAGGCGTGCCTGCTCCGCTTCCGACCGATCATGATGACGACCATGGCGGCGCTCCTTGGCGGACTGCCGCTCGCGCTGTCGAATGGTGTCGGATCGGAGCTGCGACGGCCGCTGGGAATCACGATTGTCGGCGGCCTGCTCCTCAGCCAGTTGCTCACGCTCTACACGACACCGGTGATCTACCTCGCGTTCGATCGACTGGCCGCGCGGATGCGGCATCGACGGCCATGACCATATCGGAGCCCTTCATCCGGCGCCCGGTTGCAACCACGCTCCTGACCGCCGCGCTCGCGCTGTCCGGCATCCTCGCATTCAGGCTTCTGCCGGTCTCGCCGCTGCCGCAGGTGGACTTTCCGACGATCGTCGTCTCCGCCAGCCTGCCGGGCGCAAGCCCCGAGACGATGGCCTCGGCGGTCGCCACACCGCTCGAACGGCAGTTCGGCAGGATTGCCGGGGTCAGCGAGATGACGTCCTCCAGCCGGCTTGGATCGACGTCAGTGGTGCTGCAGTTCGTCCTCGATCGCGACATCAATGCCGCCGCTCGCGACGTTCAGGCGGCTATCAACGCCGCGCGTGGCCAGTTGCCGGCGGATCTTCCAGGGAACCCGACCTACCGGAAGGTCAACCCGGCGGACGCGCCGGCGATGATTCTGTCGCTGACGTCCGACGTCGTCCCGCGCGCGCGCATCTACGACATCGCGTCCTCGGTCCTCGCGCAGAAGGTGTCGCAGGTCGACGGCGTGGGACAGGTGACGGTCGGTGGTGGCGCACTGCCGGCTGTTCGCGTCGAGTTGAACCCGAAGGCGCTCGCGAAGTACGACCTTGGTTTCGATCAGGTGCGGACCGTCCTCGCTGCCGCCAACGCCAACAGGCCGAAGGGCCAGATCGCAGACGCGACCACGTCGTACGAGATCGGCGCGACCGACCAGCTCTTCACGGCTGCCGACTACGCGCCTCTCATCGTCAGCTACCGGGCAGGCGCGCCGATCAGGCTGGCCGATGTCGGCGCGACGGTCGATTCGGTCCAGGACATCCGCGTGACCGGCCTCACCAACGGCAAACCGTCCGTCCAGTTGCAGGTGTTCCGGGAGCCGGGCGCGAACATCATCGACACGGTAGACCGGGTCAAGGCACTCATCCCGGAGCTTCGGGCCCTTCTGCCGCCGACAATCGATCTTGCGGTGGCGGTCGATCGCACCACAACCATCCGCGCATCCGTTTCCGACGTGGAACGGACGCTGCTCGTGGCGATCGGTCTCGTCGTGCTGGTGGTGTTCGTCTTTCTTCGCAGCGGCCGCGCCACCATCATCCCCGGCGTCGCGGTGCCGTTGTCCCTCCTCGGCACCTTCGGGGTCATGTACTTTCTCGATTACAGCCTCGACAACCTGTCACTGATGGCGCTGACGATCTCGACGGGATTCGTCGTCGACGACGCGATCATCGTGATCGAAAACGTGAGCCGCCATCTTGGAAGCGGGATGACGGCGCTTCAGGCGACGCTCCTCGGTGCAAAGGAAATCGGCTTCACTGTCGTGTCGATGAGCGTGTCCCTCATTGCCGTGTTCATCCCGATCCTGCTCATGGGCGGCATCGTTGGACGGCTGTTTCGTGAGTTCGCCGTCACACTCTCGATCGCGGTGATGGTGTCGCTGGTCGTGTCGCTGACGACGACGCCGATGATGTGCGCCAGCCTGCTCGTCCCGGAAGAAGGACGCCAGCACGGCCGGCTCTACCGTCTGAGCGAACGCGGGTTCGACGCGCTGCACCGGGGCTACGACCGCAGCCTCTCGTGGATGCTGGCGCGGAAGGCGTTCACGCTGACGCTCGTCGCGGCCACGATCGCGGTCAACGTAGTTATCTACATCGTCATCCCCAAGGGATTCTTCCCCCAGCAGGACACCGGCATGCTCGCCGGCAGCGTGCAGGCGCCGCAGGATATGTCGTACCTGGCGATGTCCTCCCTGCTGACCGACATCGTGCACTCGGTGCAATCCGATCCGGCGATCGACACCGTGGTTGCGTTCACCGGAGGGGGCGGCACGGGAGCGAACTCGGCCCGGATGTTCATCTCGCTCAAGCCGCTGGCCGAGCGCGGCGTGTCTGCGGACGCCGTCATCGCGCGACTCAGGCGTCGCTTTGCGAACGAGCCCCGCACGAACGTGTACTTCCAGGCGGTGCAGGACATCCGCGTGGGCGGCCGCGCGTCGAACGCGCAGTATCAGTTCACGCTGCAGGCGGACAGCCTCGAGGACCTGACGCACTGGACACCACTCCTGACGGCGCGGCTCCGCAGAGACCCGCTGCTGGCTGACGTGAGCAGCGATCAGGAAAACCGCGGACTCCAGACGACGATCGCCATCGACCGCGATCAGGCGTCGCGTCTGGGCGTGACGGCGAGGGCCATCGACGAGACGCTGTACGACGCCTTCGGCCAGCGGCAGGTGTCCACGATGTACACCGCGCTCAACCAGTACCACGTGGTCATGGAAGCGGCCCCCGAATTCGTCGAGCGCCCCGAAGCGCTGGAGGATATTTACGCGCGCTCCAGCTCGGGCGCGCTCGTGCCGTTCAACACATTCGCCGGCTATCATGCCGATACGGCGCCGCTGTCGGTGAACCACCAGTCGCAGTTCCCGGCCAGTACGCTCACGTTCAACCTTCGATCGGGCGCGTCGCTCTCCGACGGCGTCACCGCCGTCAACGCGGCCATGCGCGACATCGGTGTCCCCGCGACCGTACATGGCAGCTTCCAGGGGACGGCGCGGGTCTTCGAGAGTTCGCTCGCGAGCGAGCCCTGGCTGATTCTCGGCGCGCTGGCCGCCGTCTACATCGTGCTCGGTGTTCTCTACGAAAGCGTGATCCATCCGTTCACGATTCTGTCGACGCTTCCGTCCGCGGGTCTGGGCGCTACGCTCGCGCTGCTCTTGTGCCGGACCGAGTTCACGATCATCGCGCTCATCGGCGTCATCCTCCTCATCGGCATCGTGAAGAAGAACGCGATCATGATGATCGACTTCGCGCTGGACGCGGAGCGGACGCGGGGGCTCGATCCCACCGCGGCCATTCGCGAGGCCTGCCTGCTGCGCTTCCGCCCGATTCTGATGACGACAATGGCCGCGATGCTAGGCGCGTTGCCGATGGCGCTCGGCGGTGGTGTCGGCTCCGAAATGCGGCGGCCGCTCGGGATTGCGGTCGTCGGCGGACTCCTGGTGAGCCAGCTGCTCACGCTCTACACGACGCCGGTGATCTACGTCCTTCTCGATCGATTGCGGTGGGGCCGGCACAGGGCTGCGTTGCGATTGTCAGAGGCATGAAGAGAGGGTCAGCATGACCTACAGCAAGTCACGGCATTGTTCAGTTGTCGTGGGGCCCCACCCCCACGTTTCTCAATGTGCGCGGGGCCCCACCCCCGCGCACACGCGCTCGACGCCTTCGGCGCTCGCGCGAGCCGCAGGCGCTCTGCCAGCGCTCGCTACGCTCGCGCCGCTGGCGACTGACAGCGAGCTGCTTGGACCAACATCAGTCTGTTTTCGAGCGCCGAGCATCGCGATTGTCGCGCTTGCATCTCTGATGACCGCTTGTACCGTCGGTCCCAAGTACGTGCGACCCACCGTGGAAACGCCGCCGCCGACGTTCAAGGAGGCTGCGGCCGCGACTCCTGGAGTGTCCTGGGCACCGGCAACGCCGGCAGATGCGGCCGTCAAGGGTGATTGGTGGACTCGCTTCCAGGACTCCGAGCTTGAAGCACTCGAAAAGCGCGTCGACGTCTCGAGCCAGACGATTCAACAGGCCGCCGCGCAATTCCAGGACGCGCGGGCGCTCTACGCTGGAACTCGAGCGGCCTACTTTCCCACCGTGACTGCGAACCCGTCGATCACCCGGCAGCGGTTGTCGGGAACCCGCTCTAATCAAGTCATCACGTCGCAGACCGGCAACGCCTACGCGCTGCCGATCGATGCCTCGTACGAAGCTGATGTGTGGGGACGCGTGCGACAAAGCGTTGCGGCCGGCCGCGCCGGTATGCAGGCGAGCGCCGCCGACCTCGAGAACGTGCGGCTCAGCGTGCACGCCGAGGTCGCCGCCGACTACCTCCAGATCCGCGCCCTCGATGCGGAGACGGCGCTGCTCGAGGACACGATTGAGGCCTTCCAGAAGGCGCTCGATTTGACGACGAACCGCTACAACGCTGGCGTTGCCTCGCGCAGCGACGTGGCGCAGGCACAGGCGCAACTCGAGGCCACGCGAGCTGACGCGATTGATCTGGGCGTCCAGCGCGCGCAGCTCGAGCACGCCGTTGCGGTCCTCGTGGGCCAGCTCCCGTCGTCGTTCTCCGTACCGAAGGCGCCGCTGTCGGGTGATCCTCCTGGGATTCCGCTCACGCTGCCATCCGAGCTGCTCCAACGTCGGCCCGACATCGCCGCTGCCGAGCGGCGCGTCGCCGGGGCGAACGCGCAGATCGGCGTTGCGACCGCGGCGTTCTTCCCGAGCCTGCTGCTCTCGGCATCGGGCGGGTTTCAGAGCTCGCGGCTCGGTGATTGGCTGAATTGGCCGAGCCGGTTCTGGTCGCTCGGGCCCTCGCTGGCGCTGACCATCTTCGACGGCGGGGCGCGACGCGCGGTGCGCGACGAGGCGCGCGCAACCTACGATCAGACCGTCGCCGAGTATCGCGAGTCCGTCCTCACGGCATTTCAGGACGTGGAAGACAACCTGGCGGCTCTCCGCATCCTGGCCGAAGAAGCACAGACGGAACAGGCCGCGGTGAACGCGGCCCGTCAGTCGCTCGAGATTGCGTTGAATCAGTACCGGGGCGGACTGGTCAGCTACCTTCAGGTCACGACGGCGCAGAGCGCGGCGCTGACCGACGAGCGCGCCAGCCTGAACGTGCTCGCCCGCCGATATACCGCGAGCGTTCAGCTCGTGAAGGCGTTGGGCGGTGGCTGGGATGCCTCGATGATTCCACAACGGTGACGGATTGACTTCGCCGGCGACCCTTGCTCCCGTTCACGCCAGCGCCTTACGGCAGAACTCGACGCACTTCTTCAGCTCGGTCATCCGATCGGAATCCGCGGGGATCGGGTACTCGAATTCGATCGTCGCCTGGATGTTCCATTTCTTGTCTCTGATGAGACGCAGGGCTTCGACGATCGGTGTTTCCCCCTGACCGAAGGGGACGTTCGGTCCTTTGTCCTTCTTCCGATCCTTGACGTGCACATGCGTGATGCGGGCGTGGTGCTTTTCGAGGAACGGCAGCGGAGACCCGTGGTTGCCGGCCACGAAGTGACCGAGATCCAGATTCGCGCCGTTGTGGGCCGCGTAGCCGAACACCTTCTCCCAGTCCTCGGGCGCGGTCGCTTCGTGTCCGTGATACCCGACCATCAGCGCGTGCTTGTCCGCGAAGCGTCCGAGCCGCTCCGGGCCGTCAGCCGCAATCTCCGTCGAGATGGCCCGCGCGCCCAGGTTCTTCGCCAGCGCAAACGCATAGTCGACCGCATCGTCTGGCCAATCGAAGATGCCGTCGAACTTGACGATCTCGACCAGAACACCGGCGTCGTTGAACTTCCGGCGAGCGTCCCGGACCTTGTCCATGGGGACGGCAACCCGCCACTTCCGGAGCGTCTCCGCGCCGGCGGCGTCGATGGTGCGCGCGTCGATCAGCTCCACTGGCGCGCCGAGCAGCGTTTCGACCGGCTGCGAGCGGAGTTCCAGCCCGCTCACTCCCAGGGCCACGACGTTCCGGATCAGCAGATCGACGTCCATGTTCCGGCCGCCGAAGTTGTAGGGCACGTTCATGCCGATTTGAACGCCCGCCACCTTCGAATTCGGCTTCGCCTGCATGGCCGAAGCTGAACCCCATCGGAGAAGAGTGGCGGCGGGAACCATCGTGAGAGCCAGCTGGGCAAGCTCGCGGCGTGTGTAGGACATGGCGGCAGGCTAACACTGCCGCAACCTCCAGGCAATCCAGACGAGGTGGCTCGAACTGGCTGCCCGGCCTTTCAGGTGATTGGATACAATGGCGCCGCCAACGAAAGGACTCCGATGAAAGAAGCGAAAAACCTGATGAAGCGCCTGGCGGCACGACCAGGGAAGAAGATATCCCTCAAGGACTTCGATCCCGAGTGGACCGGAGGGATCTCGGAGAAGAAGCAGGCGGTGCGACTGCTGCAGAAAGGCGTCGACATGCTCGCGCAGCAGCAGGATCGCCTCTACGCGCAAGACACTTACGGGATCCTGATCGTGTTCCAGGCGATGGACGCCGCCGGCAAGGACGGCACGATCCGCCACGTGATGAGCGGCATCAATCCGCAGGGCTGTCAGGTGTTCAGCTTCAAGTCCCCTTCCGCCGAGGAACGAGATCACGACTACTTGTGGCGATCGTTGAAAGCCACGCCGGAACGGGGACGGATCGGCATCCACAATCGCTCGTACTACGAGGAGGTCCTCGTCTGCCGCGTCCATCCCGAGATCCTCGCGTCGCAGCAGCTGCCCGAAGAGACGAAGGGTGACGGGATCTGGAAGCAGCGCTATGAGCAGATCAACAGCATGGAGCGCTATCTCGTCGACAACGGCATCATCGTACTCAAATTCTTCCTGCACATCTCGAAGAAGGAGCAGAAGAAGCGCTTTCTCGCTCGAATCGACGACCCGGACAAGAACTGGAAGTTCTCGGTGAACGACGCCAAAGAGCGCGCGTTCTGGAAGGACTACATGCGCGCCTATGAGGACGCCTTCACACACACGAGCACAAAGTCGGCACCCTGGTACATCATCCCGGCGAACAACAAGTGGTTCTCGCGGCTGGCGGTCGCGGCCATCGTCTACCAGACGCTCGAGGATCTCAACCTTCAGTACCCGAAAGTCTCCAAGGAAAAGCACGCAGAGCTGCAGAAGACGCGCGACCTCCTGATGGAAGAAGGCGACTGACGTCGAGGAACGCATTCTGCATACGTCGGCTGTGGAGTGATGAGGGACCTGAACCCCGTCTGTCGTCGCGCGACAGTCGTGGCGCGATAGGACGTAGGAGGAAGAAATGAAGCGAATCTGGGTCGTCGCGGTCATTACCGCTATGGTGGCCTTGTCTGCAGTGGGGCTTGCCAGCACGCCGGAACGGCTGAGCAGCGCGGCCGATGCGTTGAAAGACCTCTCCCAGACACCGGATCAAGGCATTCCGGCCGAGCTGATTACCAAATCGCAGTGCATGGTGATCATCCCGAGCCTCAAGAAGGGCGCGTTTCTCGTGGGCGCCGAGGAGGGAAAAGGCTTCGCGATCTGCCGGGCCAAGGGCGGCTGGTCGGGCCCCGCTGGCGTGAAGGTCGAAGGCGGCAGCTTCGGCTTCCAGATCGGCGGCAGCGAAACGGAAGTCGTGATGCTGGTGATGAACAAGAAGGGCATGGACCGGCTGCTGACCAACAAATTCACGCTCGGCGGCGACGCCTCCATTGCCGCAGGACCGGTTGGACGAACAACTACGGCCAAGACCGACGCCGCGATGACCGCTGAAATCCTCTCGTGGTCGAGATCGCGGGGGGTCTTCGCGGGTGTGTCACTCAGCGGCGCGACGCTGCGGGAGGACACCGACACGAACAAGGATCTCTACGGGAAGCCGCTGTCCAATCGCGAGATTCTCGATGGAGCCGTGAAACCGCCAGCCAACGCCGCGGCGCTGATGGCCGCCGTCAGTAAGTACTGATCGACCCGACGGTGGCGCGCTCATCAACGAGACAATCGCCGATGACTGCGCCACTCTTCGCATGCCCGCCGCAAACCCCGCCGATCTGCCATGATGCTTGCGATCGGCATCGACTGACGTGACACGACTTGCTTCGCTGTTCCTGATCGTCGGTATCAACGCGCTCTTCATGGGCAGCATGGGTGGCGCCGCCGCTGATGCGCTGACCCCGGGGACCCGCGTCCTGCTCGACGCACACAACGCGTACCCCTACGAGGGCCGCTGGGCGGACCGCGTGGATCGCGCGATCGCAACCGGCACGCCGGTCGCGATCGAACAGGACCTCTTCTGGTACACGGATCCGAAAACGGGCATCGCGCGATCGATCGTCGCGCACGGCGAGCCGTTCACCGGCGAGGAGCCTTCCCTGCGCGAGTATTTCTTCGAGCGGATCCGGCCGACGATCGAACGCGCGCTACGCGACAACCACCGCGACGACTGGCCGATCATCACGCTGAACCTCGACTTCAAGACCGACGAAGCCGCACACCATCAGGCAGTCTGGGATCTGCTGGGTGAATACGAGGCGTGGCTCTGTACGGCGACGCGTGCGGAGTCACCCGCCAGCGTCCAGCCGTTACACGCCGGCCCGTTGCTGGTGCTCACCGGCGAACAGGACGAACAGGAACGCGACTTCCACGACCGCGTGCCTGTCGGACGCACGCTGCGGCTCTTCGGCGCGGTGCATCACACCCCGCCAGCGGCCGGAGTCCGAACGAACTACCGGCGGTGGTCGAACAACGCGTGGACCGTCATCGAGCCTGAGGGGCAACCAAAGGCGGGCGCGTGGACGAAAGAGAAGGACCAGCGGCTCGAGGCCACGGTCCGCGGGGCTCACGAGGCGGGACTCTGGATCAGGTTCTACACGCTGAACGGCCACGATCCCGGAGACGAGTCGGGAGGATGGTCCGCGAGCTTCAACTTCGGCTCGCTTGCGGCAGTCACCCATCGCTGGCGGGCCGCAATTCGCGCGGGCGTCGACTTCGTCGCCGTCGATCAGTACGAAGAGTTCGCGAAATTCCGCCGGCAGTCGGCGGGCGGGCGCTGACGGCAGAAGCAGCGGCTCGGCTGCTAGGCTACGATCGTCATTGCGGCCGGGGATAGCTCCGATCCATGTCCGCGAGGATCAGCCACCGCCCTTCTTCCTTCAGCAGCGTCAGCGTGAACTTCCCGCCGTCGGGCTGACCCTTCTGTTGGGTGTAGGCGCCGATGATGTAACCGAGCGACCCGTCGGTGCCAAACGCCACGGCGCGCAACGATAGAGCACCGCCCGAACCCGTGTAGCACTGCTGCACGGCCGCGCGGCCTTTGACTGGCGGGCACGCGTTGGGCACGACCACGCGATTGTCGGCGAAGAGCCGCGCAAGGGCCGCGGCATCGCGAGCGGCCCAGGCCGCTTCGTAGTCGGTCAGTACGCGCGCGAGATCCGGCGGCAGCGTGACCGATGGCTGCGGAGGCATTGACGGCGCCTGCAGCGTCCCGCCCGTGGCACCCACCACCGCAACGGCGAGAAGGGCGAGGGAGATCGTCGATACGACGCGGCGCATGATCACCTCCGGAACTGCACTTCGATCAGACAATCGGCTCGAGAGACCAGGCAATCCGGCTGGCGGGACTGTAGGTCACGATGTGCCGCACTCCCGGCCGTCCCTGTGCGTAGGCGGCCGGCGTGCAACGCAGCCGGCCAAGGCGCTCCAACTGGCTCCAGCGATGCGATCCACGACGCGATCGCCCGGTTCGAATCAGCAGGTCCTCCTCGACTACCGCAACACCTGACGCGAGGTCGCGCGCACGCTGCTGCGCCGAATAGAGACACACCGCGATGACGACGATCAGGAAAGCGTAGAGCGCTTTCGAGGGGCTGGTGCCGGTCGACGCCTCCAGCACCCACGGCACCACGATCAGCGCGACGATGAAAAAAGCCGCGGGCAGGCAGTCCTTCAGGAGGCGGGCACGCTGCCCCATGGTCAGCGCGACGCGGCGCGGCGCGGCGGCGTCGGACTCTTCCGGGTAGGGGTCGACTGACACGCCGAGAGTCTATCGCGGGAATGCCCGATTCGATGCTGAGTTCGGTTTACACTACCGACCATGATCTCAGCTCGCTTCTCTTGCATTCTTGCCCTCGCGCTGGCCGGCGCGTCGCCCCTGCTCGCACAGCCGGCGAAGCGCCCTCTGACGCTGGAGGACATCCAGCGCATCGCGGAGGTTCGCGATCCGCAGTGCTCACCCGATGGCGCCTACGTGGCCTACGTGGTCTCGACCATCGACGCGAAGGAAGACAAATCCACTTCTCACATCTGGATGATCGGGCTCGATGGAAAGGATGACCGTCAGGTCACCTGGAGTGCGGAAAGCGAATCGTCGCCGCGCTGGAGTCCCGACGGCAAGTATCTCTCGTTCACTTCGTCGCGGCCGGGCAAAGCGCGCGGCAATCAGATCTGGCTCCTTGACCGCAGCGGCGGTGAAGCCTTTCAACTGACCGACGTCAAAGGCCGCGTGCAGGCCTACGAATGGTCGCCGGATTCGAAGCGTCTTGCCGTGGTAATCGGCGATCCTGACCCCGAGGCCGACGGCCCCGCGGAAGGGTCTGGCGGCCGAGGCCGCGTGCCGAAACCGATCGTGATCGATCGCTACAAGTTCAAGCAGGATGGTCAGGGCTACCTTCTGTCCGGACGTCACAGCTACATCTATCTATTCGACGTCGCGACGAAAAAGCTCGAGCGGCTGACGTCAGCGAAAGCCGATGAATCGTCGCCGTCATGGTCCCCGGACGGAACCCGCATCGCATTCGTGAGCAACCGGACGGAAGATCCCGATCGCAATCCGGCAGGTCAGATCTTCGTCGCCGACGCCAAACCTGGCGCGACAGAAACGGCGGTGACACCGGCGGCCATCCGCGCTGGACGTGGACGCGTCGACTGGAGCCCGGACGGCAAGTGGATCGCGTTTCTCGAAGGAGACGAGAAAAAGTACGGCGCCTACAGCATGGACCGGCTCAGGCTCGTGAGCGCCGATGGCAAGGAAGTCCCCACACGATTGAACGGAGTGGACGATCTCGACCGCGGCGTGTCCGCGCCCCGGTTCAGCCCGGACGGCAAGACGATCACCGTCTTCGTTACCGACGATCGATCCGTCTACCCGGCGCGCGTCGCGGTCGCGGGCGGCGCTGTCGAACGGCTGATGTCCCCGCCCGTCACGGTCTCGAGCTGGACGACGGCCGGCGGCTGCTCGGCTGTGCTCTCATCCAGCGATACGAAGCCAACCGAGGTCTACAAGGCCACGGGATGGACGCTCGCACCGCTCACCCACCAGAACGACGCGCTGCTCGGCGACATCAAGGTCGGCCAGACCGAGGACGTCAGCTTCAAGAGCAAGGACGGAACCGAGGTCCACGCCCTCCTCACCAAGCCGGTCGACTACGTCGCGGGCACGCGCGTGCCGCTGCTCCTCAGGATCCACGGCGGCCCCAATGGGCAGGACGGTCATTCATTCAGCGCCGAGCGGCAGTGGTTCGCGGCGCACGGCTACGCCGTCCTCGCGGTCAACTATCGCGGCAGCGCCGGACGCGGAATGAAGTATTCGCGGGCGATTTTCGCAGACTGGGGGCACTACGAAGTCGAAGACCTGCTGGCCGGTGTGGACCATGCGATCAAGATCGGCGTCGCCGATCCGGAGCGACTCGGCGTCGGCGGCTGGAGCTATGGTGGAATTCTGACCGACTACATCGTTGCCAGCGACACGCGCTTCAAAGCCGCCACGAGCGGCGCCGGCACCGCCTTCACCGTCGCCTTCTACGGCACCGATCAATACATCGTCCAGTACGACTACGAGATCGGTCCGCCGTGGGACGCGAAAGCCTGGGCGACCTACCAGAAAATCTCGTATCCGTTCCTGCACGCCGATCGCATCAAGACGCCGACGCTCTTCCTCGGCGGCGAGCGTGACTTCAACGTGCCCGTTCAGGGCGGACAACAGATGTATCAGGCGCTGCGGAGCCTCGGCATCGACACGCAGCTCGTGATCTACCCGAACGAGAATCACGGCATCGCCCGCCCGAGCTATGTTCGCGATCGTTACGAGCGCTACCTGGCGTGGTACGACAAGTACCTGAAGAAGAGTTCGACGACGACGAGTACGGCTCGTTAGGACACGTCAACATGAGATCAGGAGAGGCATGAATGACTCCCGGTCTCGTAGTCTCGTGTATTGATTCTCTTGCCTTCCCGTGATTCACCGCCACTCGGGCGAGTAGTCGCGCCGCGAGTGCCGGCTTTCGAAGACGAGGCTCACGGAAAAGAGTACGAGCACTTCGAACAGGCCGATGAAGGCGTAGATGGCAAAACGAGTAAACGCGCTTGGATCCGGCCAGCAGGTGTAGCCGGCCTCGAGGCACGCCTGCGTCGCTCGGTCCAGCACCGCGTACTCGCGGAATATCAGGCCAATCGCCGTGCCGAAGATAGCCACGGTTCCGGCGATGTTCCCGAGGATCGCCTGCCCCTTCCGCCAGAGCGGGTACGCGAGCAGAAAACCAGCAGCGGGCGCCAGCGTCAACTCGAGCGCGATCCAGTACCAATTCAATCCGTTCACGAGCCTTCCGACAACGATAGTTGAGCGGCAGTGGAATGCAAAGCCGCGGGTGAAAATCCCTGGCCCGCAGCAGCGGCATACAATGAGGTAGCGAATGTCCAGACACCTCCTCTCTCCGGTGCTCCTGACCGTCGTGCTCGGGAGCGTTTCCGCACAGAGCCCGGTTGCTCCCACCAACGACGCGCCCAATCCTTACCAGACGATCGAGGGTTGGGCAAAGATGCCCGCGGGGCGCACGTGGGGATCGACGAGCGCGGTAGACGTCGCCCCGGACGGCACGTCGATCTGGGTCGCCGAACGATGCGGAGCGAATACATGCTGGGACGCGGCGACCGCGAAGTTCTCCCCGCTCGATCCCGTCCTCCTCTTCGACGCCGACGGCAGGCTGGTTCGGAGCTTCGGCGCCGGCCTGTTCGTGTTCCCGCACGGCATCCACGTGGACCGCGAAGGCAACGTCTGGGTGACCGACGGCCGCGACAATGTCCCTCGCCCGAGCAGAGGACGCGGTACGGCCGATGCCCCTGCACCCGCTCCACCGCCGGCGCCAGCCAGGCCGGCAGGAAATCAGGTCGTCAAATTCAGCCCGGACGGCCGGGTGCTGCTCACGCTCGGCAAACCGGGAGGAAATCTTCCGGGTGAACCGGTCGATCCGGCCTCGTTCTTCCAGCCGAACGACGTCATCACGAATGCCGCGGGCGATATCTTCGTCTCAGAAGGCCACGGCGGCGACAACGGGCGCATCATCAAGTTCGACAAGACCGGAAAGTTCATCAAGGAATGGGGCAAGAAAGGCAGCGCACCGGGTGAGTTCGATCAGCCACACGGGCTCGCCTTCGATTCGAAGGGCCGCCTCTTCGTCGCGGATCGCTCGAACAACCGGATTCAGATCTTCGATCAGGATGGCAGGCTCCTCGACTACGGATGGGAGCAATACAGCCGTTTGAGCGGAATCTGGATCGACAAGGACGACACGCTGTTCGGCGCTGATTCGGAGTCGGGCTCCGTCGAGCCGGCGCGAAAGGACTGGAAGCGCGGGATCCGGATCGGCAGCATCAAGGACGGCAAGAACGGCAAGGTTCTCGCGTTCATCCCGGATCCGAACCCGGGCACGCGTGGCACGCTCGCTGCCGAAGGCGTGGCGGTGGATGGGGCCGGGAATATTTACGGCGCCGAAGTTGGGCCGATGGCGCTCAAACGGTACGTGAAGCGCTGACGGCGCTCGCTAGAGGCGGTCCGCGCGTCAGCGCGGCCGCCGGAGCGGAGCGGGGCGCAGGGGCCCCGCGAGCGGCGGCGATGCCGGGGCCCCCACCGCGCGTTCTGTGCGCGGTGCGGTGGGATGGGGGTCCGGCGGGGCGAAGCCCCCCGGACAAGAACAGGAGAATCGATGACTCGTTCGATCACCGTGCTCGTGGTGTTGACCCTCGTCGCGATCGGCGCCGCCGCTGCTCAGCAGCGCGGCGGCGGCAACCGGACGTCGATCAAGCCCGGCGAAGAGTGTCCGCCAGGCATGACGGAGGTGCGGCCGGGTGCATGTCAGGCGCCCGAGACTCCCCCGCCGAGCATCGTGGACTACCGGCCGCGTTCCACGCTGGTGACCGAAGAGCACAAGATCCCCAAGGCGAAGTTCCCGGCCATCGACGTCCACGGCCATCCACCGTCACTCGCATCGGCAGACAACATCAAGACCGTGATCGAGGCAATGGACGCGCTGAACTTGCGCGTGATGGTGAGCGCCGACAACTCGTCGGGTGAACGTCTGACGCGGGCGCTGGAGGCAATCAACGCCAGCGGCTACAAAGATCGCTTCCGCGTGCTGGCCGGCGTGGACTTCCGCAATGTGGGCCCCGGGTGGGCCGACGGAGCGATCAAACAGCTCGAAGCGGATATCAAGGCCGGCGCCGTCGGCGTCGGCGAGATCCCCAAGAGCTTCGGCCTCAACATCCGAAAACCGGATGGATCGCGTCTGAAGGTCGACGACCCGGAGCTCGATCCGATCTGGGACGCGTTCCCCCGCCTCGACGTCCCCGTGTTCATTCACACCGCCGAGCCGCAGGAGTTCTTCCAGCCGCTCGATTTTCATAACGAACGCTGGCTGGAGCTCTCGCTCTTCGCCAACCGCCGCAACAACCAGCCGGGACAGGTGACGTTCGAAGAGCTGATGACCGAACGCAACAACATGTTCAAGAAACATCCGAAGACGCGCTTCATCGCCGCGCACTTCGGATGGCACGCCAACGATCTGAAGCGGGCCGCTGCCCTCCTCGACACCTACGCCAACGTCGTCGTCGAAGTCGGCGCGATCCTGTACGATCTCGGGCGCCAGCCCAAGGCCGCGCACGATTTCTTCATCAAGTATCAGGACCGGATTCTGTTCGGGAAGGACGCCTTCCAGCCCGAGGAGTACCCCTACTACTGGCGGGTCTTCGAGACGTCTGACGAGTACTTCGACTACTACCGCGACTACCACGCGTTCTGGAAACTCTACGGCATGAACCTGCCGGACGACGTGCTGCGGAAGGTCTACTATCAGAACGCCTTGCGGGTGATTAAGGGCCTGCCAGCCGGCAGCGCGCGGTAGTCGACGTCGTCGCCAGGAACACGACCGCGTCGCGTCAGACGTTCACAATCGCGGGGCGTTTCTTGCCGTGGTGTGTGGCCTGCTCGAAGGCGTGCGCGATCTGGAGCACGCTCCACTCGTCGTGGTGACGGCCGACGATCTGGAGGCCGACGGGCAACCCTGTGGCGGTGAAGCCGGCGGGTACTGAGATCGCGGGGTTCGACATGAGGGTCACGTACCAGCACGAGCGCATCCAGTCGATGTAGGTCGCCATTGTCGTACCGGCGATCTGGGTGGGATACCGCAGGTTCACGTCGAAGGGCAAGACCTGGGTCACCGGCAGGACGAAGTAATCGTACCGCTCGAAGAATTGGCGGCTCTGCTCGTACATCAGGTTCTGCCTCGCGATCGCACGCCCGAGATCGACCCCCGTCAGGCGCTCGGCCTCGGTTACCTCGTACTTGATCGTGTCCTTCACCCATTCCGGCCGCTCGCGAACGAGCGCGGAGTATCGGGGATGATTGGCAACGTAGCGCAGCGTCGGAAATGCCTGGTCGACGCCGGCAAAGTCTGGTTCTGCGTTCTCGACTACGCAGCCGAGGTTTTCGAACACTCGGCGATTGGCATCCACCACGGTGCGGATTTCCGGCTCGAACGGAAGGCCGCCCAGCCCCTGCCACCACGCCACACGAACGCCCTTGAAGTCACGTTCAAGCGACGCGCGGAAGCGTTCGCCCTCCTCCGCAATCGAGAGCGGGGTGCGCGGGTCCGGTCCGGCGATGGCACTCAGGAACAGCGCGACATCAGCCACGGATCGTGCCATCGGCCCGGAGACCGAGAGCGGCGACCAGGAGCTCGTCTCGCTGGGCACGCGGCCGGGCGACGTACGGAATCCCACCACGTTGCAGAACGCCGCGGGATTGCGCAATGAGCCGCCGGTGTCGCTGCCGTCCGCAATCGGCAGCATCCCGCAGGCCAGCGCCACGGCCGCGCCTCCGCTGCTCCCGCCGCAGGTTCTGGTCACGTCATACGGATTGCGGGTGGCCCCGAACACGCTGTTGAACGTCTGCGATCCGGCGCCGAGCTCCGGCGTGTTCGTTTTGCCGCAGGTGATGGCGCCTGCTGCCCGAATCCGCGTCACGATCAGGGCATCACGGGTGGGCACGTGGTCGCGGTAGAAGAGCGAACCACGTGTCGTACGGATGCCAGCCGTGTCCACGAGATCCTTGTGAGCGATCGGCAGCCCGTGGAGCACGCCGAGCGGGCCGCCTCGCGTGGCCAGTTCATCGGCCCGCGCGGCGTCCGCCAACGCCCGTTCCGCAACAAGCGTGACGATCGCGTTCACCTTCGGATTGACCCGCTCGATCCGCGTCAGGTGGGCGGTCATCACCTCGCGCGCCGACACCTCCTTGCGCCGGAGCTTGCTCACGAGATCAATCGCGCTGAGCTCGCACAGCTCCTCGGATCCCCTGTGAACCGGCATTTCGTGAGCGGAGTGTGCCGAGGCCATACCTGCCAGCCCCGGCACTGATCCGGCGACAGCTGCCATTGCGAGCGCTTGACTGAAAGCGCGGCGGCTGACCGGGAGTGCACCGGGTAAGCGGTCGGGGTTTGCCTTCGAATGCTCGTCACTCATTGCGCTCCGCTCCGTCATGTCTCGAGAAGCCACCGCACGACACTTTGACCATCACCGGCAGGTGGGCGGTAGAACGGCAGACCCGATCCATTGCCTGAAGAACTCCATCGCAGCCTGATCGCACCGCCGGCCGTCGATGATGGCATTGCCCAAGGCGGCGCCGCCGAACGCGTACTTGAACCCAACCGCGGCTCCGCCGATCGCAACCGACCCGATCGCCAGGCCGCCGACAGAAAACCCGAGTCCGAGTGCCAGGCCGCCAAGCGCCGCGAGCGCGCCGAACGACGCACCGCCGATGGTGATCAGTCCGAAGGAAACACCCGCGATCGCAATTCCGCCGATTGCGATGTTTCCGATTGCGATGACCCCCTTCGCCACACGCGGCCGCATCGTCGTCGGATCGATGGCCGTGCAGATGTGAATCAGGGGCAGGCCGCCGATGCTGGCCGACGATCGGTACTCGTAGCCGAATACGTTGCGCTGCTCGACACACGTGCGGCAGAGCAGTCGCGGTGTGTCGAGACCCACGCAGTCCCGACAGAGCGCCTTCTGACAGGCGACGCAGAGACCAACCGCTGGTACGCGATCGTGGACGAAGCAGTTCACATCGCCTCCCTGCGGCGGCGGCCCGCGGATGAGCCTCGAATCTGAGTGAACGGGCCGAGCAGGTTGAGCGCGCCGCTGGCGCGGGCAGGTCCGACCCTGACGGTGAAGTCGAACACGACCTCCGAGGTGGAACTGGACGTGGGTTCGACGAGCTCAGATGCCCCCCGCCGCACCCGGAGCAGCACACCTGGAACGGGGCGCTCGACGACGACACGAATCGGGATCTCCGGTGCGGGCGTGCGCGTCGTGGCCATGGACACTGGCGGCGTCCGGCGCAGACTAACAGCCGTCTCGCCGGATGGCAACCCCGCTCCGTCTCAGTGTCCCGCTCCGTCTCAGGAGACTGGTACACTTAGCAGTCCGGTCCTTGAACCGCGCGCAAGCTCGCGGCCGTGGCCCGCAGTCGAAAAGGAGCATCGCTGAAACGTGAGCGTGATTCTGGGGTTGCACGTCTTCCACGCCTCCGGGGATTTCGCGTCGACGATGTTCGCGCACTGCATGGGGCCGTTCCTGATCGCGAAGTAGCGGAGGCGCCGCTGAGAGTTCTCGTCACGGGAAATGCGGGTTTCATCGGGTTTCATCTGGCCGAGCTCCTCGCGCGGCGCGGACACACCGTCTTCGGCCTGGACGCGCGTGTCCCGGAGGCGCCGACACCCGGCGTCGAGCATCATGCCTGCGACCTCCTGGATACCGACGCCGTACAGCGCACGATCGACGCGGTTCGGCCTGACGCCATCGCGCATCTTGCGGCCGTCACGCACATCCACGGGACCAGCCTTGCCGATTACGCCCCCAATGTCGCGGGGGTGGAGCACTTGAGCCGCGCGATTGCTCGAAACGGACGCGTGCAGCGCGTCGTGTGCACGTCGACGCAGCTCGTCCGCCGCGTGGGTCACGCACCTCGCTCCGACGAGGACTACGATCCGGCGACGGTGTACGGCGAGAGCAAGGTCAGGACGGAACAGATCTGGAGGCGGGCGGACGGAGGTGGGACGACGTGGTGTCTCGTGAGGCCAACCACGATCTGGGGACCCGGGATGAATCCTCACTACCTGCGGTTCTTCGGGATGATTCGGAAGGGGCGCTACGTGCACGTCGGACGCCAGGCCGTTCACAAGACCTACGGCTTCGTTGGCAACACGACACATCAGTACGCGCAGCTGCTCGAAGCGCCAGCCGCGTCGATTCAACGCCGCACGTTCTACCTTGGTGACTACGAGCCGATCGACCTCCGTGCCTGGGCCGAGGCGTTCAGGGCTGAACTTGGCGCGCCGCCGATCCGCACGGTACCGGTGACTGTCGCGCGCGCCGTCGCGAAAGTTGGTGACGCCGTCAACGCCATCGGGTTCGACCGGTTCCCCTTCAACTCATTTCGCCTTCGGAATGTCATGACGCCGAGCGTCGTGGACCTGTCGGCTACCGAAGCGGTGTGCGGTCCACTGCCGTATTCCCCGGGCGACGGGATCGTCCAGACGGCGACGTGGCTGCGAGCGAACTGGTCGGGGTCGACGGCGGTGCCCCGAATCGCGGCGCCGGAACGTGCTGTCCTCCGCGACGCATGACGGGCATGGGCGATACGGCCGGCACCATTCTCTTCATCACGCAGGTCTACCCGCCCGATCCGGCCGCAGTGGGTCAACAGCTGGCGGACGTCGCCGCCGATCTGGCTGCCCGCGGACACGCCGTGACGGTCCTGACCGCCGATCGAGGCTACGACGATCCGGCGATCCGCTACCCTCAACGGGAGGTCCGTGACGGTGTGCGAATCGTGCGTCTGCCGCTCTCGTCATTCGGGAAGCGTTCGATGATCGTCAGGCTCGCCGGCGGCCTCTCGTTCCTGCTACAGGCCACGCTGCGCGCGATCTTCACCCGCAACCTGACGCGTGTGATCGTGACGACGGTTCCCATCATGTCGCCGGTGAGCGGAGCGGCAATCGCCATGGCCCGGCGCGCGGGCGTGATCTACTGGATCATGGACCTCAACCCCGATCAGCTGGTTGCGCTCGACGTCGTGCAGCGCGAATCGCTGCTCGTCCGCGCCCTCGACTGGTGCAACCTGGCGCTGCTGCGGCGAGCGGCGGCGGTCATCGTCTGCGACGACTACATGGCGAAGCGGGTCCGCGACAAACTCGACCCCGGAGACCGCCTTCACGTCGCCACGCCGTGGGCGCACGATCAGCATCTCGAATCGGTACCGCGGGCGGAAAATCCGTTTCTCGCAGCCCACGCGCTAGGCGCGCGGCGCGTCATCATGTACAGCGGGAATCATGCGCTCACCAATCCACTTGCGACGCTGCTCGACGCGGCGGCGCGGCTGGCCGGGGATTCGCGGCTGATATTCGTTTTCGTCGGCGGTGGAGCCGGCAAGAAAGAAGTGGAGGCACGGGGGCTGCCGAACGTGATCTCGCTTCCCTATCAGCCGCTGGACCAGATCAAGTACTCGCTCTCGGCCGCCGACGTCCACGTCGTCACGATCGGAGCGGCCGTCGTCGGCATCGTCCACCCATGCAAGATCTACGGGGCCATGGCCGTGGGACGACCGATCCTGTCGTTCGGGCCGCAGCGGTCGCACGTCGGCGACATCGTCCGGCAGGGTATCGGCTGGCATCTCGAGCACGGCGACGTCGACGGCGCCGTCGCGGCGCTGCGGACGATTGCGGAGCTGCCGCCAGAGACGCTCGACGCGATGGGAACTCAGGCTCAGGCGCTGCTGCACGAGCGATTCGATAGCCGGGCATCGCGCGCTCGCGTGTGCGAGATCATCGAGGGAGGACGATCAGGTCTGCGTTAACCCACCCTCGTCGAAATCCACCACGTCGTCCCGCCAGCGTCTTTGACGCCGCTCCGTTTGTCCTCGTCTTCTTTCTTGACGGGTTCCTGGATGGATGACGCGCCGGCTTCGAGTGCCCGTTTGTAGATCGCGTCCACGTCGCGCACGTACACGTGCACGTGTGATGGCACCGGCGGCCAGCCCTCGGCACTATCCGCGAGCATGACAACGGTGTCGTCGATGCGCACTTCGGCATGCACGACCTTCCCCGACGGATCGGGAAATCGCCGTAGCTCAACCGCACCGAACGCGCGTTGAAGAAACTCGATCGTGCGCGCGGCACCGTCGACGATCAGGTACGGCGAGACGCTGTTGTAACCCTCGGGCTTGTACGATGCGCTCATAGGCCCTCCAGTCGTTGGCGACGCTCTCGGAATGGCTTCGATCAGCCATCGAATTGTGCGGTGACGACCGCGGTTCGGTCAGCGCCTACGTCAGCAATCCTGACAGCCAATGCAACACGTTCAGCGCGAATTGACGGTTGTCGTTCCCGGGAGCATTCATCCCTGCCTTGAAGGTGACCTGACGATCGCCGTTCGGCAGCGTGATGATCTGCGCGGAGAAGAGTGCCGCCTCGCCCAGGACGACGAGCCTGCCTTTGCCGAACGTCATGGCCAGACCCTGAACGCGCCCGGTCACCGGTTGAGAGCGTGCCCCCGGTTGCCCTTCGGGCTTATCCTTGCTCCGCGCCGCGGCCTCGGCATCGAGATCGTTGGTCGTGGGCGCTTCCCGCGCCGTCGCACTGAACTTCAGCAACGAGACGGCGCCCTCGGGCACCCCGAGCGACTGGCCGGTGAAGGACTTGACCGTGCTCACCCCCTCGGACGGTTCGCGACCGCGCAGAACTGGATGGTCACCGAGCTGTCCGTTTTCGCGGGAAAACACCAGCTGAGTGGTCACGCTGTTCGGCGTCGGCTCGAACACCCACCCCTTCCCCATCGTCACGCCGAATCGAGCAGCAAGGTTGGCCGCCGAGGTTCCGAACGGCGCGTGGTCTGCAATCAGCAGCAGCGCTCCGCCATTGCGAACCCAGTCACGGACAACGTCGCACTCGGCCTCGGTGAACGCAGGATCGGTGAAGTTTCTTGCGTTGGCATTGGCGACGACCAGCACGTCGATTCCACTTAACGCTCCGGGCTCGAACTTCCGCGTGGACGGGACGATCCGGTAGCCGTCGTTCGTCAGGAGATCTGCGAAGGGCTTGTACTGTCCTCCGGCGGTGTGAAAGTTCGAGTGCGCCTCATCGATGGCAACCGTCGGACCGTTCTTCTGGTAGGCCGGCCTTTCGACGGTCACCTTGAAGTCAGGATCGAGGATCTGTTGCTGGTCGTGCGGCTCGACGACGCACAACAAACAGGCTATGTAACCGCCGATGACCGGGAATCGCGACATGTTATTCAGTCAGGACCTTGTCGGACCACTGGACGAGACTGACGAATACCGTCGGGTTCGCGAAGGTGGCGTTCTTTCCCGCAAGATCCGATTCGAGGACCCCACGGGCCCTCGCGCACGCTCCTCAAACGTGGATTGGAATCTTCTTCTCGACGACTTTCGCGAGCGCCTCCGAGAGGGGCGGCCAGCCTACTGGAATCACGGAGTTCGCCACGACGGTGCGCATGATGGACACCGCTTCGCCCAGCAGAAAGATCTGAACCTCGTGGCCGCCCTCGGCAAACGCGTTGGCGTGGTGAAACGGAAATGAGGCCTGTGTCGGGTCGGCCGATCCCCACGCGCCTTTGATGAGCAGCTTCATCTTCGGTGCGGCCTGGGCCGATGGTGACAGTGCGAGAGCCGGCATGCCGAGCAGCAACGACAGGAATCTGCGTCTCATTGGACTCTCCTCGTTCATGAGGACGCGGCGGCCGCCGCCTGGGCCTGCCGCCGTCTCTTCTCCTCGCCTGGCGCGACCTGCGGCGCGCCGGCAATCGTCACGATCCCCCAACCCAGCCCCGGCAGCTCGTTGCACCACCGGATTTCGCCGGTGTCCGGATCCAGCCGGTACAAGCGCCCGCGAGAGGATGCGAAGAGATCGCCGCCCTGCAATGTCACGTTGACGAAGTCCGAGCCCTTCAGATCGGTGGTCCACTGCGTCTCGCCGGTGGTGCGATCAATCGCGATAACCTTCCCCTTGATGCCGACGAAAATCGTCTCTTCTCGAGATGACATCGGGATCCTCCAAGACCTTCAGCTGTACACCGACGATCAGCGCACGGGCACGGGGAGCCCAGGGATCTGCAACCGCTGATCCATGCAGCTGATCTTGCCGCGCGCGCCGACGGGGCCGCCCGAGTTGATCTCGCCGACGCTGTTCGGGGAATTGTCGCGCCGGTTGCCGTCGGAGTTGGCGACGCAGAATGTCTTCTCGAAGAGGACCGGGCTGGTCGGCAGCTCGAGGATGTGATTGTCGCCGTAGGACGGATCGGCGGAGTTGCGCAGGCCGGCCGCATTCGGCGGGTTCCTGAAGATCTCGATCACCTGACGATCCTTGGTCACGACCACGATGGCGTTGCGCTCGTTGGCCGCGTTCCAGATATTGCCGGCTTTGTCGAGAGCGAAGCCGTCGGTCCCCTCGAGGGCAACGTGCTGCACGAAGATGTTCTCGAGGCACAGCGTATTCGGCGTGAACGTCGTGTCGCAGCCGGTCGGGCTGATCAGATCGCCCTGGCGGTCGAACTGTGCCCGCCAGATCGCCCCGCGCGCAGTGTCGGCGATGAACAGGTCTCCCTGATGATTGAACGCCACACCGTTGGCGACGAGATCCTGACCGCCCGCGGGCGTCACCGTGGTTGGCGTCGCGCTCGCGGGAACAGAGATCGTCAATGTGCCGGGGGGGAACGAACGCGCCTGACGACCCACGCCGTCGCCCGTGATCGTGGCGCCGAGCGCGGTGCTGTTTCGCATCGGCTGAATGCGGAAGACCTCCTTCACGGATGCAGACGGAGAGATCCTCCACACCCGACCCTGGCCAGTCGTCCCATCACCCGTCCACAGGTTGCCGTCGCGATCGAACGCGAGGCCGTTGGTGCCCGGCACGCCCGAAACGAACGGCGTCACGGGATCCATGTTCGCGCTGGTCAGGCGCCACACCACGCCACCCTGATTGGCATCGGCGATGTAGAAGCTGCCGTTGCTGTCGCGAGTGATGCCGGATGGATTGCACCCGGGTGCGGCGTTGGGGATGGAGCCAACCTGCACGGGTGTGACCGGCGCGCCACCACCGGATGGCACATCGATGCGCCACAACGGACAGCGGGCCGGCGACGCAGCCCGTCCGGTCGTGTACAGCGCACCGTTGTCGTCGCTGGTCAGGCCCTCTATTGCCAGCGGTGTGATGCTGACAGTGGTGAAGCTGACATTGTCGGGGAATTGCCCGTTTCCGTGCGCGGTCCCAGTCACCAGAAGTGCCGCCACCACAACGGTCGCAGGTCTCATCGCTCCTCCTCGGATGCTGCCCCCAAGTACCGACTTGTCGATCGATGCGCCGCGCAGCGCTGGCGCCCCGCTCGCGTGAGGGGAGCCTATATTCCTACTGAATGGCTTGCGCGCCAAATGACGTTTTTCGCTGAAGCTGCCCCGTGATTAGCTGCCTCGCAATTGAGGAGGAGTCGAAGGGCACGGCTTGTGCACTTCCCGAGATCGGAGGACTTTATGGCCGTGTTGCTGCGCGTGCTGCCGCTCGTCGTGCTCGGAGCCACTCTCGGAGCCACGCAACAACGTGGCGTCCTGACCAGAATCAGCCTCAACCCGAATCCCGTCAGCGCCGGAACGCCGGTCACGGCCACCGCGACGGGGACGAATCCGTGCGGCGCCGTCTTCATCGATTGGGGCGACGGCACGGCGATCACCTATCCAATCTCCACTCTGCCTGCTACGCAGACGCATACGTACAGCGGGGGTGGCCGTTTCTCGGTCCTCGCCAAAGGGATGGGCAACTGCGACGGTGAAGTGAAGGCAACGATCGACGTCGCTGGCCCGCCGGCTCCCCCGCCACCGCCGGCATCAGCGGCCACGATCACGTCGGTCGACCTCACGCCCGCGTCGCCAGTCGTGCGCCGCCCCGTCGACATCGCCGTGAAAGGACTCGGCGCCTGCAGCTTCACCGTTGATTTCGGCGACGGCAATTCGCAGGAGGAAACGGGCACGCTGCCACGAACGGTGAGGCACACCTACGCCGTGGCGGACACCTACGTCATGGTCGTGCGTCCAGCGGCTCCCTGCACCGGAAAGTTCACCCAGAAGATCGCGGTCGGAACGGAACCACTGCGGCCGCAGCTGACAGGAATCAATGTCTCGCCCACCCGTACAACGGCGGGACAGCCGGTCACGATCGACATCAACGGCGGCGGTACCTGCAGCTACAGGATCGACTTTGGCGATGGGAATGACGAAAAGCGATCTCGACCGCTGCCCGATCGCGTGCGGCACAACTACCCGGCACCCGATACCTACACGATCGTGGTGAACGCAGAGCCGCCATGCTCCGGCAACGCACGCGCCACGCTCGTCATCCGGCCCCGGCGCTGAGGGATCAGAAACTCACGTTCATGCCGAACGTGATCCGCCGCAGCCCATTGGCCTGCGTCGGCCTCAGGAAAAACGGTGAGGTGATGATGCCGCTGAATCCCGTGTAGACCGGCTGGTTCCACAGATTGTTGATGTTCATCGTCAGGTTCAACCGGTAGCGGGGCGTCGTTTGTGCGGCGGTGGGGTTGACCGTCAGGCCGGCGGGCGAGCCCATGATCTGCACGCCGCCGCCAGACGTCACCGTCTTCTTGCCAAGCGTGAACGAGTAGCCGATGGATGCCGACGTGTTCCAGGTCGAGACCGTTCGCTCGGAGTTGCGGCCCACCCCGGCGGGACGGTCGTTGAACACCAAGTCACCGTTGTCATCGGTTCCGGTACGGATCGTCAATGGCGGCGCGGATGACCCCGCCACGCCGAGGCGCGCCGACAGGTTCCGCAGCGCAGTGCTGGTCACGGCGAGATGCATGTTGTGGCGCCGATCGAACGCCGCTGGGCCCCACTCGTTCGCCAGGATGATGCTCGCCGGGATGACGAACGCGCCGTCCGTGTTGTCGAAGTTTTGACCGTAGGTGTAGAAACCGGCGACCGTCAGGCCGCGGTTCCACTGAAAGCGCGGCCCGGTCGTGGCGGCCGGCCCGCCGCCGGCCATCACGAACATCATGGGACCGCCGTTCATGATCATCGGCCCGCCGGGGCCGGGCGCTGACGGCCCTGCCCGCGGCGCTAGCGGACCCAGGTTGATGTTGGCTGACGCATTCACCGTGTGCTGATGGCCTCGGGCATCGGACGTGGCCAAGACGACGTTGGCGAAGTCGGGATCGGGCCGCACCCCGTTGATCGGCGTGTTGAGATTGCGTCCGGTCAGGAGCGCGTAGCGATAGCTGTAGGTATAGAGCACATTCGTGCTCACCCGGCGGCTGATGGTTTGCGCGATGCCGGCGCTCAGGCGCTGCGAATACGCCATGTCCCGATTGTCCGCGAGCAGGTACCGGTTGGTGGGCGGCGAGGTCCCCACGTCTCCCGGATCCGGGAACGACGGATTGACGATGTTCAGTTCGCGCTGGCGGACGCCATCGACCTGCAGGGTCTGTGCGTAGGTTCCGGTCGAAAGCCAGTCGTAGAACATGCCCCAGCTTCCGCGCAACGTCGTCTTTCCGGTCTTGAAGGGCGCCCAGGTGAATCCGACTCGCGGTGCGAAGTTCAGCAGGTCTGGCACGTGCGTCTGCGCTTCGTAGCGAACGCCGCCGGTCACCGTGAGGTTCTTGCGGATCTTGATGTCGTCCTGAATGTAGAGGCCGCCCTGCACGTTCGAATAGCTGAAGCGGGGATCCCCGAGCCGGCGGCTGTAG
Source organism: Vicinamibacterales bacterium (assembly GCA_036258055.1). GTDB lineage: Bacteria > Acidobacteriota > Vicinamibacteria > Vicinamibacterales > 2-12-FULL-66-21 > DATAEK01. The sequence continues at coordinate 29,726 of DATAEK010000172.1, forward strand.
CTGCGTGGCGTCCTCGCATCGAAGGCATCGAGGCTCGCGAAGGTGTAGGTCCCGAGATAGTTACTGTTCGAATCGGTATTGAATTGATTCGCCTGGACTTCAATGCCCGTGCGCATCGAGTGGATGCCGCGAACATAATCGAGATCCGAATTGAACCAGTAGGTACGCGAGTGCGTTCCGCCACTCCGCTGCGCGCCGCCGCTCGTGAACGCGTCGTTGACGATGATCGTCGGGGTTTCGACGGCAGACCGCGCCTCAGAGTCGCTGCCAAAGATGGACAGCCGCGTGTTGAGCACGAACCGCCGCCCGATGGGTCCGTTCTGCTGGACGAACACACCGAAAGAGCGGTCTTCGGAAGTAAAGGCGCGTTCGGGCAGATCGTACGCACCGATCCCGACGTTGCCCCTGCTGAATCGCGACCCCTGGACGTTGAACCGCAGGACCTGATCCCGCGTGAGCGCGTAGTCGACGCCACCTGAGAAGAAGTAGTTGTCGGCGGAGCTCTTTACCGGAATATCAGTGGCGACCTGGCCGAGCGGCGTCGCCGCATAGAGCACCGGCGTCGTGTAGCTGTCCTGGCCGTTGAAGTTGACGTTGAAGGAGGCGCGCTCGCTGAGCAGCGTCCCGCTCAGCCCGAGGCCGTATTGCCAGCTCTGCGACGGAGGTGTGCTGTCCACGAGCGGGTTCTCGCCGTCCATCGCACTGTCGTAGAAACCCGAACGCAGGTTGCCCCTGACCGGCCCGACGCCCGGTTGGGTCAGAATCTCGATGCGCAGTTCGCCGGCGAAGTGCACTTCCGGCGCGAACTGATCGCGTGTGATACGAATCGATTTGATGAGCGCCTTCGGTGGCAGGTCGCGTCCCTCGAAGCTGTCGATCAGGATCTTCGCATCCGGCCCGGCGATATCCAGCAGTTGCCGGCGGAGCTCGTCGGGATCGTCCGACAGCGCATCGATCTGCTCCCGCGTCAACACCGTTCCGAACGTCACGTCACGATCCGAGGCCGCCTGCTGGCGATCGCGCTCGACGGTCACCGACGACTGCACGCGATCGATCGGCAGCACGACGACTTGTTTGTTATCGCCCGCACGGATCCGCACGTCGCCTATCGTGCGCGTCTGAAAGCCGGAGAACTCCGCCGTGATCGAGTAGCGGCCAGGAGCGAGGTTCTCGAATTTCACCTGGCCCTGCGGGCTGGTCGACGCCGGCGGAATGACCGTGGCCTTGTTGGACGCCTCGGCGCCGGCGACGGTCACCGTCGCTCCCGGCAGCACGCCACGGGTCTCATCGACCACGGTCACCTGCAGGGTGGCGTCCTTGCCCGCCTGTGCAACGAGCGATGTTGAGAGCAGGCCGGTCAGGCAAAGAATCAGCGCAGCGCGAATCATGATGTACCCATCTTTTTTCAGTGCTCGCGGGGCCCCACCCCCGCTCGCTCTCGCTCGGCGGCTTCGCGCCTCGCTCGGGCCGCAGGCGCTCCTTAGTGCTCGCGGGGCCCCACCCGCTCTCGCTCAGCGGTTTCGCGCCTCGCTCAGGCTACAGGCGCTACTTCACCGGCTCGAACTTCTTCTGATCGAGCTTGGCGTTGATCCGAAACCGATCGAACGTTGTTTCTTCTGTCGTTTCTGCCCCGATGGCGCGGCGGAGCCTGAACGGAAGCTTCAAGCCGTCGACATCGCGATAATCCGCGAAGTACAGACGCTGCTCGATGGGCGTCGCCTGCGCTTTCGCGCGCACCGCGAGGACCTCCTTCGAATACTTGTCCATTTCCTCTTTGGGTGCGTCCTTCGGCGGCGCCGGCGGTCCTGCGACGACAACCGCGCCGGGCGCGACCGACGACGGCGGTGGCTGCCCCGGCACCGTTACGATGACGTTGGTCGGCGGCGTCGTCCAACTCACCATGACTGGCAGACGCGTCTCGCTGTTGATGAACAGGCGCAGCGTGAAGTTGCCTTCGCCCTTAGCGTCGAGGACGTCCGCACGTCCCTGCGGCGCCTCGGCCACGGCCGCGTAGGAAAACGTCAGGGGATATGCGGTCGAAGCGCCAAAGAGCCCCAGCGCGAGCCGGGTGTAGTCCTGCTTCACCGAGAGCAGCCTGGCGCGGCGGGGATCCATCGCCGGCCCTCGTCCCCCGGACATTCGTCCGCCGGCGGCCATATCTCCTGGAGGCGGGGCACCTGCTGCGGCGGCTGGCGGCGTCGGCCTTCCTTGAGACGGCGCCACTGGCGCCGCTCCCGGCGGACCGCCCGGCCCCGTTGGGACGGTGGGTGGCGGAATCTGAATCAAGGTGTCGCCATTGAATCCAGACGATGTCGGATCCGTGTCCTCCGCCGGGAACTCGTCGGCGCGGACGTATTTGTTCGGCAGCTCTATCAGGATCTCGAACTCAATCGGAACCAGGTTGTTGCCCCGCACTCGCTTGGTTCGCCCGGACGCGATCAGGGTCTTGAGGTCCGCGAGCTTGTCCCCGCCAAGTGCCTTGCGGGCGTCGGCCAGCACCTGCTCCGCCTTCTTGACGGACTCTGGGCTTGGAGCCGGAGTGGGAGCCTGCGGCGGCTGAACGACGGGCGTCTGTGCAAGCACGATTGCCGTTGCGCCGATGGCGACCATCTGGGCTGCGACCGAAACACCGCGAACTGCCACCATGCGTGGGCCTCGCAGAGACTGCCAAATGGACGATCCTGACGCTGTTCTTCCCAGGTCAGCCGAGCTATGCGCACCCCTACGGCGGCAGTAGGAACGAACGGGCTCTAAGTGACCCAGTCACTCACACAAATAAGAAGGAGGCTGGCGACATTGGTGTGTGGCCGGCGTGATTATAAGCCTCATCTGGGAGGCTGCGTAGGACACGTAGACAACCCCGCCTTCCCCGCTCGCCGCGGAGGGCGCGGCAGTAACCGGCGCGCCTCAATCCGGCGCGCCGGCAATCTGCCGGGCAAGGTTGAACGCTCCGACGTTACTGCGTGATCACGATGAACCAAGCGGCGATGATTGGACCCTGCGGACCGCGGCCACGGCCGCGTCCGGCTTCCGGTGGCGGTGCATCAGCCGGCGGCGGTGGAGCTGGACCGCGTTCGGGCTGGAACAGGTACGCGTTGTGTGTCGCCGGATCGACTGTGATGGTCTTCGCGCCAAGGAACGTGGTGACGGTCGCCACGACCGTGTACGAGTCAGGGGAATCCTGGTGGACAACGGTGACGTTCCCCTCGCCCCCATTCGGGATGTAGATGAGTTTCTTCGACGGATCCCACCCCAGAGCGTCAACGCGAGTGCCGTTCTTGATCGACGCCACGACTTTGCCGGTGCCGGGGTCAACGACGACCGAGGTGTTGCTGCACCCTGAGAAGATGCGGTTCGTGGTCTTGTCATACGCAATGCCGGTCGGCCCTTCGCACGGCGCAAGCGGCCACGACGCGGTCGCCTTCCAGGTCTTGACGTCGATCACCTGAATGGTGTTCTTGCCTTCGTTGTTGACGAAGATGTGTCCGCGGCCGTCCGCGGCGGCACCCTCGGGCGCCGTGTCTTCGAGTTCGACGGTGGCGGTAATGTCACCGGTCACCGGGTCGATCGCGGTGAGGGTGCCGATCGGCCGGCTGTGATTCGTCAGGATGATCTTGTCGTCTGGCTCGTCGTACATGATGCCGTCGAGACCGGGGCCGACCTTGATCTGCTTGATCACCGCCAGCGTCTTCAGGTCGAACATGGTGACGGTCTGGTCGCCGCCGTTGGTCGTGAAACCGTGACCCGCCTTCGGAGCGATGCCAACGCCGTGCACACCTGGCGTATTCGGGATGTCGGCGAGCACTTTGCCGGTCGCGCCCTCAACCACCATGACGTGAGTGGAGCGTGAGACGAACACTCGCCCCGTAGCGGTCTCGACCGTGACGTAATCCGTACCGCCCTCGCCCTTGATATCGAACTTCGCCATCTTGAACGTCTGTGCGTGTCCGATGACAGGCGCAATCAGGCTCACGACTGAGAGCACCGCGAATACGATGATGAAGCGTTTAGCCATACAAGACCTCACTCGTGGTCGTAGAACCTCACCGAATCCTGCACGAGCGTCGTGCCGGCAGCAGCCGATGCTAGTCGTTACGACATGTCCGGGAGATTAACGCGCGAACGGGTGAGGCTCTTTGTTTCTTACCGTTTCTCCAGCTCGGCGATTCGCGCTTTCGCGCGTGGATTATCGGGGGCCTTCTCCAGACTTACCCGGTATCGCGCGAGCGCTTTGTCGCGCTCACCACGCTGAAGATGGATCTCTGCGATCGTAAAGTCGATGGCGGCGGACTTCGGGTAGTACTCCCCGTTCATCTCGAGGATGCCAATCGCGGCCGTCGGGTTCCCCGCCTCGACCAGGCGCCGCGCCAACTCGTTGATCTCCCATTCGTCGAAGTTGTAACGGCCCGACAGCGTATCGGACGCTCGCAGCTCGCGATAACGCTGGATTGCCGCCGCCGTTCCTTCGGCGTTGACGATCTCGAAGAGCGTCGTCTGTAGTGACTTCGGCAGACGCAGTCCGTGATGACAGGTTGCGCAGTTGACCTCGACCCGCGGCTCGGCACGGGATGGCACCTGCGGAAGCAGCGTCTGATTGACCTGATCGGTGAGGCGCAGCATCGCGCGCGCTTTGTTCTTGGCGGGTTTGTCGTCCGAGGAAAAGTCCACGCCCTCGAGCGAAACGCCGTCGCCTCCAGCATGACAGTGCTGACAGCGGACGCTGAGCGCGAACGAGAATTCGCGCATGCGCTGGATCAGCACGTCACGCTTGATGTCTTTCGCGAAGTACTGAAGGTTCCGGCCCTTCCATTCCGACGCGGGTTGCTGCTGCGCCGCTACCGACGTGACCAGCGCGAACCCGGCGCCCGCGAAAACCATTCGCCAGCTCATGTCGCCCTCCTGAAGGCGTCGTTGAAGGCCGCCTGCGGTGTTACGCAGGGCGAAGCCACTGCGCACAAACATGCGCGGTGGGACGTGCCGCCTCCAGCGTTTAGGGGCGAAGTGGCAGTGGTCGGGGTAAGACGGCCTGGCGGGCAACCGGGATCAGCTGATCATCTCGGATTCGAGCACACGCTCGACGGCCTGTCCGCCGGACGCGCTGACGTAGTACACCTTCGCGTTGGCGCGCGCCGCGACGACCCGCTTGACCTCGTTGTCTTCGAAGTAGATTCCCGCGTCGTTGTCGCACGCGTAACCCGGCTTCATCTCTCCCGAGGCAATCAGCTTGCGGTAAAGCGGCCGGCGATCGGCCTCGCGATCGTAGTGAGGGCAGTGACTGCCCTTCAGGAAACCGAGCCCCTTGACCGTAGTCAGCTCCTTCGGCCGTGAGTCAGTCGTGCCCTCCTCGAACCAGCACAGAGAGCCGGCGCTCGCGCCGCCGAGCACGATGCCGCGATCCCAGGCCTGTTTGAGGATGACGTCGATGCCCTGCGCTTTCCAGATCGCCTGCTGATTGAGCGTGTTGCCACCGGACGCGACGATGCCGTCCACGGTGAGCAGCACGTCTTCCCAGGACTGTGTCTGGCGGGAGCTCGCGATGAAGCTATCCTGAGCCAGCGGATAGACATCGAGCGGTGCGCAGCTTCTGAACCACGAAATGATGCCGCTCTGGCTGTCCGCTGACGCGGTGGGCAGATAGAGAAGCTTCGGCCGCTTCTTGCCGGTCAGCTCCGCCATGTATTTGATGAACGGCGTGCCGTAGTTCCCGCCGGCGATGAGGATCTTCCGCGTCGCGGCCTGCGTCGTGGCGCCGCCACCGAGCGGCCACAGCGCGGCGCCAAACGGGCCGAGGACTGACAGCGTCAGGAAGTCGCGTCTTTTCATACGTCGGACCTGCGCACGGAAGCATACGTGCGGGCCGACGCCTGGCGCAACGACCGTCTCGTGCCGCCGTCAGGCGAAGCGCCGCTGCGCCCGCTCTTTTGCCTTCCTGGCCTCTTCCTCGCGCGTGCGCGGGGGAGCCGCAGTGGTCAGCGAGCCGATGAGGCGTTGCGCGGCCTCGGTCACCTCGTCGACGGCGCGGTTGAAGGCGGGCTCGTTGGCTCGAGACGGTCGGGTCGTTCCGCTCAGCTTTCGGACGAATTGAAGCGCCGATGCGCGGATCTCGTCATCGGTGGCGGGCGGCGCAAAGTTCGCGAGTGTTTTGATGTTCCTGCACATGTTGTCTGGTCGTGGACGCGGAGATGCCCGGCCACTCGAATCATTGTACGCGGCGGCGGGTGCGCAACGCGGTCGAGGTTGCGGCCGGACGGCTCGTCAGATCGTGGCTGCCGTTCCGTTGAACGTGTAACACCAGGCCTCGCCGTCGAGGACGATCTCCCCGCCCTGGCGCCTGACCGTCATCTTGAGACGGCAAACCGGCTTCGACGCGTGAACCTCCAGCACTTCGGCTTCTGCAGTGACCGTGTCTCCGATGTACACAGGCGCCGTGAACTTCCAGTTCTGACTGAGAAAGACGGTCCCCGGGCCGGGCATGTCCATCGCGACGAGGGCGTGCAGGATGCCGGTCGTGAGGCCTCCCTGAGCCACCAGCTTCCCGAACTTCGTGCGCGAGGCGAACGCCACATCGAAATGCAGGGGGTTGTAGTCGCCGGTCATCTCGGCGAATGTCTTCACGTGAGCGGACGTCACCGTCATCGTCCGGGATGCTCTCTGTCCGACGGTGAGCGGTCCACGCCGGCCGCCGTCGGCCTCCGCACCTGCCAACTGCTGCTGGTAGTCAGCCGCATCGAAGTGTCCGTTCGACTCCGCGATCAAACCGTCCGCTCCGATCGTCCACTCCTCGTACCCGCTGATCTTGACCGGTCTCCCGGTTCCTCCCGGGCCCGTGTTCGTTCCCGTGAGAGTCCAACGATAGGTCGCGCGGTTCCCATCCACGGTGAGACCGCCCATCGTCACGACCATGTCTGGAAAGGCGGTCATGAATCCTTGCGCCGCTGCGGTAATCGCATGGCGGCCGACCGAGGGCGCGGAGTCGTTGATCTTCAGCGATCCGCGCTCGGCATAGAACGCCGCGACACTCGGCGCGTTCTGGCTGCACCAAGCGGCCGTGTATCTCGTCGCGAACTCCGTCAGCCTGGCGGTGTCCATCGATTCTTTTCGGCGATCGGCGCCGCGGTCAAATGCCCGTGTACCACGCCCACCCGTTCTGGATGTTCCCCTTCTTGCCCCCATCGTCGAACTCGTCCTTCACGACGATGCGATGGAGATACTTCATGCTCTTGTAGCCCATTTGCCTTTCTACTCGCAGCCGGATCGGCGCGCCATGAGGAAGGGGAAGGTCCTGCCCGTTCATGCCGTACGCAAGAATCGTCTGCGGGTGCAGGGCATCGAGCAGGTCGATGCTGTCGGCCCAGTCGTCGTACGAGTAGAACATCACGAACCGCGCGGTCGGGAGGATCCCCGCGGCGTTGAGCACCAGGCTCAGGGGCACACCTGTCCACTCGCCGATCGCGGACCAGCCTTCTTCGCAGGTGTGTCGTGTGATCTGCGTCCGCGCAGGAAGGCGTTTCAGATCCGCGAGCGTGAAGGATTGCGGCGAATGCACCCGGCCTTCGACCGACAGGCGCCAGTCGCTGAAAGCGCCGCTCTGCAGACGGCGGTACGCTTCGCTCAGACTCGACCGGTTGAGGTCACCCGGGTTCGTAGTGCCGGTCGCAGGGAATGACGTGATGTCCCGGTGACTGTATTCCCGCACCAGCGATTGTCCCGGTAGCAGCGTGCGATGCGCGGCGTAGGTCAGCGTGTCACCCATCCGCAGGATGTTGCCGTAGGTCGGCGGGAGATCCTGCCAGTATCTCGGAAGGAGGAATCCGCCGACAGATGCCGCACCCGCGATGAGCGCGCGGCGCCGCGTGATGAGCCGCTTCGTCTCCATGCTATCTCCCCAAGGTCATGGCGCGCATCTGGCGTCTGAATCCTGACACGACGACCATGACGATGTGCGCGATCACGAACAGGACAAGAGCGGCGAAGGTCAGGAAGTGAAGCGTGCGCGCCGATTGAAAGCCTCCGAAGACGCGCAACAGGAACGGAAAGGCCGCCGTGATCGCCGGTGACATCGTCAGCCCGGTCATCACGGAGAGCGGCAGGGCGACGAAAACCACCGCGCTGTACGTGATTTTCTGGAGCAGTCCGTACTGCGGCCCGCCGGTGACCGGCGGGATCCGCAGGTGCAGGTGGTCGACGGCGTCCTGCCAGACCAGACGAGGTGTCAGTTCGCCGGCGCGGGGCCAGATATGAAAACGGAAGTGTCCGGTGGAAATCCCGAGCAGCAGATACACCACACCCGGTATGACGAGGAGCCAGGCGGCAAGAAAGTGGAGGCTTCGCGCCCAACCGTTCTGATTGAAGATGTCGTAGGTGCGATTCGCGCTGATCGGAGACGACGAATCCTTGAAGAACGGGGCTCGCTGTTCCCACCCGCCGTGCTGGTAGTTCCGGCTGATCGGCAGTTCCAGCAGCGCCGGGGTCAGGTCGTTGCCAGCGTCTCCCCAATACAGGCGCGGATGCGCCATCAGGATCACGAAACCGGTGGTCGCCAGCGTAAGGAGACTCGCGGTCACAATCCAATGAGAGATCCTCACCCACCGCGCGTGCGTGATGCGTCCGGTCTCTAGTGCCGGTCCGAGGAGATCTTCTTCGGGCATTGATTGTGACGGGTGTCGGGTCGCGGGGACACATCATCGCACCGATGCGGCCCGGCTGCAAACGCGCCGTCTACTCTTTGGACACTGGAACGCTGCGAAGGCCGATCTGCTATGCCGCATCCGAACGTCGCAGAACCGCCAGCTTCATGCGCTTGCTGGACTTAAGAACGCCCGTTCGCATGGAGTATCGGCAGTGCCAGTGGAACGCTAGACGGTGCCCGCGTTTGCACCGTGAAAATAGGGCTCCATGGAGCGACGGAAGAGGAGGTAGAGGATCGGGGCAAAGAAGGCGCAATGGACCAAGAGTTGCGGCCAGGAGTGCAGCAGGCTGAGGCCGATGTGAAACACCATCCAAGCGACCAGCAGCCAGCGAGCCCAGTTGCGGCCGCCAAGCAGGCCCACACCACCAACGATGGCCAATGCCCTGGAGGTCCATGCCGGGCCAAGGTCCGCCCACCCGTCCGCCTTCAGCTTCGCAAGTTGCCGGGAGGCGTCGGTCAACAGGGGCCAGAGATCGTTGAGCAGACCGGCAGCACCGACGACGATGAAGAGCCCGGCGATGAGAGTGATGGAGATGGGCCGTTGCATCACGGGTTCAACACCCTGTCAGGCGGCCACGCTCTGTGTGGCTTCGCGGAGAGCCGCGCGTGCGAGCGTTCGGGTGGAGTCGATGACCGGGAGACGGGAGTCGAGTTGCGATATGAGCAGCGGGATCTCGGTGCAGCCGAGAACCACGGCGTCGCAACCGCGGGTCTCGAGCTTTGCGATGACGTGCTGGAAGTACCTGCGCGAGTCTTCTGTGAACTCGCCTTGCACGAGCTCGTCGAAGATTATGGCGTTGATGCGTGCGCGATCGGCCGGGTCAGGGATCTCACATGCGACATCCTGCCGGGCGAGCGCCACACCGTAAACCGGACCTTCCATCAGATAGCGGGTGCCGAGAATTCCGAGCCGCCGGAAGCGACTCTTTGCCGCAACTGCCGCGACCTCCTCAGCAATGTGAAGCCAGGGCGCGGGCGACTGCGCGCGCACCAGGTCTAGCGCCTGGTGAACCGTATTGTCAGGACAGACGAGGAAATCAGCGCCGGTCTTGACCAACGTCGTCGCCGACGAAAGCAATAGCCGGCCAACCTCATCCCAGCGATCGGCTTCGATGTGACGCACGTACTCTGCGAGAGAGTACGTGTGCATGGTGATTTCAGGGTGGCCGTAAGAGCCGAACAGCGCTGCCCCTTCGACGCAGATGGTCCGGTAGCACAACGCTGCACCCTCCGCACTCACCGCCACGATTCCTATGTGCTTGGACTTCTTCATCGCTGGGTGCTGCGCAACCGTGGGGCTTCAGCCGTGGCTCACGTGCGGCGCCATGATTCTGCCGAGAATCTCGTGAATTCCTTCACTCCCAGCCGCGATTGACGGTGGCTCGGCCAACCGACAGCTTACTCCGACGCTATCAGGTAGAAGACGTCCGTGCGAATCTGAGACGGATCGGCGTTCCATCCGTCCTGCCAATGGCCGTAGATCTCCCAGTTCGGACCGGCAAAGCGGTGATTCCTGGTCCTGCACCAGTTTCGAACCGCTTCGTGCGCGGCGCCGAGGCCGCTGTACGGGCCCAGGTGCGTGACCGACGCCACCGTGCCGCCAGGCGTTGCCGAGCGAATCACCTCGCCCTGCTCGACAAACGGGCCTTGCAGTTCGACGCCCACTTCGAGCCGAATGGTCCCGTCCCAATAGATCGCGACGTGGCGACCCGCTCGCGCGTGCTGTGCGCGCAGCACATTCCAGACCACGCCACAGCACTCCGGTACCACGCGCGACAATTCGGCCGCGCTCGCCTGACGTCGGACGACGGCGAGCGGAATGCTATCGAGCTGCTGCAACTGCACCAGGTACCGCGTCATGTCTTTCTCGGCCCGCCGGGATCGGCCGTCAAGGTCTCCGTTTCCGCTAGATCCGTTGTGGCGCAACGACGGTTCTCTCGCTGACGACGTTGCCGGTATTGAGGGTGGTCGCGGGTTCGAAGAGAAGCACATCGACCTCGTGCTCCGCGACCGGCCGGTGCTCGATGCCGCGAGGAACGATCAGGAACTCGCCTTCCTCGAGGCGCACGTCGCGATCACGGAACTGCATCACGAAGGCGCCTCGCAGGACGAGAAAGAGTTCGTCTTCGTGCTCATGATGATGCCAGACGAACTCGCCCTGCAACTTCACGAGCTTCACGAGTTGGCCGTTCAATTCCCCGACAATCTTCGGATCCCAATGCGAGTCGAACCGCGAGAGCTTGTCTCGGAGATTGATCTTGTGGATCTCGCTCATCGGTTTCTCCTCGCCGGTATTAGACGGCACCCGCAGGCCTGGAGGGAGAACCAATCGGGACACGGATCGCGAACACCAGCCACGGCCGGCTGGATCACTCTCCGCGACCTGCCCCGATTGTTGGGCCGCACGTCGGGTTCACGCCAGCGCTCGGGCGATGGCGAGTGAATCGTCGGTCCACGTCTCGCGTGGCTCCGCCGCTGACCGCGCAAACATCCATAGTCGGACGCGTTCGGAGTCGACATCGAGGAGCTCGGCAAATCGCCGGATCGTTGCACCGGGAGCGGAGGACATTCGTGCCTGGCAGTTGAAAAGATGCTGAGTCGCGTCGTAGGCACGATCCCCAACGAATGGCTTGGGGTCAATCACGAGCCACGGCTCTCGTTGCGCCCGCAGGACGTTCCCGGCGTGGAGATCGGTGGCCAGCAGTATGTCATCGGACGACACAGCTCCCAGTTCTTCGAACACGCGGAGTCCGGCTCCGACCAAAGCGGCGTCAATCCATTTCGCGCGGGCCGCAAGGGTCTCCTCCACCCAGGACGCGATCATCACAGAGAGCGGACGGAATGGGTGCGGCGCGGATGGCCTCCGCCAGATGCGATGAAGGAGTCCAGCGAGGACGACATCCTGCTCCGCCTCCGCCAGATCGCGAAGTGATGTGCCGGATTCGCAACGCTCGAGCAGCATGGCGTTGAGGCTGACATCGGCCTCGAGCAGACGCACGGTCGGATCACCGTTCCAGAATCGTAGCCCCTCGATCTCGTGGAGTGCTTCCATGTGCGGCAGGCCGAGCTTGAGAACGACGCGCCTGTCATCCTTGCACAGGGCCGGCGCAACCCACGCACAGCTTGCCTCGCTACTCCAGGGCGGCCCGAGTGACAGCGACCACCGGTGTTGCAGCTCCTGAATGGCGTCCGGAAGCTGTTCGAACCAGGCCAGGCGCTCGGGAACCCCCTGACAGGCGGCGGCAAGTCGCTCCGGAAGGATCGTCACGTTGCTCGTTGTTCGACTGGAAGGTCCCGATCGTTACCGCACGCACGCGGCTACCGCCTCGCCGGAAGGTCGTAGAGCACGGCCGCGTCGCCCTTGCTCGCAATCTGCGCATCGAAGTGTCTGACGAGCAGCGCCCGACGGGCGTCCAACGCGTCGAGTTGTCGCGCGGAAAGATACTTGCCCAGGGTTTGCTGGAACTCTTCTTGATTCAGCTTCCGCAGCTTCACGAGCAGGAAACGGG
>DATAEK010000213.1:0-11082 GCA_036258055.1 Vicinamibacterales bacterium
TCTTCGACGGTCTTCGCGTACAGACTCATTGCCAGCGAGACCGTCGAAGAGAAGGTCGCCGAGCTGCAGCAGTCCAAGCGCGAGCTGGCCGATGCGATCCTCTCGGCCGATGTCGGGCTCATCCGGGATTTGAAGCCGGAGGACCTCGAATGGCTCCTGTCCTAGGTTTCTCACAGTCTTCTCACAGGACCAGGAGGGCAGGAGACTGATAGCGGTTGGTAACGCTTGCGCTTCCCAAACAGGCGACCGGAATCAAGAAGGCCACCAAAAGCCTCTCCTGATCTCCTGGCCTCCTGTTGATTCCGAACTGAGTCCCGTTCGAACGTCGCACAACGGAGGAGGCGATCATGAAGTTCGGACTCGGGTTGACCCTCCAGGTTCTGCTGCTCTTCGTCCTGATCATGGGGTGTTTCATGACGAAGACCAACAAAGCCTCCTGACCTGATCTCCTGTTTTCTGATTCCGAACTTTGCCATGCCGCCGCTCGTAGGGTCCGACTATGCGCACACTCGCCTCTGACCTGCGGTACGCCGGCCGAGTGCTTCTGAAGAACCCGCGATTCAGCCTGGTCGCGATTGCCGCGCTCACGCTGGGGATTGGTGCGAACGCCGCGATTTTCTCGGTCGTCAACGGCGTGCTGCTGCGCCCCTTGCCATATCCCGACCCGGATCGTCTCGTCCAGGTCTGCCGGCAGTATCAGAACGGACTGTCCTGTGCCACGTCGATCCCCAAGTTCATGGCCTGGCGGCGCGCCGCGTCGTTCGAGGCGATCGCGGCGTACGATTTCGCCGGGCCCGGCATGAATCTCGGCGGCGGCGACCGTCCGGAACAGGTCAAGGGCATCCACGTCAGCGCCGACTACTTCCGGGTGTTCGGCGTGCACCCGTTGATGGGCCGAGAATTCAGTGCCGACGAGGATCGTCCGGGTGGACCGCACGTGGTCGTGTTGTCGTATCGTGCGTGGGCCTCGCGATTCGGCAGCGATCCAGAGATCACCGGCCGCTCCATTTCGATCAACGGCGATCCGCATGTGGTCGTTGGCGTCTTGCCGAAGAGTTATCGGCCCGATCCGCCCGCTGACGTCTTCCTTCCCCTCCAGGCCGATCCGAACAGCACCAACCAGGGTCACTTTCTTTCTGTCGCGGCACGGCTGAAACCGGGCGCGAGCATGGAGTCGGCGCGCGCCGGGCTGCAGATCCTCGGCGAACAGTTCCGGCGTGCGAACCCCCGCTGGATGAGCGACGGAGAGCACGTCGGCGTCGAGCTGCTGCAGGAGCGGATGGTGCACGACACCCGCCCGGCGCTCCTAATCCTGCTCGGCGCCGTCGGACTGGTGCTGCTCATCGCCTGCGCGAACGTGGCCAGCCTGCTTCTGGCGCGCGCGGCGGGCCGTCAGCGCGAGATGGCCGTCCGCGCGGCGATCGGCGCAGGTCGAGCCACGATCGTACGGCAGTTGCTGACCGAGAGTGTGCTGCTCGCCCTGATTGGCGCGGTGGTCGGCGTGATCGGCGGTGTTCTTGGTGCCCGTGCGCTGCTTGCGCTCAGTCCCGGGGATCTGCCGCGCGGCGCCGATCTCGCGGACGCTCCGCTCGTCGCCGCAATCATGGATTGGAGGCTGCTCGGGTTCGCCATGGGCCTCGCGGTCGTCACGGGCCTGCTCTTCGGCCTGGCGCCTGCGCTCCACCTCACGCGCGCCGACGTCGCGACGACCTTGAAGGAAGGCGGCGGACGGGGATCGACCGGCGCACGTGCTGGCAGGACGCGCTCTCTGCTCGTCGTCTCCGAGATCGCGCTTGCGCTCGTGCTCCTCGTCGGTGCCACGCTGCTCATCCGCACGTTCATCAGCCTCCGCCAGGTGCAGCCTGGCTTCACGGCAGCGAACGTGTTGACCATGCAAACATCACTTGCCGGCGACAAGTACGTCAGCACCCGTGCGGTCGAGCGGCTGACGCGGGAAGTCACGCAACGCATCCGCGCGCTTCCGGGAGTGGTTGCCGCGGCATCGGCCATCAGCCTGCCGACCGAGCCGGGGACCGATCTGCCGTTCAGCATCGACGGACGCCCGCTTCAAGGGGATGCGCAGTATCACGGCGACGAGGACTATCGTGCGGTGTCAGCGGAGTACTTCACGGCGCTGTCGATCCCCGTCCTCCGCGGCCGCTCGTTCACCGAGCGTGATGTCGCCGGAGCGACGCCGGTCGTAATCATCAACGCGGCGATGGCGAAGAAGTACTGGCAGGACGCCGATCCGATCGGTCAGCGCATCACCATCGCGAAGGGCCTCGGTCCGGAATTCGAGGAGCCGCCGCGGCAGGTCATCGGTATTGTCGGCGACGTGCGTGAGGATGGCCTCGACCGTCCCGCGCCCGGCGTCATGTACGTCCCGAACGCGCAGATGTCCGATGCGCTGACGAAGCTCGCGAACGCGGTTCTGCCGACAGCGTGGATCGTGCGCACGGAGTCAAATCCCTCGGCGCTGACCAATGCCATCCAGAAGGAATTCCTGACCCTCGATCCGCTGCTGGCCACCTCCCACGTGCGAACCATGGAGCAGGTCGTCGGTCAGTCCATCGCGCGGCAAAGCTTCAACATGATGCTGCTGTCGATCTTCGGCGCGATCGCGCTGCTGCTGGCCGCGATCGGCATCTACGGCCTCATGTCGTATTCGGTCGAGCAGACGACCCACGATATCGGAGTACGGCTGGCGCTCGGGGCGGATCGAGGGAACATCCTGTCACTCGTCATCGGTCAGGGCATGCGGCTCGCGGCGATCGGGCTTGCCCTCGGCGTGGCCGCGGCGTTCGGCGCGGTGCGCGTCCTCACCGGCTTGCTCTTCGGCGTCCGCCCGCTCGACCCGTTCACCTTCGCGATCGTCGTCGGCACGCTCGCCGCGATCGCATTCGTCGCGTGTTACCTGCCCGCACGGCGCGCGATGGGCGTGGATCCGATCGTCGCGCTGCGACAAGAATAGTCGGAAGTCGGAAGTCGGCAGTCGGCAGTCGACAGTCGACGGTCACAGTCGACAGTGGGTCGTTGGTCGTTAGTCGGGAGAGTCAGTCAACACTTTTAAGCTGTGCGAGCTCCGGCAAAACACTGTCGACTGCCGACTGACTGCCGACTGTGACTGCCGACTGTCGACTGTCGACTGCCGACTGTGAGTTTCATTGAACCTTGATCCGTACCTCCGCGCCGAACAGCATCGTGCGGTCGTTGTCGCGCGCCGCCCACTTCACGAGGGTCGCGACGTTGTGTTCGATCCGTCCCTCGAACGCGACGTGACCGTTCGTCGTGACTTTCACCGGCTGCGAGAAATCGAACTGATCGGGTGAGAGCAGCAGCGAGAACTCGGTGACGCCGTGCGTCAGCGCCGCGACGGTGTTGCCGTTTCGCTCGAGGTCCACCCGGCCCGACTTCGCGCGGTGCCGGAAGAGCACGTTCGACTCCGGTTCGATCGGCGTCGGGGCGAAGGTGCCCGACAGGTCCAGCGGTTTGCCGTTGCGCGTCACGCTGAAGCGGATGGTCGAGCCGACATCGTGCGCTTGAAACGCACGGAGGATGTCGGCACCGCCGTTGATGGGCACGTCGTCGATTCGGACCAGCACGTCACCGGCGTGCAGGCCGAGCTTCTCGGCGCTGCTGCCCGGGAGCACGCGTTCGACTTTGCTGGCGTCCATCCGCATCCCGAAGTCCAGGGTGCGCGGTGGTGAGATCGCGTTGAGATCCGGAAGAGCGGCGGACTCCCCGGCGCGGCTCCCGAGCGACTCGATTACCAGCCAGTGCAGCCGCCCGCCGTTGCGCGTATCCGAGGTCTCCCAGGTGAGCCGATCGGGCAGCGGCGTGCGCGGATGATCCCGGACGAATGTCTCGAAGGCGTCTTTCACCTCGGGCCACCAGCTCGTGTCATGTCCCGCGTTGGGCTGAGGCTGGTAGAGCAGGCTCACGCCGCCTCTGCTCAGATGCTCGAGGTAGGGCTCGACGGCTGCCGTTGGATAGAGCGGATCGCGTCCACCGTTGACGACGAAGAACGATCGGTTGCGGAGGTTCGTTGGAAAGAGCTCGCCGGTAACGCCGATCGACCCACTGCGCAGGACGACGATCGATCCGTTCAGCGGCAGGATCGCACCGTAAGGGGTGGGGTCCCGCATCGCGACGTAATACGCACCGGTCGCTCCGTCTGACACGCCGGACAGCGCGACGTGGTTCTCGTCGACGTTGTAGGTCCGTTTGACATTGTCGAGGATCGCGCGCAGATTCTCGAGCTGCGTGTCGCTCCACCAGGGCGCCTCGTTCCAGGCCGACGGCACGATGTAGATCTGTTCCGCGCCGGCGAGCCGGCCGATCCCGGTCGCGCGGCGCGGCGCGGTACGCTCGCGATTGACGCCGCCGTGCAGGTGGATCCGGACCTGGTATCTTTTCGACGCGTCGTAGCTGGCAGGTATTTCGAGGACGTAGTCGAAGTCACCGGCGATCCCTGGCCGCTTCGTCTGGATCGTTCCTGACGGCGCATCCGTTGCGTAGGTCCGTCCGCGTTTCAACCGCTGATAGACATCGTCGAAGCTGGCGCCGCTTTTGACGATGTCGGCTGAAGTCTTGGCGGCGGCGGATGGATCCTTGGCGCTCCAGAATCGCGCGAATGCGGCATCGACGTCGGCCGGTGCCGCGCGCAGCGAGAGCAGGCATCCGAGGAACACTGCAGTCACGCGAATCAGCCGCATCGTTTGACTCCCTGGATACCGCGAACGCAAATCGATCCAACCGGCCCGGCGGGTTCTCAGTCTAATCGGCGACGGTTGGAATCGTCATCAAGGAGATTGTCGAGATGCTGCCCACGTGGTTGCCGGCGCTTGCCATCGCTCTGACGCTGGTCGTCCAGCAGACCAGCAAGGCCGAACAGGCCCACGCCCGGCTGGTGGACGAAGTCACCCGGCTCGTGCAGGTGCTCGAACTTCACTCCGACTCCGTGTTGGCCGACGTCGGTGCGGGTTCGGGAGAGGTCACGATTGAGGTCGCGCGACAGCTGGGTCCCAAGAGCCGGGTGTATGGGACCGACATCAATCAGGATCGGCTGACGGAGATTCGCGCCGCGGCCGGCAAAGCCGGCCTGACGAACGTGACGGTCCTCGAGGGAGATCCCAACCGGACCAATCTGCCCGACGGCTGCTGCGATGCGCTCATCGTCCGACATGTCTACCATCACTTCGCGGATCCACCGGCGATGAACGCGAGCATCCTCCGCGCACTGAAGCCGGGCGGCCGATTCGCGGTGATGGACTTTCAGCCCGACAAAGGGCCGGCTCGCGATGTGCCGCCGCCGAAGCGCGGCTCGGGCGACGATCACGGCGTCTATCGCGAGACTGTGGTCGCCGAACTGCAGGCCGCCGGCTTCGAGATCGTGCAGGTCCTGCCCGGGTGGCTCGGCAACCTCTTCATGGTGCTCGCACGCAAACCCTCGTGACGTCTCGCCTTGTGAGGCTCCGGATCGCGTCGCCGCGAGAACGCGTGCATCCGGTGTCGTTGTGGGTTCCTCTCATTCTGTTGGCGTGGATGTTCGTGCTTCCGTTGGTGGTGTTCCCGTCCGTCGCCTGGCACGAGCTTGCAGCCTGGCTCGTTCGCTAGCTGCCTAACCGTTTTTGCCCCGAATCGCCCTCTCGGCTACGATGCTGCTATCAGCCCATCGGGGCTCCAGAAGCGACAGTACCAGCCGAAGGGGTTCGCAATGCTCCGCCTGCTCACGCGCTTTCTCTCGCGGCTATGGTGGCGTCGACCTCCGCGTCCCGGCTCACCAGAGGATCCCTACGCCGGCGTTCGCGCGCCGCGCAATCGCGGCCCAGCGGGCCGCGGAGCGGCCGTCGCGGTGATGGAGCCGGAACCCGACAAGCCTCTCGAGGTTCTAAGATCCAGGGTTCAGAGGTTCTGAGGTTCCCCGGCAATTCGAGATCCGGGAGTGTCCGATGGCCTGAGTCAGCATTACTTGGTTTGCGCTGGGGCCCCACCCCCAGCGCCTGCCAGCGCTCGCTGCTTACTCAATGCGTCTGGGGCCCCACCCCCAGACGCTGCAGCTCGCGCGTTCGCGCTCGCTGCGGCTCAAGGCTGTTCGCGCCGCTGGCTAGCAAGGACTGTCTGCTCAGTCAGCTTGTACAATGGCGCGTTATGCGTGCGACGAGCAGTTCAATCCTCCCCACCGCTCTGTTCCTTGTTGCCCTCGCGGCCCTCCCACTGGCCGATCAGCGGCCACCGGTCATCGGCCGCTCCGCCGGCGCCTCAGCCGGACATCCGCTCACGACCGCCGCGGCGATCGAGATCCTTCAGAAAGGTGGAAACGCCTTCGATGCCGGCGTCGCCGCGATGCTCGTGGGCGCGGTTGTCGAGCAGGACCTTTACGGGTTCGGTGGCGAGGGGCTCGTGCTGGTCTATCCGCAGCGCGAGAAGAAGGTGACGTCGATCGTCGGGCAGGGGTGGGCGCCGAAGGGCGCGACGATCGACTGGTACGCGCAGCGCAACAAGACGCTCAACGGCGAAGGGCTGGATCCCGCCGTCGTCCCCGGTGCGCCGCACGCGGCGCTGACGGTGCTCGAACGATGGGGGACGATGAGGTTCGAGGAGGTGGCGGCGCGGGCGATTGAATACGCGCGTGACGGGTTCCCGCTGCGGCCGCGGACCGCCACGACGATCGAACGCCAGCGGCCGTTCATCGAGAAGTGGCCGACGAACGTGAAGACCTGGCTGAAGCCCGACGGATCGCTCTACAAACCGGGCGACACCATCAAGCTGCCGGATCTCGCCGCCACGCTGACGAAGATGGTCGAGGCCGAGCGTGCCGCGAAGCGCAAGGGGCGCGCGGCCGGCCTCGCGGCGGCGCGTGATCGTTTCTACAAGGGGGACATCGCCCGTGAGATGGTGTCGTTCCTGCGCGCGAACGGCGCTCCGTTCGACGAGGGCGACTTCGCGGAGTTCTTCGCGCGAGTCGAGGAGCCGGCCTCCGTCACGTACCGCGGTTACACGGTGTACAAACACGCGTTCAATAGCCAGGGTCCGACGCTCCTCCAGTCCCTGAACATCCTCGAGAACTTCGATCTGCAGAAGCTCGGGCACAACAGCGCCGACTACCTCCACGTCGTCGTCGAGGCGATGAAGATGGCCTACGCCGACCGCGACAGCTACTACGCCGATCCGGTGTTCGTGAAGGTTCCGGCGAAGGGACTGCTGTCCAAGGAGTACGCCAAGGCACGCGCGGCGCAAATCGATATGGCGCATGCGATGGCGACGCAGGCGGCCGGCGATCCGCTGCCGTTCGATCCCGAGGTCAAGGAGTGGCCGTTCTGGATTGCAGGTCGTACGCCGACGGTCCCGCAGTCGCCCCTCGAGAAGGCGAGTACTGATCCCAGCCTCAAAGACACCACGCACATCTCGGTGATCGACAAGGACGGCAACGTCTTCGACGCGACGCCGAGCGGCGGCTGGATCAGCGGCGGCGTCATCGCCGGTGCCACGGGCGTGGGCCTGTCGACGCGCGGGGAGCAGTTCTGGCTCGATCCGACACGCGCGGCGCAGCTCCGGCCACGTTCACGGCCGCGTTACACGCTCACGCCCAGCATCGTGCTCAAAGATGGCGCGCCGTTCATGGCCCTCGGCACGCCCGGCGGCGACAACCAGGAGCAGACGATCCTCCAGGCGTTCCTCAACACCGTCGAGTTCTACGACAAGTGGTACCCCAACCTGCACACGGCGTTCGAGTGGCCGCGCATGCAGACCTTCCATTTTCTCGGGTCCTTCTGGCCGCATCGGATCGAGGCCAACCGGCTCGATCTGGAGACCGGCGTCGACTCCGCGGTGATCGAGGAGCTGCGCAAACGTGGTCACGACGTGCACCTCGTGCCCCCGGTGTCGATTTCAGGATGCGCGACCGCCGTCCTGATCGATCCGCGGACGAACAGCCGGATTGCGGGCGCCGATCCGCGGCGCGACTGCTACGCGATTGCCTACTGATCGAGGGCACCGCTCGATCGCCGGGTTCCTGATTGTTCCGGCGTGCCTGCTGGCGTTGCTGGCGGTGCCGTCGGCAAGTCAGCCGGACGCGTTCGCGCAAGCCGCCGCACAGGCCACACAGTTCGAGCGGGCGGTGTCTGCGGCCCGGCGTGTGCTGACTGCCTGGCTGGCGGCCGCCGATCCCAAGACCTTGCTCCTGCCGGATTATCTCGACGTCGAACCCGCAAAGCGCGTCTACACGCCGCACAACTCCGGCGCTGATCTGTATCCCTACCTGATTCTCACGGCCCATCTCACTGATCCTGAGCTCCTCGACGGACGACTGCTCGAGATGCTTCGCAACGAAGTGCGTTACACGACCCAGGGATCCGCGATCCCGCGCAACCTGAATCTGACGACGGGGGAGCTTGGCCCGCCCAGCTTCTTCGGCGCTGGCGAGTACGCCAAAGACGGTCTGATCGCGGTGACTGAATATCTCGGCCGCACCCCCTGGTTCTACCGCATGGTCGACATGACCGCCGATGCCATGGAGCGGGCGCCCGTACCGTCGTCATTCGGAAACCTGCCGGCGTCCGATCCGGAATTGAACGGCGACTACCTCCAGACGCTCGTGCGGCTCGCGACGATGACCGGCGATCGCCGCTTCCTCGAATGGGCGCGACGAATCGGGGACGCGTACGTCAAGGAAGTGCTGCCGGGCACGTTCGGCGTTCCTGGTATGACGTGGGACTTTCAGAAGCACTCCGGCGATCGACGGCTGCGTCTGCGCGATCACGGCAACGAAACGGTGGTCGGTCTCTCGATGCTCTTTGCACTCGAGCGACAACTGGGCAGCGCACGCGCTGAGGCCTACCGCCCGGTCGTGCAGCGGATGCTCGACCGGATCCTCGCGTCGGCCAACCCTGACGGAATGCTCTACAACGAGGTGGACGCCGAGACGCTCGCCCCACTCGACCAGCGTCTTTCAGACAACTGGGGTTACGTCTACGGTGCCGTCTACAGCTTCTACCAGTGCACGGGCGAGACCAAGTACCGCGATGCGGTGCGTCGCGTCCTCGGCAATCTTCCCCACTATCGCAAGTATGTGTGGGAGCCGGGACGCAACCCACCGCTCGGTTCGTTCGATGGATACGCCGATTCGATCGAGAGCGCGATCTATCTCGTGGCTCATGAGCCGGTGCCTGAGGCCTTCGACTGGATCGACTCCGAGATGCCGGTCATGCTGGCGATGCAGCGCGCGGACGGTCATCTCGAAGATTGGTACGGGGAAGGGAACTTCAACCGGACGGCGCTGCTCTACGCGTTCATGAAGAGCCAGGGGGTGCGTCCGGATCGCTGGGAGCCCGGAATTGGTGTTGGTGCGGTGCGCGACGGCGAAGGACTTCGCCTCGTGCTCGACATGCCGGCGGCGCGGCCTATCCGCTTCGATTTCGCGCGCCATCGGCGCGTGCTCAACTTCGACAAGAACTACGTCCGGCTGAACGAGTTTCCGGAGTGGTTCACTGTGGACGAGAATCGGCTCTACCGCCTCCGTGACGCCGGATCGGCCGAGCGGATAGCGCTCGGCTCGGAGCTCGTCGCCGGCATTGTGATGCACCCAGGCAAGTGGACCGTCGAACCCTTTCAGCCGCCTGTCTCCATCCGCTAGATCGCGAGGACTCGTGACCGCGCGCTTGTTCGATCCGTTCTCCATCCGTAGCCTTACACTCCGCAACCGCATTGTCGTCTCCCCGATGTGCCAGTACTCATCGGTCGACGGTTTCGCGAACGACTGGCACGTGGTTCATCTCGGGAGCCGCGCGGTAGGAGGTGCTGCCGCCGTGATCGCGGAAGCGACCGCAGTGACCGCCGACGGACGGATCAGCCCCGACGACCTCGGCATCTGGATGGACGCCCATCTCGAACCGCTCGCCAGGATCTTCCGGTTCATCGCTTCGCAGGGCGCCGTACCCGGCATGCAGCTCGCCCACGCCGGGCGCAAGGCGAGCACCGCCGCGCCGTTCAAGGGGGGTGGACCGCTGCCGACAACGAAGGGCGGATGGTCTCCGATCGTCGGCCCGAGCGCGGTGCCGTTCACCGACGGCTGGCAGACGCCGGTGGCCATGGATCGCACCGCCATTCGATCGGTCGTTGATGCGTTTGCCACCGCGGCCGCGCGGCTGCTCGAGGCCGGCGGCCAGATCGTGGAGATCCACGCCGCGCACGGCTATCTCCTGCAGGAGTTCCTCTCGCCGATCTCGAATCTGCGAAACGACGAGTACGGAGGCACGTTCGAGAACCGGATTCGACTCCTCAGCGAGGTGGTCGAGGCGGTCAGGGCCGTGTGGCCGGACCGATTGCCGTTGTTCGTCCGCATCTCCTCGACCGATTGGACTGACGGCGGCTGGACGATCGAGGACTCGCTGGGGCTCGCGGCGCGGCTGAAGGGGCTGGGAGTGGACGTCATCGACTGCTCGTCCGGCGGCAACGTCGCCCATGCGCAGATTCCGTTTGCGCCCGGCTATCAGGTCCCGTTCGCCGCCCGAATCAGACGCGAGGCAGGCATCGCGACGGCCGCCGTCGGCCTCATCACCGAGGCCGAGCAGGCGGAGCAGATTCTCACCGGCGGTCAGGCCGATTTGATCGTCCTGGCACGCGAGCTTCTGCGTGATCCGTACTGGCCGATCCATGCGGCCATCCGGCTCGGCGCTGCGCCGGCAGTGCCCGCGCAGTACCGCAGGGCGTACTGAGCAGCTTCTGGGTTGATCCAGCAGCTTCGGAGTTGACTGAGCAGCTTCCGAGTTGACGGAGAGCACGGAGGATTTCTACACGGAGTTCGCGGAGGGATCGGTTTGTGTAACGCTATCTCGACGGGTCCGTGCGAACTGCTTGAAACGTGATCACCGAGTAGTACGTCTCCGTACCTCCGTGTAGATCACTCCGCGGGCTCCGCCCGCTCCGAAAACGGCGGCCCCGACTCTTACCGCGGGCTCACCCTCAGAATCTCCCGCTCGAGTCCCACGTACAGCGAGCCGTCAGCAGCGGCTTCAAGCACCCGCACGCGCGAGGTGCGGTCGATGGTGAGCCGTTCGGTTGAGAGGACTGTGGGGGAGGCGT
>DATAEK010000227.1:0-12002 GCA_036258055.1 Vicinamibacterales bacterium
GGCACGCAACCTCGCGCCGCTGCCGGGCGACGTCGACTTCACGGCGGGCGCGAGCCTGCCGATCTCGGGCCTGACTGCGTGGCAGGGACTGTTCGAGCACGGCCGCCTTCAGGCGGGGCAGAGCGTCCTCGTGCACGGCGCGGCCGGCGCAGTCGGGTCGATGGTGACGCAGCTCGCACGTGAGGCCGGCGCCTACGTCATCGGCACCGGACGCGCCGCCGACCGTCAGACGGTGCTCGACTTTGGCGCGCAGGAGTTCGTCGACCTCGAGAACGACGTCCTCGAAGATGTCGGCGAAGTCGATCTCGTGTTCGATGTCATCGGCGGCGACATCGGGAAGCGGTCCGCAGGCCTGATTCGAGCCGGAGGAACACTGGTGTCCATCGTCGGGCCGCCCGAGGCGCGGCCCGCCGACGGCCTGGCGGTAGACTTCGTTGTCGAGTCCGGTCGTGCCCAACTGAGTGAGATCGTCCGGCGGGTGCGTGACGGACGGCTGCGGACGAACATCGGCAACGTCTCGACCCTCGACGATGCCGTCGCCGCCCTCAACCCGACCAAGCGGATCAAGGGGAAGACGATCATCCGCGTTCGTCCGTGAGGACTCGGGGAAGGCGAGCGGTTCTGCCCTCCTCGTGGATCATCGTCGGCCGTGGCCAGGACGGGCCATGCAGTTTCGCGGTCGTATTTATAGCTTGCCTGCAAAAGAGTTCGGAAGATGAAGACATACAACAAAAAGAAGCGATCGAGATCGTTCTTCAACCCCGACGAGACGACCTATCGGGATCTGCTACGGAAGTTGCGCCGGCCGGCGATTTCCGGGAAGCGGAACCGGAACATCAAGATTATCTTGAGCGCATCCCGGATGGTTACACCTGCCACTTCGCTCGTCCCGACTGGAAGTTGCCGCGGCGAAACGCAGCGTGATGTCTAATGCAGAGGCGTGACCGCGTCGACGCGCTGAGAAGCGCGACATGAGACTCGCTGGAGTACTTGCCGCCGGTCTCGTCGTCGCGGTCGCGGCTGCGCAATCCCCGACAGCGCCGCGGCTGATCGGCGAAGCCGCGCCGCCGTCATCGTCGCTCAGCCTCTGGTATCGCGCGCCGGCGTCCGATCATCCGCTGCTGGCGCTCGACGCGCCGCGGCAGGCCGGCACCGCCGAGTGGGTGCGGGCGCTGCCTGTCGGCAACGGCCGGCTCGGCGCCATGGTCTTCGGCGGCATCGTCCACGAGCGATTGCAGCTGAACGAAGACACCTTGTGGGCCGGCCGCCCGTACGATCCCGTCAACCCCGACGCGAAGGACGCGCTCCCCGAAGTGCGGCGCCTGATCGCGGACCGCAGGTACCCGGACGCCGCGACGCTCGTGGGCGCGAAGGTGATGTCGAAGCCGCTGGCGCAGATGCCGTACCAAACGGTCGGCGATCTCGCGCTGACGTTCCCACAGGTCGAATCGGTCGAGAACTACAGGCGCGATCTCGACCTGGCGACGGCGACGGCTCACGTGGCGTATGTGCGCGGCGGCGTGACATTCTCGCGCGAAGTGTTCGCGAGCGCGCCCGACCAGGTTATCGTCGTGCGGCTGACGGCCAGCCGTCCGGGGCAGATTTCCCTCGAGGCGCGGATGCAGACGCCTCAGCGCGCGACCGTGGAGGCCACCGCGGACGGCGACCTCGTGATGCGGGGCGTCAACGGCGATGGCGCCGGGACCACCGCCGACGGCCGTCCGATGACCGGCGCGCTGGGCTTCGAAGCGCGGGTCCGCGTGCTGCCGACGGGAGGCACGCGCCGCGTCAGCGGCGATGTGCAGATCGTCCGCGACGCCGACGCCGTCACTCTGCTGATCGCGGCGGCGACCAGTTACCGCACCTACGAGGATGTGAGCGCCGATCCTTCCGTGCGCGTCGCGGCGGCGCTCGATCCCGCATCGCGCAAGAGCATCGACACCTTACGCGCCGCGCATATCGGCGACTACCAACAGCTGTTCACTCGCGTCACGCTCGATCTCGGATCCTCGAAGCGCGTGCCGACTGACGAGCGCGTGCGCGGCTTCAGCGACGGCGACGATCCAGGTCTTGCCGCTCTCTACTTTCAGTACGGCCGCTACCTGCTGATTGCCAGCTCGCGGACCGGTTCGCAGCCGGCGAATCTGCAGGGCCTCTGGAACGAGAGCATGTCGCCTCCGTGGGGCAGCAAATACACCATCAACATCAACACGGAGATGAACTACTGGCCTTCGCTCTCGACCAACCTGGCCGAAACGATGGATCCGCTGACCGCGATGGTGTCGGATCTTTCAGTAACGGGTGCGCGAACGGCACGCCAGATGTACGGCGCCGGCGGATGGATGGCGCATCACAACACCGATCTGTGGCGCGCAACGGGTCCGATCGACGGCCCGCAATGGGGAATGTGGCCGACGGGCGGCGCGTGGCTCACGCTGCCCCTGTGGGATCGCTATGAGTACACCGGCGATCGCGGCTACCTGGAGCGCATCTACCCGCTGCTCAAAGGCGCGGCGCAATTCTTTCTCGACACGCTCGTCGAGGAGCCAACGCACCACTGGCTCGTCACCTCGCCGTCGCTGTCGCCGGAGAACCTGCACCCGTTCGGCACGTCGCTCGCCGCCGGTCCGGCGATGGACGGGCAGATCCTGCGCGAGCTGTTCGGCAACGCCATTGAGGCCGCGGGTGCGCTCGGCGTCGACGCCGACCTGCGGCAGAAGTGGAGTGCGACGCGCACCAGGCTGGCGCCGCCGCAGATCGGCAGCGCCGGCCAGCTGCAGGAATGGCTCGACGACTGGGACATGCAGGCGCCCGAGATCCACCACCGGCACGTGTCGCACCTGTTCGGTCTCTTTCCCGGACACGACATCGACGTGCGGCGCACACCCGAGCTCGCGGCAGCTGTGAAACGGTCGCTCGAGATTCGCGGCGATCAGGCGACGGGCTGGGCTACCGCGTGGCGAATCAATCTCTGGGCCAGGCTTGCCGACGGCGATCACGCGTACGAGATCCTCAAGTTCCTGCTCGGTCCCGAGCGCACCTACCCCAACATGTTCGACGCGCACCCGCAGTTTCAGATCGACGGCAACTTCGGCGGCACCTCCGCGATCGCCGAGATGCTGCTGCAGGACGACGCGGGAGAGATCCGCCTGCTGCCGGCGCTTCCGAGCGCGTGGCCCGCCGGGCGTGTGACCGGCCTGAGAGCGCGCGGCGGGTTCGAGATCGATCTCGCCTGGACGCGCGGCGCGCTCGAGCGCGCGACCGTTCGTTCACTGCTTGGGCGGCCGCTGCGCCTGCGCCGCGGGGACACGCTCCGCACCTTCGACATGACGCGCGGCGCAACGCTGACGCTCGTTGGCGACGACCTGCAGCCGCAGGGTGGCGTCGCGATCCTGCAGGTCGACACGGATCGCCGGATCGGCACGATCGATCGGGACGTCTACGGCCAGTTTCTCGAACACATCAACCACTCGGTCGAGGATGGGCTGTTCGCCGAGCAGATTCGCGGCGCCGGCTTCGAGGGCAGCGATTTCGACACCTACTGGACGGCCTTCGGGCGGCCCGACGCCGCGCGCGTCGTCGATTCCCCGTTCGAGCGCGGGACGAAGAGTGTGCGGATCACCGCCGGTGGCCAGGTGTCGGGCATCAGGCAGCGGCGAGTCTTTCTCGAGGCCGGACGGAGTTACGACGGATCGCTCTGGATCAAGATCGAGGCGGGCGCGCCGCGCCTGTCATGGCGTGTGCTGGCATCTGACGGCATGGTGCTGGCGGAACGTCCGCTGCCGGCGCGTGGATCGGCGTGGGCGGAGGTCCCCTTCGCGTTCACGAGCGCACGCACCGACCGCGATGCCACCATCGAGATCACCGCCGCGGGACGGGGCGCGGCGCTGATCGACTTCGTGTCGCTGATGCGCGCCGACGTCCGGAGGACCGGCATGCTGCGTCCCGACCTCCTCGCCGCCCTGCGCGGTCTGGCGCCCGCATTCATCCGCTGGCCCGGCGGATCGTTCGCGTCGACGTACAAATGGCAGGACGGCATCGGCCCGTTCGCCTCGCGCGTCTACCACCCGAATGAAATATGGGGCGGCTACTCCGACTACTACGGCTTCGGGACTGACGAATACCTCGAGCTCACGCGTCAGCTCGGCGCCGATCCGCTGATCGTGCTGCCGGCGCCCGACGACACGCCGGCATCGGTCGAGTACGCGATGAACTGGGTGCATTACGTCAACGATCCGCCATCGACGACGTGGGGGAGCAGGCGCGCCCGCAACGGGCATCCCGAGCCGTATCGCGTCCGCTACTTCCAGATCGACAACGAGCCGATGAACAACGGCTTCACGCCCGAGCGCTACGCGGCCATCGTCAATCTGTATGGCAGCCGCCTGCGGCAGATCGCGCCGGGCGCCGTGATCATCGCCTGCGGTCAGAAGCGTTCGAACGACATGGCCTGGAGCGAGAAAGTCATCGACCTGGCCGGCGCCAATTTCGACGTGCTCGGCGTCCATAACTACGAGTACGAGAGCGATCTCTACGAGTCCGGCGTGCGGCGCATCCGCGACTATCTGGTGAAGCTGCGTGACTACGTGCGCGCGTCAGCGCATCCGGGAATCAAGCTCGCCGTTCTCGAATGGAACCTGAGCCGCACCTACGACTGGCGCGCGGGCCTGCACGCCGCCGGCAGCCTGATCCTGTACGAGTCGCTGACGCCGGAATTGACCATGACCGCGCCGGCGCTGCTGATGCGCAACACGACGGACGATCCGACGTGGACGTCCCTTATCTATCACGATCACGTGTCGTGGTTTCCCGGCGGCGCGTACGTGGTCGAAAAGCTGTTTCGCGAGCACTTCGCAGAGACCTACCTCGCGTCGACGTCAGGCACGTTCCGCGACATCGACACGCGCGGCACGTTCTTCAGCGACATCTCTCAGATGAAGCCGGAGGGCTGGCAGCCCGGGACGGTGGACGCCATCGCCACGGCGTCGGCCGACGCGCGGCGCATCGTAGTCAAGGCCGTGAACTACCAGGGCAGCGCGAACACGCTCCTCGTCCATCTCCAGGGCTCGCGCATTCCGGCGAGCGCGACGGTGACCATCTACACGATCACCGCCGGCCTGCACGACAGCGCGTCGCTGGAGCAGCCCGACCGGATTGAGCCCGTCGAGCGGACGATCGAATACCGTCCCGACCTGACCATCGATCTGGAGCCGTATACGGTCGCCGTCATCGAGATCGCGGCCAGATAGCCAATCGCGGGCGCGCAGGTTGGGTGTCGGCGCTTCGCCCCGCGAAACAGGGGACTGACCTTGCCCGCCAGCGTGGAGGCGTCGATCGCGATCGTCGGCGCCGCGGCGCGCGGAACAGTCACGCCGAGAATCAGCACGAGCACGAGCGCACTGGCTCTCTTCATCTTTCTGTCCGTTTTCGTATACTCTTTCGGCCGCAATCGGGGGAACGCGATATGTCGAACGCGATTTTGAAACGGCGCGTGAGCGTTTTGACGGCCGCGCTTGGAATAGCGGCTGGCTCCCTCGCGATCGTCGCGCAGGTGAAGACCAACGTGCCCGATCCGGTTGCGGGCGCCCGTCCGGCCATCGTCGAACGCATCAAGATTCACGGGACGGCCCTCGAAGGCAATCTGGAGGGAGACACCGTCGACCGCGACGCGATCGTCTTCCTGCCCCCGAGCTACAACCAGAACCGCACGCGCCGTTACCCGGTCGTCTACGCGCTGCACGGCTATTCGATTGGCGCCGAGCAGTGGACTCAGGAAATCCACGTGCCGCAGACCATCGAAGGAGCGTTTGCCAAGGGCGCGCACCAGATGATCGTCGTGCTGCCAGACTCGAAGACGCTGCACAACGGCTCGATGTACTCCAGCTCGGTGACGACGGGTGATTTCGAGAACTACGTGGCGCGCGACGTCGTCTCGTACATCGACACGCACTACAGGACGATCGCCACGCGCGAGAGCCGCGGCCTTGTCGGCCACTCCATGGGCGGCTATGGCGCGACGCGAATCGGCATGAAGCACGCGGACGTGTTCAGCAGCCTGTACATCATGAGCCCGTGCTGCCTGTCGCTGCGTGGCGGCGGCCGCGGTGCTGCAGCGGGCACCGCAGCGGCCAACGACGAAGCGCTGGCGGCGGTGAAGACCCCATCGGATTCCGCAAAGCTGCCTTTCGGCCTCCGTGCGCAACTCGCGTCGGCGGCCGCCTGGTCGCCGAACCCGAAGAATCCGCCGCTCTATCTCGATCTGCCGATCGGCGAGCAGGCGCAGACGGTCCTGGCGAAGTGGGCCGCCAACGCGCCGCTGGCGTTCGTCGACCAGTATGTCCTGGAGCTGAAGCGGTATCGAGCCATCGCGATCGACGTGGGCGATCAGGATGGATTACGCGTCGACGCCGGGAAGCTGCACGACGTACTCGATCAGTACGGCATCGCGAACGCGTTCGAGGTCTACCCCGGGACGCACACCAGCGACGT
Source organism: Vicinamibacterales bacterium (assembly GCA_036258055.1). Lineage (GTDB taxonomy): Bacteria > Acidobacteriota > Vicinamibacteria > Vicinamibacterales > 2-12-FULL-66-21 > DATAEK01. Next base: position 6,490 of record DATAEK010000227.1, read on the forward strand.
CGCCGTTCGTTTCCAGGAGCACGTGATGCCGTTCTTCAGCCGGACGCTGTCGTTCGAGCCGGCGAAGCGATGACGCGATTCGGTCCGGCGATCGTGGCGATCCTCCTCACCATCGCGCCGACGCTCGCCCTCGACGGTCAGCCGGCCATGCACGATCCTTCGACGGTGATCGCGGCCGGCGAAAAGTTCTACGTTTACGCCACAGGCAACGGACTGCCAGCATTCGAGTCGGATGACGGCTGGACGTGGCGTCGCACGGGCTCGGTGATGCAGGGGGTGCCTGGCGGCAAGCCGGGACCTGACGTGATCGCCCGCGGCGGCAACAATACTTGGGCGCCCGACATCATTCGCTCCGGCGACAAATACTTCCTCTATTACTCCGCGCCGGGAACCCAACCAAAGGCCGCCGTGGGGCTGCTCGTGGGTCGCACGCTCGATCCCGCGTCGCCGGATTACAAGTGGGAGGATGCGGGACCCGTGGTCTGGTCTGACGGCGTCGAGGACAGCAACGCGATCGACCCGGGCGTGATGCGCGATCCGACGAACGGCACGATGTGGCTCACCTATGGTTCGTACTTCGGCTACATCCGTCTCGTCGAGTTGGATCCGAAGACGGGCAAGCGCCTGCATCCCGAGGCGAAGCCGGTGAACATCGCGATCAACTCCGAAGCCTCGGTGATGATCTTTCACGCCGGATGGTACTACCTGCTCGTGACGCATGGATCCTGCTGCGCCGGCGCGAACTCCAGCTACAACATTCGCATGGGCCGATCCAGAAAGGTCACGGGCCCGTTCCTCGACAACGTGGGGAGCGACATGCTGCAGGGCGGCGGCAAGCTGTTCGCAGGATCGAGCGGCCGGCACATCGGGCCGGGGCATTTCGGGCTGCTGGACCTGGGCGACGGCGTGCAGAAGTTTTCCTGCCATTACGAAGCCGATCTCGATCGTGGCGGGATCAGTGTGCTCGACATTCGTCCGTTGTTGTGGCGCGACGGCTGGCCGGTCGCCGGCGACAACGTGACGGCCGGCACCTACGAGATCGAGTCGGTGCGCACCGGGACGGCGCTCGAGATGGCGGTGCAGGGCGTGCCCGTCGGCGGCCCGCGCGGGCGCGGGGGAGCGGGCCGCGGCGGCGCACCGGCCGGACGCGGCGACCTGACGCCCCCGCCTCCGATCGCGGCTCAGGAGGCCGCGCAGGTCGGGACCTCCTGGCCGGTTGGCCGAGTGGATGCCCGCATGGCGCCTTACATGCTGCAGGCCCAGCAGAAATGGTCCATCACGCCTGTCGATAAGGCGGGCGGTTATCCCGGGTCGCCCTATTTCAAAATCACCATCGCCGGCACCGATCGCGCGCTGGTTGCGACCGCGGAAGCCGAGCTCGCTGTCGTGCCTGCATTCACCGCTGCGCCCGAGCAGCTCTGGCGAATCGATCAGCTCACCGACGGTACGTACCGGCTGATGCCGAAGGCGGTTCCGAACGCGCGCGGACCGCTCGCGCTGTCTGCCGTTGGCAGCAGTATGCCGACGTTGGAGCGGTTCAAGTCCGACACCGATCGCCAGCGCTGGCTCCTTCGCACGCCATGAAGATCGTTGTCGCTGCAGTTCTACTGGCCACAGTCGCCATGCAGCGCCCGACCGGCAAGGCGACCGGCGCTGATGGCTTCATCAAGCGTTGGCTGCTGCTGGAACCGATCAAGGTGGCGGGCCAACTCACCGACAGCGCGGTGCGGGAGACGATTGCGAAGGAGTACTTTGCCGGCCAGCTCACCGCTACGCCCCACGAGGGCGACGCCGTGACAGTCGGCGGCGAAACGCTCGTCTGGCACGCAGTGGATACGAGCGACTATAACGTCAACCTGTATCACTTCGCATTCGGGCTCAAGAAGCCGACGTCCAACGTGCTGTTCTGGGTATTCACCATCGTCGAGGTGCCGCGTGACATCGCGAATGTACGACTGGCGATCGGATCCAATGCCGCGTCGATCTGGTGGCTCAACGGGCAGGAAGTCATTGGCATCTACAACGATCGGCAGACGGTGATCGACGACGGCGTCTCGAGGCAAGTGACGTTGAAGAAAGGCTCCAACATGATTCGCGCCGGCGTGATCAACGCTGGCGGGGCCACCGACTTCTGTGCGCGGTTTCTTGACGCAGACGATGCGCCCATCGCGGGACTTATGACACCGACGCTGACTGCGCGCTAGGAGTTGCGCGCACCGGGCACCCGCGCAAATCGTCGCTCATCCGCGCGCACCCGGTAACTGGGCGACTCCACTGTGATAGCTTCGCTTTCCAAGCGTGCTCCTTCAACCACTCGGACATCTCTCCGTTTCAAGGCCTTCGCACCCTGACCCGGACGACCGACTACGCCGCCGGCGGCGCGAATGACTCGACCACGTCGTAGACTCCGGGCTCGAACGTCGGGATGGTGAGGGCTTCCTGGAGATAGGGAACGGGCCCCGGGTCGCTTCGCATCGCCTCGTAGTCATCGAGACTACGCCACTGCGCATACATCGTGACCTTGGTGCCATCCCGGCTTCGGTGAGGCTCGAGGAGATAAACCCGCGCGCGTGGCGAACGAAGGTGTCCGTCGCCTTGGTGAGAAGCTCGACGAGCCGTGACTGATTCGAGGGGTCGACGGTAAAGACGTTGATCAACGTAATCAGGTCAGCGTCCTTCGAGATCGTGGTCATCGTACTCTTTGTTGGGTTGAAGCTAGCATGAGGCCGACCTAGACAGGTTCTCTCTGCGGGACCCGTACGAGCGACAAGCCACTTGATCCGACGACGAAGCCCGCCTCACCGCCAACTCAGGTCTCCGATGGCCGAACGCCGCCCGGCGGGATGCTGAGACTCCCCCGGGCGACCACGGTCATTGGGAGTTCGGCGCGTGAGTCACTGGTGCAGGAAACGGATCCCCTCGTCCACGAACGTCTCGCCGTGTTGGAAGAGGCCCCCATGTCCCGAATCGGGGTAGAGACTCAACTGCGCGTTTGGCAGCCGCTGGAACAGGGTGTACGAGTTGATGGTCGGCACCATGATGTCATTCTTGCCGTTCACGACGAGCACGGGCTGGGTGATCTGCTGCAGCCGCCGCGCAGCACGCGGATCGCCGTCCGTTCCCCAGGCCACGATCGCGGTGAATTGCGCACCGACCGTCTGCTGTGAGCTCTCCGGGTCTCGATCCGTGGTCCGCTGCGCCTGGCGCTTGAGGAAGGCCCGACCCGCGTCCTGACTCGTGTCCGTCTGTTCGAAGAACAAGTAGCGCCCCACGTCGTCCGGGCTGGTCTTCTGCGCTTGTTCCAGCGCCTGGGGCAGATTCCGAATGCCTTCCCCGCCTTCGGGGCCGGTGCCTGCCAGAATGAGTCGCCGTACCAGCGCGGAATGTTCGGCCGCGATGACCTGAGCGATGAACCCGCCCAGCGAAAAGCCCAACAGGTCGACTTGCTTCAATCCCAGGGCGGTGATGAACGCCACCGCATCATTCGCCATCGCGGCTACGGTGTTGGGCGTGGTGCCGCTCGAACGGCTGACGCCCTGGTTGTCGAAAAGGATGACCGGTCGCGCCTGGGCGAAGCCATCGACCACCACGGGATCCCAGCTATCCATGGTCCTGGTGAAGTGCTGTAGAAATACGAGGGGAACGCCACTGGGCTGACCCAGCCGGCGGTAGGCGTACTTGACCCCGATGGCTTCGATGAAGCTCGTGGGCGCGTATGCGGAGAGCTCGATCGTCATACTGCGGTCCTTTTCTGATTGTCGTTTTTGTTTCCACCGAACGCCGAGGCGGCGACGGTGAGGATTTCGTTGAACAGGGCGGAATCGTTCACCAGCCGTGCGACGACCATCCCTCCCACCACACCCTACTGTTCCGCGATGCGATTTGTATTCAGCGGTTTACGGCGGCCGCATCAAGGATCGACCCCGGAAATGTGTAAGACCTCCAATCTTCTGCGATCACTTAGGGCGATTGGAGTACCTCTACAACGTCGGCAACCTTGCGGCCAGCACCTCGATGCGTGGTGTCGAAGTGAAGCACGTGCGGCGGAAAGACTTCGTCCCCGAGAAGCGCCTCGTTCACATTCGTCGCGCCATACGCGGAGACGCGGGTTGAACGACCACGAGGCGATCGAAGTCCTGATCGGGTTCTGACCGAACGTTTGTCGCACTGACGCGGCCATCGACTCGGACATCCGCCATTTTCATTGAGGCGTGAGTGGCGACAACGTTAGAGAACGATGATTTTCAGGTGTGCCGGACGGAACAGCAACGTCAGGTGCTGATTCGCTACGCTACGGCACCTCTCGTACTAGGGAATTGGTAGACGAATTGGCAGGGCGTGCAGACCTCGCTCGGTAAGCTTCAACAGGCCTTCGGCCTAACGCCGTAACAGGAGCGCGAGAGAAAACTATGAAAACCCGATGGACTCAAGCTGGCGTGTGTCGCGGCGTTGTCGCGGTGCTGATCGTGGCCGCCACGGCCTGCTCCGGTCAGCAGGAGGCGGCGCCGCCCGCGACCACGACGGCGACACCGTCCGCGGCTGACGCGCCAATCCCGGACACGGCGTCGCCGTTCGACGCCCTTCCGGAAAGCGTGCGGCTCGCGATGGACAAGCCGTTCACCGGTGACTTCGACGCGTTGGTCAAGCGCCGCTCGATTCGCGTCGGCGTGACCTTCAACCGCACGCACTACTTCATCGACAAGGGGCAGGAACGGGGGTTGACGTACGAGACCTTGAAGCTGTTCGAGAACGATCTCAACGCGGATCTGAAGACCGGCAACCTCAAGGTGCACGTCGTGATCGTCCCGATGACGCGCAATCAGCTGTACCCCGCCCTCGCGAGCGGCAAGGTCGACATGGTCGCGGCCATGGTGACCGTGAGACCCGAGCTGGAGAAGCTCGCCGCCTTCTCGGAGCCGACGCGCACGAATGTCAGCGAAGTAGTGGTCACCGGGCCGGGAGCGCCGCCAATCGCCACCGTGGACGATCTTGCCGGCCAGGAGGTGTTCGTCCGCAAAGGCAGCATCTATGAGGAGAGCCTCCTCCACCTGAACGAGCAACTGAAGGCGCGCGGCAAGCCGGCGGTGGTGATCGACGAGGCCCCCGACGTGCTCGAGGACGATGATGTGCTCGAGATGGTCAACGCCGGTCTCGCCCCGATTACCGTCGTGGACGACTACCTGGCCGAGTTCTGGAGCAAGGTGTTCACCAGCATCAAGGTCCACCGCGACATATCGGTGCGGTCCGGCGGCAACCTGGCCGTCGCGTTTCGCAAGGAGAATCCCAAGCTCCGAGAGACCGTCAACGCGTGGCTCCGAAAGCACCCCAAGGGCGACGCCTTCCGAAACACGATCGAACGCCGCTATCTCGACAACACCAAGTTCGCGAAGAACGCCGCGGCCGACGCCGAGCGCCAGAAGCTGCAGGCGATGGTCGAGATGTTCAAGAAGTACGGCGCCCAGTACAACCTTGATTACCTGCTCATGGCGGCGCAGGGCTATCAAGAGTCGACG
>DATAEK010000097.1:0-12467 GCA_036258055.1 Vicinamibacterales bacterium
CAGCCGCGTCGGCGGAAGTCCCGTCATCGCGGCCACGCTTTGGACACCAGGGCGGCCCGCCAGGTCGGTCGTCAGCCGGGAAAAGAAATCGACGCTGCTCTGCGGCGAGCGGTACGTCGCGCCGGGGAGGACGACGCCAAATGTCACGAGATGGCTTCGGTTGAAGCCCGCGTCGACCGACAGCAGGTTCCAGAAGCTGCGCAGCATCAGCCCCGCGCCGGCCACGAGGACTACCGCAAGCGCAACTTCCGCCATGACGAGCCCGTTTCGCACGCGCGCGCGTGCCGCTCCGGCGGTCGCACGCTGACCTGACTCCTTCAGCGACGAGGTCATCACGCGCTGCCGCAAATACAGCAGCGGCGCGAGGCCGAAGATGAATCCGGTCAGCAGCGAAACGACGACGGTGAACGCCAACACGGCCGGGTCGAGGGCTATCTCCGCAGATCTCGGAATGCTGCCAGGATTGGCCGCAAGCACGGCGCGCAAGCCGCCGAATCCGGCGGCCGCGCCCAGCGCGCCACCGGCGAGTGCGACGAGGACGCCTTCGGTCAGGAACTGACGCAGCAGCCGCCAGCGGCCCGCGCCGAGCGCCGAGCGGATCGCAAACTCCCGCTGTCGCGACTCGGCCCGCGCAAGCAGCAGGTTCGCGAGGTTGGCGCACGCGATGAGCAACACGAACGCGACCGCGCCCTGCAACACCCATAACGGGGTCCGCAGCCCACCGACGAGATCCTCCTGCAGCATGTCCAGCCGCAGCCGATGGTCCGTGGTGTTGGGCACGTGTGTGCCCGGATTCAGTTGGGGCCATCGCGCGAGCATCGTGTCGACGTCGGCCTTGGCCTGCGCCACGCTCACGCCGTCTTTCAGCCGCCCGACCAGATACAGGAAGTGACCGCCGCGATTTCCCGGACTCGCGGGATCGATGGTCAGAGGAAGCCACACCTGGACCTTCTGATCGTGGACGTCGTAGCCGGGCGGCATGATGCCCACAATCCGCGTGGGCACGCCGTCGATCGGGATCACGCGGCCGATGACGGACTCGTCGGCGCCAAACGACGACCGCCACAACTCACTCGAGATCGCCGCGACGTCCTCCACACCGGGCAGCGTGTCTTCCCTGGTGAAGATTCGGCCGCGCATCGCAGGCACCGCGAGGGCCGGCATGAGTTCCGAGGTGACCAGCGCCGAATTGACGCGGCGGGGCTGGTCCGCCGTGCCGAGATTGACGGCGCCGGATCGATAGCCGCCCACCTGCTCGAACGACTGATTGCGGTCCCGGAACTCGATGAATTCGGGCGCAGAGACCCAGAATTGATCGAAGCCAAGGCCGGGGAACTGGCTGGTGATGAACACCAGACGCCCCGGCTGCGGATACGCGAGCGGCTTGAGCACGACGCCGTTCACGACGCTGAACACCGCCGTGTTCGCCCCGATGCCGAGCGCGAGTGTGAGCACCGTTACGGCTGCGTACGCGGGGCTCTTGCGCAGATTGCGAAAGGCGTAGACGACGTCTTGGCGAAGATGATCGAACATGGCGATTCACATCCTCTCGGCCGGCCGCTCAGCGGGGCACACGTCCGCCGTCGATCCGTGCGGTTTGGACGGCAGCCTACCCTCAAGGGTTGGGATTGGGTCGCAGATTGTGACGAAAGCGCAGCGTGCGCCCGGCTATGGCTCCGAGAACGGCGCACGTCACGTCGGTCGCTGACGGAAAGCGATCGGTGCTGTACAGTTGCAGCGCCTCTCCGCCCGCCGACACGATCGCGGCAATGATGCAGAGCCGCACCATCGACGTCTGCCGGCCGCGACCCGCGAGCGAGTACCCAAACGGGATGAAAAGCGCCATGTTCGCGAGCACGTCTGTGATCTTGTCTGCGGGATCCTCGAAGGGCACCCAGTTCACGCGATGCCATTGCGGCGTCTGCGCACGACCGAGCCACGGAAAGCTCACGAGCCACACCACCGCGATCCACCAGCACCAGAGCGGCGCGCGCCGCAACCCACTCAGCATGAGAAGTTATGCACGAAGCGGACCCTGGAGCTTCTTCAGCTCGCCTCGGCGGAGCTGCCGATAGAGATCCAACGCCTCGCGAATGATGCGGACCGCGTCGCTCACACCGAGCAACTCGTCGACCACGACCTCCTTGTGCTCGAGGACTTTGTAGTCTTGGAAGAACCGGCGGATCTGACGAAGCATGTGCGCGGGCAGCTGCGTGTTCTCGGTGTAGTCCACGTAGGCGGGATCGCGAACGCTGACCGCAATGATCTTGTCGTCGATACCCTTCTCGTCTCGCATCCGCATCACGCCGATCGCCCGGGCCTCGACGATCGTCAGCGGGTGTACCGGGTCCTGGCTGAGAACCAGGGCGTCGAGCGGGTCGCCGTCATCGCAGAACGTCCGCGGGATGAAACCGTAGTCCGCCGGATAGTGGACGGCGCTGTACAGGACGCGGTCGAGCCGCAGCAGCCCTGTCTCTTTGTCCAGCTCGTACTTGTTGGTGCTGCCTTTGGGGACTTCGACGATGACTGGAAACGCCGCCTCGACGAGCGCGTCGTCAACGTAGCAGTCGTGCCACGGATGCATGATGCATGCAAAGGTAGCACGCGGCGGCCTGCGTCGCCGCGTGCGAGTTGAACCATCTACAGCTTGCGGACCAGGGGCTCCGGACCGCCATCCCACCGGAACTCGTAGTGCCCGCCGGCGCGGACGTTTCGAACCAGGGCCGGACGGAAGCACACCAGGCACTCGCCGCTGGCATCGCGGACGCTGCGGTACACCAGGCCGTTCGAGCCGTGCTCGAGGAGCCGCCGGCCGAGAACCTGGGACGATCCGTAGTCGAGCGGATCGTAGAACGGAATCCAGGCGCGGCTCGCCTGACGCAGATCGTGAAACTTGGCGCGGAAGTCGGCGAGATACACGCGCAGCTCGACACGGGTCACGAAGCCGCCAACCTCCCTGAGCTCCGCGGTGCGGTGATACACCGACTCGGCTATCGCCGTCGTCAGCGTTCTGGCTGCGTACCATGCGCCGCGTTCTTCCGTCGAGAAGCGGCTGCCTCCCGGGCGCGGATGGCTGAATGCCGCCATCACCACGCTCGCCATCGGCGTGCCCGCGACCCACTCACTCTCGGGGATGGTGTGCAGGAGGCCGAGCTCATTGCTGATGCGATCGTTGGTCCAGCCTTCGAGCTCGAAGACCGCGTCGAGGTCCGCCGACGACGCTACGCGGTCGAGGAGACCGACGACCGGGTATCGACTGGGGACGAGCCGAGGCGCCGCGGTCCAGCGGACCAGCGACTCTGGCGGCGTCAGTTCCATCCGCCCCGCCGGCTGTCGAGCAGCCGTCGAACGCGGAAGAGCCCGTCGATGCCGCCGTCGGTCATCAGGGTCAGCGCCGGCTTGCCGCCAAAGAGAGGGTTGCTGTTCGGCATCCGGACCCAGGCGTCCGCGAAAGCGGGCTCGGGATACAGCACCTGCAAGCTCTTGTAGATGCCGATGACCAGCGAGAGCCGGGTCAGGGTATCGAAGCTCAACGCTCCAAAATCACCCGACTTGTATTTGTGAAAGGTCGAGGTGGCGGGCCAGCCGAGGAGCGCGCGCTGTTCGGTGACCGACAACTGCCAGACCAACGCGATGTTGAAAAACGTGCGGAGCGCCGGACCCGAGAGGCGGCGCCGAACCTCGGGATCCGGCCGGACCGCTGGGAGGACCGCACGTTTGGTGCCCTGACGCCTGGGCCTTGACTCCATATATGGATACACTACCACAATTATGGATTCATGGGTCGACTACCCGAGCCAGGCAGGCTTGTCCTGGCACGATCCTCGCTGATGGACCACCATGCCGTTGCGCATGTTCTGCGCAATCACGTGCGGCGCTGCCGCGATACTGCTCGTTTCCCGCCTTGCCGAGGCGCCTGAACCCGTGAGAGCCGGCGCAAAGCTGCCGTCCGTGCCCCAAGCGCCGGATGTCAGAATCGAACGCACGCTCGTCAGGATTCCGGTCACACCCCTTAAGGCATCGGCGCCGGAACCGAGGCCGCCACGGCCCAGGGTCCGTTTGGCGGCCGCACCGCCCAGGCAGGATCCGCCGGCGCGAGGCCTCTTCTCGCGCGCGGCGAAGGCCATCATGGGAGACGGTCGATTTCGACCCGAGCCGTTTCCGCGAGTCACACCCCGCTAGTCGCTACTTGGGCAAACCCTGCACGTCACCTCGACTATAGCACCTGCAGTACACTGCCCCAGAGCGCCGGATGTCGCTGCGCACACGACTCGTCATTGCGTTCGTCATCTTGTCAGTGGTGCCCCTGAGTGCGGTCACCCTCTTCTCGTATCTCTCATCCGTTCACGCCTTCGAGCGCGCCGCGCAGCGTGAGACGGCGCAGAGCGCTGCCGACATCGCTCGCCGCATGGAGATGATGACGACGGATCTGGGGCGACGGATGGATCGGTTGTTCGAGGTCGCGGGGACATCTGACTCCGGCGATCCGGACCCGGACGTGGTACGGGCGCGCATTGCGCCGATGCTCGGCGACGCGGCCGGCCTCATCGATCGCGTGGAGTTCCACCCTGAAGATGGACACGAGGACGATCGCATCCCTCCACGACCGACTCCTGATGGTGGACACACGCCACCTGTACGTACCGAACGTCCCGGGTCTCCCCCCGGCCCGAATTCACCGCCGCCACCGGCCCCTCCTCGCACCGGCGTCATCGTCGTCGACGTTCCGAAGATCGTGGAGGAGGCCCGCCGTCAGGCAAAGCTGCAGTCCAAAGCATCGGGCGGACCGGATGTCAGCAGCCTCATCGACGGAGCCGTACGACTCGCGGTACCGGTCGCCGAGGCGGCCATGTCGGCGGCCGCCGATGCCATGCGCGCGGAAGCGGCAAAGGAGGAAGCCACCGCACGAGCCGCGGAAGCTCGTGCCGAGGCGCGCGCGCCCGAGATGGACGTCAAGGGCCGCCGCATGGAAGTGATGGTCAAGAAGCACGGCCGCCTGCTTGGCCGCGCCAACGCGTACATGAATCTCGATCGGATGCTCGGGACGGTACTCGGATTCGCGCGCCGCGAGCAAGGGGAGATCCCGTTCGCGATCGATCAGCAGAACGTCGTGCACACGCCGGAAGAGAGTCAGCGGCCGACACTGACGACGCTGAACGTCGCGAAGGCCGGCGCGGAGGCCGCCAGCGGATCGCCGCAACGCGTGGGTGACTGGCTCGTCGTCGCACGGCGCGATCCCAGCGGCCTCGTCTTCGGCATCGCGCGGCCGATCGGACAATCACTCCGCGAGATCCGCAGCCTCTCGTTCCGTAACCTCTCGATCGGCCTGGGGGTCATCGCGCTGGCATGCATCGGGATCGTGCCGGTCTCACGCAGAATGACGCAGCACGTCTCTGCCTTGAGCGCTGGAGTACGCCAGCTCGCAGGTGGCGACTTCTCGACGCGCGTGCCGGTGCAATCGTCCGACGAGTTCGGCGCGCTCGCGACGGCGTTCAATCGCATGGCGGCCGATCTCGAACGCCATCAGTCGCTCGTGGTCGAACAGGAACGTCTCCATCGTGAGCTCGAGCTCTCGCGGCAAATCCAGACCGAGATGCTGCCGCGCGCGCCGCTCAGGCTGGGTCCTGCGGAGATCAAGGGCGTTTCGATCCCTGCGCGTGAGGTCGGCGGAGATTTCTTCAACTACTTCGCGCTCCCGGACGGGCGGATGGCACTCCTAATCGGCGACGTATCTGGCAAGGGCGTCAGCGCCGCGCTGCTGATGGCGAACATCCAGGCCACGCTGCGTGCGCGGCTGCCGCTCGAAACCGATCTCCCGCGTCTTGCGGACTTCCTCGATCGCGACGTGGACGCGAACACTCCGCACAGCGTCTACGTCACGCTGTTTCTCGCGATCCTCGACGTGCAGGGGCGGCGGCTGCAATACGTCAACGCCGGTCACAACCCGCAGTTCCTGCTCGGTGCCGACGGCACCATCAAGCCTCTCGCCTCTACCGGCATGCCCATCGCGCTGTACTCGGGCCAGGGCTATCAGGGGGCCCAGGTTCCCTTCGGGCCCGGCGACTTACTGTTTTTCTACACCGACGGCCTTGTCGAAACCGAGAACGAGAAGGGCGAGATGTTCGGTGCCGATCGACTGCAGGCGATCATCGCGGACGAGCATCAACAGGGTGTGGATAGAGTGCTCGAACGCGTCGAGGAGGCGGTCCGAACCTTCCGAGGTCGCGCCGAGCCGTTCGACGACGCGACGATGATGGCGTTGAGGGTCAACACCTAACCCAACTGGAGCCTGCCGCGCGCCGTCTGAGTAATCATGCCGGCTGCTCTCCTCGTTTCACTCCTGCTCCTTCAGGCAGCGCCACCGTCCGCGCCGCAGCCATCGCTCGTCGCGGAAGTCTCCAGGTTTCAGCTCCACAGTGCGTTCTGGCCCAACTTGCACCACACGCTCTTCGCTGCCGCCTGGGCCGCGCGGCCACCCGGACAGGGCCGGCCACTATCCGCGCCGCTGCCCGAGCCGCTCGCAGGCGAGTTGAGTACTGAGGAGCGTGCCGCGTGGGATGCGGCGGTGCAGTACTACGACCGCGAGCTCGCGTCGCGCGATCTGCTCTTCGGCGACGGAATGACCGAAATCAACGTCGCGTTAGCGTCCGCGGGGAACGACTTGCCGGAATCCGTTCTCACGCCGGCGCACCGGCGGGCGCTCATCGCCGCCGAACCGATCTATCGAAAGTACTGGTGGACGATGCACGATCGAGCCAATCGCGCGTGGATCGCCGAGGCTGTACCACGCGTGACGGAGGTGGCGCCGGAGATCACCAGGCGGTTGGCCGAGCTCTATCGAACGCCATGGTTCACGTCGGGAGTCCGTGTCGATGTCGTTCGCGCTGGCATTGCGCAGGGCGCTTACACGTCCAACGAACCGGCGACGCACATCACGATATCGAGTGGCAACTCGAGCTATTCCAGTTGGGCCTCGGTGGAAATGCTCTATCACGAAGCGTCGCACGGGCTGATCGATCAGATCTCGCGTCGCATTCGAGAGGAAGCGCACGGTAAGGACGTCCGCAATTTGTGGCACGTGGTGCTCTTCTACTCGGCCGGTGAAGTCGTCCGGCAGGCCCTTGCCGCCCGCAAGATTGACTACGTCCCCTACTTGTATGCGACCGGCCTCCTCGACCGCGCGTGGCCACAGTTCCGCGGACCAGTCGAACGGGAGTGGCAGCCGTACATCGACGGGCAAGTCACGCTGGAGACGGCGGTTACGCGGCTGATCGCGGCTATCCCCTGAAAGCTCTTGACATATATCGAACGTGGTATATAGTCCCGCCTTGGGCTTTGGGCTGTCAACCGAAGTGGGCTAAGTCAGGGGTCGCCGAACATGCACGTCAATCACCCGGAATCGCATCGCCACCCAGCCGACAGCTGGAAACTCTCACGTGAACTGGGAAGGGCCACGGCTCCAGCCTGCGATCGCTGCGGATCGCGGCGCAACGAATGTCTCCTCGACGCCGGAGACGTCACGCTCCATAAGTGCGAGGAATGCGGGTGGCGGTTCACCCGCGTCGCGGCGGCAGCGCGTGCGCTGAGCGTGCGGCTGCGCGCAAGGCGCGCGTCCGAATGGCACGAAGCCACTCGATCCTGATCAGCGAGCTGCCCGGATAAATCAACCGCCAGTACGCCGTGAACGCACGGAGCGCGCGCGGACTCTCTGCGCGCACCCGCGTCTCGGTCCACAAACGCGACCCGCCGCGGCCGTCGGGTTCCACAGCGAAGTTCATCACCCCGCGGACCTCGGACGCCACGCGTACTCCGATCACCAGTTCGCGACCGGGCCTCTCCTCCAGGAGCACGAACCCCGAACGGAGCGCGACGGTCAAAATGGGCTCGTCAGGAGGCGCAGCCAGGATGGATTCCTTACCCCGCCCGAAGTGTGGATGGCGGATCCACGTCAGCAGCGCGAAGAACCGGATCTCGCGGGCCGTGACCGCGCGAACGGCGTCGAGGACCACCCCTGGGCTCGCGTCGATGTGCGTCTCATGGTGCTCGACGAAATGGTAGGACGGCATCTGCCCATCGAGCGCCGACTCGGTGACTGATACCCCTTCGAGCGGCGTCGGCCAGAAGAGCGCAAAGGCCAAGAGGATAGAGCCCGCCGCGACGATGGCCGCGCCACGCCGGCGTGAGTTCAGCCGTATGAAACGGAGTGGCCGGACCATCGCCACCAATCCGCAGATCAGCAGTATGATCCCGGCGTAGGCGGAGATCGACAGCAGCATCATGAGCGACGAAATCCACTTCGCCGGGGACCCGGCCACCGACAGCGCACGACGTCACCTCGAACGGGTGCTGAACTCACCGCCTCGTCGCCGTTGGCCCTGGGTTGCGGCGATCTTCGCCGGCGGAACCGCCTTCGCCATCTGGCGTCATCGTCAGCGCAGAAGCAACGGGCACGAAGCCGCCGAAGCCTCGCGCGCGAGCAAGTGAGTCCAGTCGTTTCGGTATTTGCGAATAGGCGAGTTGGCGCGACCTGTGATTCCCCACTGACCGCCTCCGCGCCCTCCGTGTAGCGAATCTCCGTTGGCTCCGTCCCCTCCGCCTCCTCTATCTCCGTCTCCTCCATCTCCGCCCCTCTAAACCGGCACCAGCTCCGTCGTCGTCTCCCTCGACTTCGCGCGACCGAGATCGCGCGCGTACTTCACCGATCCCGGTGACGTGTACTTCGCCAGGTACGCACGATCGACGGCGGCCTTGAGCCGTTCGCTACGCGTCCGCACGGCGCGGACGGCAATCCGTCGCCGGCCGACGTAGATGGCGCCGCGCGGATCCTCGAGGAAGGTGCGATACCAGCTCCGCGGCTTCAGGCTCCACGAGCGCACGAAAACCCGGCGTTCGACGACCACCGCCCAGATGCCGATCACGCGATGCGGTTTCGTGCCGGCGCGGATGCCGAGAATGTTCGACGTCCGAATCGCGTCGAGCAGGCGAGGATCGAAATGTTTCGTCGGCATGTGTTCATCACACTCCGCGACTGATGGGTTCCTTCATCCGCTATCGGCGGCGGCCTTCCGCATCGGCTAGCCAGCCGCGCTTCAGTTCTTCCGCCGGAACATTTGACAGATACGGCTTGATATCGAGGATTGGCGTGCCGTCCAGCATGTCGACGCCCGCGACACGTAAACGCGGCCCGTTCCGCTCCAGCAGCCGGACGACCGTGAGCCCGATCGGATTCGGCCGTCGCGGCGAACGCGTCGCGAACACACCGTGCGGCCGATCGTCGCTTGGCGGCGTCCCCGTCAACTCGACGCGATCGGATCGATCGAATACCCAGATCACCAGGAGGTGCGAGAAGCCGTCGATGTCGAGGAGGCCGGGTTCGAGATCCGGTCGAATCTCGATCGTCCCTTCAGCGGTGTGCTCGGCGCCGAGGCCTTTGGGCAGATTCGAGGTCGCCTGGTGCGGCGTACGGACCACACCGATCGCTCTCATGGTGAAGGACGAATCGGAGGCCATCAGCGGTCAGTGTAGTCCTAACTCCCTTCACAGGAGCCCAGGACATCACGAGGGGCTGCTGAATATTCTCGTGGTCTCATGGCCTCCTGCTGGTTGAGCGTGATTGCAACTGAGATGGACTAGGTGTCGTCAGCAACGGGATCGAGACGGAACAACCTCCACAGCAGCAGTCCCCCGACGATGGCACACGGTGCGGTCCAGGCTCACGCCGAACGACCCGCAGCATGGGGTGATCGAAGGGCCACACTCGATCGTTGGAGATCGACCGATCTCGCTCGTCAACAGCGTGCAGTCGCAGCATCGGGCGTTGGATCGAGAAGTACAATGCCCGACCAGCCCGATCGTGGGCTACGAGACCCCACTCCACGCGAGGCTTTCGTGACTGGAGGCGAGAGATGAATCGTAGGGCATTCCTTGCAGTCGGAGGCCGGACGGTCACGTTCGCACTGGCCGCCAGCGCTGCTAGAAGGGAGCGGTTGGCCGCGCTCGAGCAGCCGCAGGCCTCTTCGGACGGAGTCGAGCAACGCGTGGCGGCTGTGATTCGCGCGTACGACGCGCAGGGGAACCATCGCACGGGAACGGAGGTCGACAAGGCATCGGCCGAGTGGCTGGCCAACGAAGTACGGCAGTTAGGCGCAGAACCCTCGTTTGAGGCCTTCCCTCTCAGTCGGGTCGATCCGCAGTCGTGTTACCTACGTATTGCCGATCGGCGCATCGACGGCGTGCCCCTGTTCGACGCTGGTTTTACTGACACCGAAGGGGTGCGCGGCAGGCTCGGTCCGCTCCGCAGTGATAGCGCGATCGGGTTGGCAGAAACGACGCCGTTCACACTCACCGAACCTGGGAGCGAGCCGCCAAGCCAGGTTGCCGAGGCGCGGCACAGCCGACATAAGGCTGTAGTCCTGATCACACGCGGCAACAGGCCTGGACTTTTCCTGATGAACGCCGATGCCTTCAACCAGCCGTTCGGCCCGCCCATGTTGCAGGTCTCGAGCGCAGATAGCGAGTGGCTCAACGAACAGGCCCGGAGGCGTGCGGAAGCAACGGTCGTGGCCCATGTAAGACGAACGATGACGGAGTCTCTCAACATCACTGCGAAGATCGTAGGGAGCAACCCAAGACTATCGCCGATCGTTCTCATGGCACCACGGAGTGGCTGGTGGCAATGTGCGAGCGAACAAGCGAGTCGGCTGGCCTGTTGGTTGGAAGCGATCCGCGTTCTGGCGGCAGGCAACCCGTCGCGCGACTGCTTCTTCGTTGCGTTGAGCGGTCACGAACTTGGGCATCTCGGGATCGATGCATATCTCAAAAGCCGGCAGGACCTGATCAAGCGCGCCCACGCGTGGATTTTCTTCGGCTCCAGCATTGGCGAACCGCGACAGCCTAATCGCATCCACACCTCTGACGATGCGCTCGAGCAATGGACCGTCGCGGCGATGGATAAGGAAGGTCTCGCCGTAAACGGGAAGGCGCGGCATGGCGCTATGGCTCGCGGAGAGGCCGGCGCCATCCAGCAAGGCGGCGGGAGATTTGTCACGCTGGTGTGTGGCAGCAATGTCTACCACAACGTGGCCGACCGCTGGCCGGAGGCGGTCGATGTCGCGATTTTGGCCCGCTATGCCAGAGCGTTCGCAAACGGAGCACTTCAGCTGGCACAACAGAGCTGATGAGGGACTCGGCTCGACCGCCGTATCTGGATGTTCTTGAAAGCGGGATGAGAGAGAGCGCGCCGACGGCAAAGAATGAACACCGGTTCGCCCGAGATCACGTGCTGGCCTGATCCAATGCAGCGAGTCGCCACGCCCGGTGCGCGAGCGTTGACGTCAACGCGACGATGTAGCGGGAGAGATATGGAGCACGCGGTGGATTTCCGCGAGCAGCGCTTCTGGCGCGCAGGGCTTCATCAGCACCGAGACGCAGCCCACTCTGGCGGCAGCGTCGATCAGCTGTGCATTGGTGTATCCGGTCACGGCAATCACCAGGATACCCCGTCGAGTCGGAGTATTTGAGATCTTGGCAGACGCCGAGGACGTCTGCGACCGGCGGGCTGATGTCCGCCATGATCACGTCAGGCTGCACATTTCTTGCCGTCTCGAATGCTTTTGGACTGGGCACATCGCGGGCCGCGAATCCCTCTGTGCTCAGATACAGGCGGTACATCTCGCGGGTTTCTGCGTCGTCGCTCACGACGAGCGCTGAGCGCCGACGCGTCCCTGAACCACGAAGATCCATGACAAGCCCCCAGGTCAAGGAGCAAGCATCCGAGTGGCTTTAGGTGAGGACTGGGGCTCACGCCGCATCGACGTTGATGCGCGGCTCGCAGGGCTCAAGGAAAGCGGAACGCCCGAAAGAGTACGTCGATCGCGCCGCGAAAGCAAGTCAGCTTATCTGGGAGTGGTCAGCGCCTTCAACCCAATGACAGGAATCGCCTGAGTGCGCGAATCGGTCTTGAGTTGTTTCGGGGGGTCGCCGTTACAGTCGTAGTCCAGAACGATGATGTCTGGAGCGAAAGAGGCTGCCTCAGCGATGGCTTGGTCCGCGTGAGCTTCTGTGACGGTGAGACCAGCCTCGCGGAGGTGGGCAAGATGCGCGTCCACGTTGTTGCCGTCATGAATAAGCAGGCTCGCGGCGGTGGACGGATCGGTGCGGTCATGGGTGACACCTCGAACGCGGAACGGGTGTCAGGACCGTGGATGCCACTCGGAATTGAGGTGGCGAACGGTCGGGGCTTGGTGAGGGCTGGAGTCGGCCCGAATCGGCCGTAGAGCAGGGCTCAGGAAAGCATGGACAGTATATCTCAGAAATCCGACGCACGGGCCCAACTACGAGGATGGGCTTTCATCTGTGCCCGGATCGGTTGCCTCATCGATCGCATCAGCGGCACGCTCCATGTCACCCTGAATTTTGTTGAGGGCGTCTTGCTGCTCAGATGCACCGTCCTCCTCGGCTGTTTCCTT
>DATAEK010000233.1:0-35992 GCA_036258055.1 Vicinamibacterales bacterium
CTCTCGAGCGCCAATGGCAACGGGCGCGATGCGTCGAGAACCTCGGGCGGCTCTGTCGTGAGGATCGCGGACATCGTATCCGCCGCGGTGTCCTCCGCGAATGCGCGACGTCCGGCCAGCATTTCATACAGAATGGCGCCAAAGGCGAAGATGTCGGCGCGGTGGTCCGCGGGCAGCCCGCGGACTTGCTCCGGAGCCATGTAGCCCACCGTGCCCAGCACGGTGCCGGCCTCGGTGCCGGTCATCGTCCCCTCCTGTGACGTCGATTCGCTTTCGGTCAGCCGCGCGAGACCAAAGTCCAGGATCTTGACGACACCGTTGCTCGCGAGGAACACGTTCTCGGGTTTGAGGTCGCGATGGACGATGCCGCGTGCGTGGGCGGCGGCCAGCGCATGGGCGACAGGCAGCGCGACCTCCAGCGCCTTGCGGACGGTCCATGGCTCGGCGGGCGTGAGGTGCTCGCGGAGCGTCGCGCCCTCGAGCAGTTCGGAGACGAGAAATCGGAGGTCTCCGTCCGTGCCCACGTCATGGAGCGCGACGATATTGGGGTGATTCAGCGCGGCGACCGCGCGCGCTTCGCGTTGGAAACGGTCCTGACGCCCCGGGTCGCTCACATACGCGGCGGGCAGCACTTTGATGGCCACCTCGCGCCCGAGGCGCAGGTCGCGCGCGCGGTAGACTTCGCCCATGCCGCCCGCACCAAGCAGGTGGACGATTTCGTACGGGCCGAGTCGAGTGCCGCGCGCGAGACCCATGGCTTACTCAGCTAGTTTGACAATCGCCGCTCCTTCCGACCGACCCACTCGGCATCGCACAAGCGTGCTCTCTCGAAAATGGACGTCGCCACCTCCCGCATCGCGCGTTTGCAAGAGCTCGCAAGCCATTCCGAAACACGCGTCCACGATTGGATTCGAACGGCCATCACGCTAGACAGCCGGTAACGCGGAGGTTTCACCCGTCGGTCGATCCGCGACGAGTGCTCGCTCGACTGCGTTTGCGGCGCAACGACCGAGTCGGCGCGGGATAGCAGCTGCGGTGCCAGAGCGGAACCATGAGCCGCAGGGCCTGTCCCGTCATCGAGCCGGGGATCGTCGGTCGAGTTCCGGCGAACCCGTTCGCCACGAATCGTCACTGTCAAGACGAACGATCTTAAACGGAGGACCGGCTGCAGGCTAGCAGTGTGAAACACTGAACTAGCTGATCTGCTCGACCAGCATCTCTCCGCCGGTCCTATCGTAGAACGTCATCGTCATCCGACCCGTGGTCCACCCTTAAAACGAGCGCGTAACAGAACCTCCAAAACCTGACCCACGTCGTCGGCGACGTAGCGTGAACAGGTATGGCCGCCGCGCTGCTTCCAGATCCGTTGTGGGATCTTGTCGAACCGTTCTTGCCAACTCCACCCCATCGGCCGAAGGGCGGACGGTGCGCGCTGATTTGTTGGGAGTCGCTGCGCAAGACATGGAGGGTCGCCTGAAGCCGATGCCATCTTTCCCTGGCGTTCGTCGCCAAAACCGCCGTTCTTCGTGGAAATCGCGTCCATGACAACCCAGCGAGCCCTAATCCGGCTATCATCCCTCGAGAAATCATGTGAGCTCATTTTCGTGAGGAGGGTGTCGATGGCATTCGGTATGTATTTCCGACCAACAGGTTTTACGCCGGCAGTGTACGACAACGTCCTCAAGCAGCTCGAACAGGCGGGCGCTGGCTTCGGTAAGGTTCCAGGTCGCCGGTTCCATTGCGCCATGGAGGTTGACGGTGCGGTCTCGGTCTTCGATGTGTGGGACTCGATGGAACAGTTCCAGAAGTTCGGCGAGACGCTGGTGCCCATCATGAAAAAGCTCGGCGCTGACCCCGGCCAGCCTCAAATCATGAAGGTGCATAATGTCAAGAACGGCTAATCGCCGGGACGCGCTCAAGCTCGCCACGTTGCGGTGAGCGCGGGTTCCTGACCGCAGTCCGGCCGCCGACGCTCGATGAGGAAGCGGTCCGCGACCCGTGTCGCGCCGGCGATGATGCCCGGGAAGATCGGCAGCGGTGCGCCATCGCCTGGAGAAGGTACTCTTGCGCCGCGGCCTGCAGAACCCGGACGCAACTGGACGCGCGCGCACCAGCAATTGGATCGCACGCCTCGCGTTGACCCAACCCGCCCAAATGCCCAAGGTCGGCAATACGACGTCGCGCCCGATGGGCGCTTCCTGATCGCCACGGTGCTCGACAACAGTGCCACCGCGCCGATCACGTTGCCTGACGAACTGGAATCCCGAGGCGAAGAAGTAGTCGCCGCGCAGATAAGTCCTCGTGCGTCGCGTAGTGTTTAGGAGTCGGCCCGAAGGCACCCATCCGACGAGAGCCGTTTGGGGGTTTTGTTACAGGCTCTTTTAAGCGCCCGCACATACTCCGAGAGCGTCCTCCTACTACCGAGCCGGGCGTGGAGGTCGTTGATTTGCTCGATAGTAAACATGTTGATCGCGAGTTGGAGCAAGCTATGTCGATCGCCTATTGCGACTCTTAGTCTGCGGGTTGAAGGTTCGATTCCTTCGCGGCTCACCACCTAACTGCTTCTACCCATTCACGTTTTCTGTCGCGGGATCGGCCGTTTCCACGGCGTCTCCATGCCCTTTGGAACCGGCTGATCCAAGAGCCGGATGGCATCGACGACACGCGCCACGCTCACGCGCGTAATCGACAGAGATTTTCACCGCCAGCCGACCAAGCCTTTGACGCGGGACAGCAAGAGCGCCGGGTCGTACGCGATTCCGTTCGCCAAGACGATCTCGACGTTGTCAATGTCGCGAATATCTTGATCAGGAGCACCGCGTACGACCTGCAGATCGGCTTCCTTGCCCACGGCGATACTGCCGGTGCGGTCTTGGATACCGAGGAACGTGGCTCCGCTGAGCGTTGCCATGCGTATGGTCTCGAGCGGCGTGAATCCTATCGCGACCGCCTGCTTGATGCTGTCATGGTCCGCGACACCCGGCATCCGTCCGGCGCCCAAGGCATTGGGATCAGAGCCCAATACGAGGCGGCCGCCGGCGCGCGCGAATGCCAGCGTCAGGTCTCCCGAGATCTGGCGCAACGGCTGGTCGCGGCGAACCGGCACCGATCCGTCAGCCAGTTTCATCTGCTCGCGCTCGTATCTCTCCCGGCGATCGCGATGCAAGAGCTCCACTTGATCCGGTGGAAGCGAGAGGTTTGCTGTTACGGGCGTAAACGTCAAAACGACCTTTCGCTCGATGAGCAGCCGAATGAGACTCTGCGCCTCCGGGCCGTTCGGATCGGTCCCAAGGTCGTCTTTCGTTCTCCGAGTACACGGTCCGAACGCGTGCTCGAGATTGTCGATTCCAATCTCGGCGGCCTCTCGGCAGGTCACCGATGCGAGGTGAGCTGTCACGGGGAGTCCAAGGCGATGAGCCTCGTCGATGATTGCCGCAAGAGCATCCTTCGAGATTTGCTGGTACACCTTAAACGACGTGAAACCTTCCGCTGCCCAGTAGCGGACGGCGCGGCGCCCATCCTCCGGGTCGCGGACGATCTTCTCCGTGAGAAAGCGGCCGCCTTCGCCGTTGAGGAACGGCCCGGTCAGATGCATTTCCGGTCCGGGCATGGTTCCGCGGTCGATGCCGCGTTTGACGTTCAGGTCAACGTAGGGATGATCGGTTCCGGCGGTTCGAATCGTGGTCACCCCAAATGCCAGATACAGGCGCGGTGAGGTGAACGGCTGCGGGATCGTGATGATCTCCGCCGTGCCGTCGAACATGTGCTCGTGGAGCATCACGAAGCCAGGCAGCACCGTCCTTCCATCGAGATCGAGCGTACGGGTCCCTTCCGGGACGTTCATATCGGCGGCATTACCTATCGCACGAATTTGACCCCTTTCGATGATCAGCGTCTGGTTCTGCCTGGCGGGAGCGCCCGTGCCATCGACGATTCTGACGTTTCTCAGTGCGATGCGTGAGACGTCGCGAAGGAGGGGCATCGCCTCGTCCTGCGCACTCGGTGTCTGAGCAATGACCGTCACCGCTGTCGCCAGCCCGAACAGAAGGGACGCAATGCCTTGAGGTCGCATAAGCCCTCCACGCCGTCAAAGAGACCGCAGGACCAGATACCGCAGGACCAGATAATGTGCGCGTTCGCGACGCTCAGGTCAAGGTCTACATTCAGCAACAGGTCTACATTCAGCAAACGGCAAGCGCTTGCCGTGACGTTTCGTAGGGTGTCCGGAGTAACGCCGGAGGGAGGGACGTTCTACGAAGCTGTCGGCGACGGTGAAGGAGGCCGTCGCCGATGCCGAAGTCGAAATCTCGCAAGAAGAAGTCGCCGAAGCGCGTCCTCGCGCTCCTGGACCTCGAAACACTCCAAAACGGCCGCGCTGAACAGCCTGATGTCCGCGAGCGGCCAGCGTACCTACGACCACGCCACACGCGAGTTTGTCGTCTAGTACTGTTCGGAGCCACTCCTTGGGTTCAACCGCACTGTCGTTCTCGGGTACCGGATTTACCTCGAACTGCGGGGCTATGCGCCTGCCACCATTCAACCTTCGGCTCGCCGCGGTTCGGCGCGTGGCGTACGAGGCTGCCGACGCCGGTCTGCTGAGTCCCGGGCTCGCGGCGGGCATTCGCCGCGTGAAAGGCGTACGACGCATCGGCGTTCGACTCGGGAACTGGCTGACCCCCGAACAGAGCCGACGGCTGCTCGATCGCGGGACGGCACCGCCGACGCTGCGATTCACGGTGCATTTGCGAACAGACGCATCGGCTTGTACTCGAAGTTGCGATAGCGCTCGAGCTGATCCCTGAAGTGCGGGTCGAGCGTGCCGTCGGGCGCGATGAAGCCGCTCTGACCCAAAGGAAGGATGCTCTCGCTGTTCGGCGTGGGATTGCTCAAGACGACGATGTACACGTACGTGGCTCGATTTGAGTCGAGCATGGTGGCCACTTCTGGAACCGCGGGATAGAGCGTGTGGCGGAACCTTACGATATCCCGTGGTTGTGTCGACCACGCACTCGGGTTCGGACCTAGGGCGGCGAGCGCCTGGTCGAAGGCCGCTGATATCACCGTATTTGGATTCATACCATTGAAGTAGTCGCGGCTGGGCGGAACGCCGGAGCCGCCGCCCAGAGCGTCATCCAAGACGTGGATGAGCATATTGGTGCTGGCCTGGCTGACCTGTGTACCCAACTCGTCGCCGAATGTGTTGACACGCATGACCTCGAGCCACTTCGCGAAGATCACCTGCCCGGCCTCGCGCGTGGTGGCGGCGATCGGCTCCTTAAAAACGCTGCCGTCCCAGGCTGTGAGCACGGCCCTGGCCTGTGAAGCCAGCGCATTGGACGGGGGCACCACGTCGAGAGCATTCAAGAGGTAAGGCTTGAGATAGCGCGCTTCTCGACCGTCGCCGCCTTGGTCCGTGCGGGCGATGTCTTTGGCGATGTCCTTCATGTCGTTGAGCGAGATGAGGCCGTTCGCTAGGCGCTCGTCGATCTCCAAGGATCGCCACTGCTTACCAAAGCTTCTCTGATCGGGGTTCGGGTAGCCCAGACTGGGCTTGCTGTTCCAGCTCGAGAGCCAGCCGCGCGTGGGATTGATGGAGAAGGGGACGGGCCGGAACTCTCCAGTCCACTCGGCGTTCCCCGTTCCCGGTAGGGGAAGTCGAGGATCGAAGCCGACTGGGCGAATCGGGACTTTACCAGAGAGCCAGTAGGCGATGTTGCCCACCTTGTCGGCGTAGAGAAAATTGTGACAGACCTCCAGTCGGCGGACCGCTGCCTCGAACTCTTGCAGGTTCCTCGCGCGATTAATACCCAGGAATTGTTTCGCTGACTCGATCTCGCGTTTCCAGACGACGCGCTTCTGGGTGAAGACCACACCCGGCCCTGTGCCCACGACCGGGCCGTGGACGGTACGTCGCACGGTGAGATTGACAGATGGCGCACCCTTGACCTTGATGACTTCGATCCGCGTTTCAAACGGGGTGCAAACGCCCTTGAAAAGGTATCCCCCGCCGCAAAGCGTCTCAATGTAGGTATCTCGGGTGTCCCCGAACGTACCGCTCGTCATGGCCCACGCCATGTGGTCAGTGCGGCCCGCGTAGACGAAGGGGACGCCGGCGAAGGCCCGGCCCATCACGTTGAAGCCGTTCCCTCCCTTGAGATGCACCTCGTGAAAGAGCTCCGGCGTATTGAAATCGACTTGAGGACCGCCGAACAGCATGGCAGACCCGTTAGCGCTCTTCGCAGCACTGACGATCCAACCATGACTGCCTGCCGAAATGGGTACGCCGACCATCCTCAAGACTGCGTCGGCCTGTTCCTCCAGCGATACTTCACTCTCTTGCGTGGCCCCCTGGAGCTGGTCGGGGAGCGCGGGCGTTCGAGGGTCCGCACCCAGGCGCTTGTCTACGGCCCGTTCGGCAGGCACACTCACGGGCGTCTCGGGATCATCGATCCAGCGCACGTCATTGAAGATGGCCAAGCCCGCCTCCTCGCCGTGCCTAGTGATTAGGCTCGTCAAGAGAGTCTGATTCTGGCGTTCTTGGCCGCCAGCCTGACCGAAGCGCGACTGATAAACGATGTTCGCCACGATATCGAGAGCCGTCCAGTGCGCCGGGACGCCCATTCCCAATGAGTGGAATTCGAAGGGCAGCTTGCTCGCCGGGTCGGCAGCCACGACGGCCGTGATGTAGTGGTTGATGCCGTCCGCGTAGGCGCTAAAGATCTCCGCCTCCTCGGCGTTGAGGAGGGCGAGCTGCTCGTGCAGTTCCGTCTCCGTATAGTGCCTGGTCCGGATGTCCGTGTCCGCGGCCAGGGCAGTGGACTGCCCGATTTGCACGTTGCTTGGCACAGTCGTCGCCCCGAGCAGCTCCGCGAGGCGACCCTGAGCGGCACGGCGGAAGAGCTCCAATTGCCAGAGGCGGTCCTGGGCGATGGCGTAACCATAGCCCTTGAACAGGCCGCGGTTGGTTTCGGCGAAGATGTGCGGGACGCCGAACTCGTCGCGGTAGATGCGGGCCTCATCTCCGTCGACGTGAAGCGTGGTGAACCCGTCAGCCCTCGCGCTCGGCTGTCTGACGCCGGGCTCCCGCAGGACCGAGCACGAAATGACCAACCCGAGCACCGACAACGACATGACCAATCCCGACGTGCTGACCTTCATAGCCACCTGCGCGGTGATCGGTTGCTTGTTCGGCCGTCACGCGTCCATGCACGGGTAGGTAGGTGGCGCCTCGCCTCTCACAAGCGCACGCGGAGTGTATACACCTGCACTTCAATGCAGGCAACAATTCCTCTTCTCCGTCCTTTACGCGCTGCCACTGACGGAGTTGTGATCGTGTGATTCACGTTCTGCTCGGTGGAAGCTGCAAACATAGCGCGATCGCGTGAACCGACGCAGCAACCTTTGGGTATTCGCCAACCTCGGCGGCCAACGCGATGGACACATTCTCGAGAAGCTCACGCACTTCCGCCAACGTAGGCACATCGAGGCGACCGCCGTTCATGCGCTGCGTCACTGCTTTGGCATGGCGGCTCAAAGCCGTCGCGAACATACGACCGCCGTCGACCGCTCAATTCAAGCGTCGGAAGCGGGTCTCAATCTTGTCCTTGTTGTCGAGGGTGCGCGTCAGGATTAGCGTCTCGCCTTCAAAGCGCACGTCAAACGTCTGCTCGGTGCCCTCGTTTCTCGGATCGGCAGACACCTCGATGTTGTGCGAAATGGCGCCATTGCCCAACACCTTGTAGGTACCCGACTGCCCCTGCATTCGAATGCGATCAGCGAGTTGCTCTTTCGTCCAGGTCGATCGCGTCGCAGGATCGAGCTTCGCGCGGCCGGCGGCAGCCATGAACTGAATAAAGTAGCCGTCGAGATAAATCACCCGAAGCGGGCGCGACGGCTCGTCCGGCGACAGCCCCGTGGTCAGATTCTTATTCGACGTTCTTTCCCATACGCCGGCGACCGGATCCTTTGTTTGCGCCGATGCGACTGGGGGCGTGGCAGCTATTAGCAGCGCCGCACAGCAGGCAGCGAAATATTTGTTGATCATGGCCACCAGCGTATCGCAATCAACGCCCCGGGCAACCCGAATCGGAAGAGTTGGAACCAACTCTCTTCCCTGACTGTACCGGAGCACAAACATCAGGGGCGTAATTTCGCAAATCGTTGCCGATCCGTCGAACGTGCGTTCGCCGGGAAACCTGCTTCAGCGGTCAACTCTCAAGCGGTGAGCAGCCGAACTAGCCGCGCGGTCCGACAGTGACGCCCGAACGCGCCTGCGTGGGCCGGCTGGCGTTCGACGTGGCTCAACGGCACGTTGAGCGAGCCGCATGCGACTCACATCGCCCAGTGGCGCGCTCCAAAGAGGCGGCTGTACTCACGGCTGAACTGTGACGGGCTTTCATAGCCGACGCGCCCGGCAGCGCTGCAGGCGTCGAGGTTCTCGTTCAGCATCAGCTATCGTGCTTCCTGGAGGCGCCGCTGCTTTTGGTACAGCAAGGGCTGACGCCCGTGAGGGCCCGGAAATGTTGCCGACACCTGCACGACCGATCCGACATTCAGCGTCAGCATCATGCCCAGGAACGGTTCGCGTGCGCTGGCGCGTGTCATGTGAGACACGACCGGCAAGTGGATGGTGGTCAGCATCGATTGCCCCGGCCCGTAGTCGATCGACTCGCTCCCGATCAGGACCTGCTTTCTCCCTGAGCGACAACGCCGAGACCCAGAAGGTGGCTTCACATTAACGCCCCTGACGGCAGCACCGTATCGACATCCTGCGGACGGTGTTCCCCGTCGTTGCCGTCCAACCTGAGGAATCGCTGGGCCGGATTTCTTCGGCACGGCCTTCTCCGTCGCACCCGGTCTGTTCATGGGGCAGACGGAGCGAGCGTCACTTCTTCTTGTAGATTGGTCAGCCCGCGAGCGCTTTCACAACGCCACGGCCACTCGAGCGTTTCGACATTCCGGAGGGCACGCTGGACCATTCGGTCGGGTGACTTCGTACGTCGGCTGTCTGGTCTCTTCGGTGGTCTGGGTGCCAGTCGACACGCGAATGGTGACGCTGGCGGGTGTGAAATCGGGGAAGGACACTGGGCAAGTGCCCGTCGCCGAAGTGCAGGTGGTGCTTCTCGTCGACCCATCAGGCGCGGTTACAACGACCGTCACTGGAGTCTGACCCGGCGCACCAGTCACTTCGACGACCAAGCCCGTACAGCCGATCAGCGTGCAAGCACTGGGGCCGACGACATCGCACCCTGAGCCAAGGGCGGCGACGAACACCAGAGTGATCGCCAACACCTCGCGCGGAATTGTCACTGACCGAATCCTAGCATGGGATGGCGCGCCCGAACGCCGCGGCCGTGCCGCAAGCGACAGCGGTGGGCGGCTTGGAGAAGAGAGCGAGGGGAGAATTAGGCCTGCGGGAGCCAGGCGACGCGCCGTAGCCTCCTGCGGTCCGTGATCGAAGCGAACGGCCCCCAGATCGCAAAGCGCAATTCTGAGAACGCGTTCGCCTCCACCGACTAGCAATCAGCGACCGGCAGTGTGGATGCATTCGTAGTAGCCGATCACCGGCACAAAATCGTACGGGTGATCGGTCGATTCGCAGAGCTGCCCCCGGTAGAGATCCGTACGAAGGAGGAGTTCCGTACCGACGAAGTGACCGGTACCGTCGAAGACGAAAAACGTGAAGGTCGCAGGCCGATCAGCAGGTGGTGGGTCTCCGACCGTTGGAAAGCCCTGGTTCGGGTGACTGCACACGATTCGGTTGGGGATTGGCTCGAAACAAGTCCACCCACGATTCGTAAGCTCGGTCGGACTGAGGTGTCCGGCCGAAGCTTGAGCGATGAGGTTTACGTTGGCTGAGGATTCAGGGGGCGCCGTTGCCGCAGGCGCTGTAGCTGTCCCGCCGCCTGAAACCACGGTTGGACGCACCGGGTTGGTGCTTTCGCCACAGCCGACCGCGACACTGATCAGGCCAAGTACGGCCACCGCAAAGGAGATACCTACTCGCGAGGACGTGTTGCGCATGGGTCTGCCTCCTGGAATGGGCGGTGTTCTGCGTCTAAGAGCTATGGCGCACGCGCGTGGAAAAACCTGCAAGCGGCCCCCGAACCCACCCCGCCCACACCGTTGCAGCCTTTGGCCGCCGCGTGCGCCTTCTTCAACGATCGCGCGCGTGCGCAGTTCTGGCGTGTCGTCCGCCTTCGGGTCGCTCTGGTAGACTCAGGGCCTCAAGCGCCCCTCAGCATGGAGCCATACCAGCAGCCGTCCGGCGGCGATGTCACCACTCTGCTCCGCCTCTGGAGCGACGGCGACGGGCAGGCGTTCGACCGGCTGATTCCGCTTGTTTATGACGAACTGCACCGCATGGCACTGCGGTACCTGGCGGGCGAGCGATCGAACATGTCGCTCCAAGCGACCGGGCTGGTCAACGAGGTGTGTCTCCGGCTGCTCGGATGGGATCAGGCGCGCTGGCAGAACCGTGGTCACTTTTTTGGCGTGTCCGCACAGATGATGCGCAGGGTTCTCGTAGACATCGCACGACGGCGGCGCGCGCATCGCCGCGGAGGGGCTGACGCGGTTCGTGTGCCGCTGGAGAGCGTCGAACTGCCAGCCAGCGAACGCGACACGGATCTGGTCGCCATCGATTGCGCGCTCGAGAAGCTGGCGGCGGAGGATGCCCGCCAGGCCCGTGTCGTAGAGCTTCGATTCTTCGGCGGTCTATCGATGGAGGAAACGGCGCGGGTGCTTGGAGTCTCCGTCCGCACGGCGCACAGCGACTGGGCGTTCGCCCGCGCCTGGCTGTACCGCGCACTTTCGGACACGGGTGCTGTATGAGTGAGGGGCGCCGCGAACAGCTGGTTCGGATCTTCGACGCGGCGCGGCAGCTTCAATCCGACGAACGCACCGAGTTGATCGCTCGATCGTGTGGAACGGATGAAGCGCTGCGGGCGGAGGCGCTGTCGCTCCTGGAAGCCGACGCGGCGTCGGGTGAATTCATGGTGAAACCCGCGCTCGACAGGCTTGCGGAGGCGATGGCGACGGAACGGTGGAGCCTGCATGCCGGCGAGCTGATCGGGCCTTACACCATCGTTCAGCTGCTTGGTTCCGGGGGGGCGGGCGAAGTGTGGCGAGCGCGAGACCAACGTCTCGGTCGCGACGTGGCCATCAAGGTCCTGCTCCCTCACTTTGCGACCGACGCCGATCGTCTTCGGCGATTCGCGGAAGAAGCACGGGCGGCGGGCGCGCTCAACCACTCGAACATTCTCACGGTATACGACGTCGGCGAGCACCTTGGCATCCCGTACCTCGTGTCCGAATGCCTGGAAGGCCAGAGCCTGCGTCAGCGTCTCGACGCCGGACCGATGTCAGTGCAGGAGGCCCTCGCGATCGCGCTGGGCATCGCCCGCGGCCTGGCGGCCGCGCACGCTCGTTCAATCATTCACCGTGACCTGAAGCCGGAGAACACGTTCCTCAGGCTTGATGGCGGTGTGAAGATCCTCGACTTCGGCCTGGCGAAGCTCCAGTTGTCGCTCGAAGGTGTGCCGACAGGAACACATCGTACGATAACCGGCGTCATACTCGGCACAGCCGGCTACATGGCACCGGAGCAAGTGAAAGGGGAGAACGTTGATGCCCGTGCCGATCTCTTCGCGTTCGGGGCGATGCTCTATGAGATGCTCGCGGGCCAACGCCCGTTTCGGAGTGCGAGTACATTTGAATCGCTTCACGCCGTCCTGACACTCAATCCACCGGACCTGGTGTCCGTGAACGCGCAGGTCCCGGTGTCGCTCGGACGAATCGTGATGCGCCTCCTCGAGAAGGCTCCAGAGGCGCGCTTTCAGTCGGCGGTGGATGTCGTCTGGGCTTTGGAGCAGGTGGATACATCCGCGCCTGGTCCGTCGGTTCCCGCTCCCTCCACTGGTTCGACGAACAGGTGGCGTTCACGCCGCGTAGTTTGGGCGACCGCGACAGGACTCGCCGCGCTCGTACTGTTTACCGCCTGGTCACTCGGGCGTGTGCCGTCCCGAGATCCGCGAGGCCCTGAATTGACGCGGTTTACCTGGCCGCTGCCATCAGGAATGGCCCTTGGTTCCGCCCCCGTGGTCTCGCCGGATGGCCGGTATATCGCTTTCGTGGGACGGCGTGAGGGCGGTAGTCAACTCTACGTCCGCGATCGGGGCGCGGTCGATGCAGTGCCGATTCCGGGCAGCGAAGGATCGGCGCACCCATTCTGGTCACCCGACAGCACATCGCTGGGCTTCTTCGCCGGAGAACGGCTGATGAAGGTCGCCTGGAAGGGAGGGGCCCCCGTAGCCCTCGCGGAGGCGCTATTCCCCTTCGGCGGAACGTCGAACCCAGCCGGGACCATCGTGTTTGCGCCGGATGTGATCCTGACCGGACTGTTCCGAGTGGGCGCCAGGGGCGAAGCAGTCGAGCAGGCGACGTTACTGGATCCGTCACTCGGCGATACCTCGCACCTTTGGCCCGTGTTTCTGCCCGACGGGGTTCACTTCCTGTACTTCGTGCGATCGGCACAAGATGAACGCCGCGGACTGTACATCGGGCGTATCGATCGGCCGGCCGCGCACGCCGGCACACTGCTGCTTCGATCCGATTCGAACGCCGTATATGTGCCGCTGCCTGGAACTCCCGAAGGTGTGCTGCTGTACGTCGTCAACGGCCGGATAGAGGCGCGTCGATTCGACTCCGGGACGCTGAACTTCGTCGGAGATGCTCGCGCGATCGGCTTGTCAGCCGCGGGGACCACACTGACTCAGCCGGCGATGCTAAGCGCTTCCGCTGATGTGCTCGCGTTTGCGGCGTCGACTGTGCCATATGGAAACCGCCTCGAGGCTGTCGATCGAAAAGGCCAGCGTCTCCGGCTCTGGGATGAACCGGAAGCGCAGAACTGGCCACGGGTGTCACCCGACGGACGATATCTGTCGCGGCAGCGGGTCGACGAACTGCGCAACACTCCCGATGTCTGGGTAGAGGATCTCGAACGTGGTACGAACGTCCGCGTGACATCGGCCGTGGAATCGGATATCCGTCCGGTCTGGTCTCCGGATGGACGCTATCTCGCGTACGTATCAGGCAGGCTGCCGCGAAGATCGGGCACGAGGATCCTCAGTATCGCCGCGGCCGACGGTACGGGCGTCGTGCGTACGCTCCCATGCCCGGGCGAGTACTGCGAGCCCACGGATTGGACGCCCGGCGGTCTGCTGGTCAACGTGCTCGTGGGTCGGCGCAGCGATGTCTGGATTGTGCCCATCGAGAGTGGGGCTACCGCGCAACCGCTTCTCGCCGAACCTGTCAACGAGCGTGACGCGCGAATGTCCCGGGACGGCCGGTGGATCGCATATGTGTCCGACGAATCAGGGCGGCCGGAAGTGTCGGTTCGGACCGTCGCGGGCCCACCGAAACGCGTTGTCGTCTCGGGCGAAGGCGGCGATCAACCGGTGTGGCGGCCCGACGGCGCGGAGCTGTTCTTCGTCGATCCTCGAGGCCAACTTCGGAGCGTGTCTGTGCAGTGGAGCCGTGACGGCGCTCCGACATTTGGATTACCGGCCAAGCTGAACGTTCCGCCAATCGGCCGCGGCCATTGGGGAACGCCCTACGACGTTTCTCCTGATGGGAGCCGCATCTACTTCCTGCGCCGTAACGATGATCCGCCGCCCCACGAAATCCATGTGGTAATCGGCTGGCGTGCGCTCCTTGACTGAGCGCCACGAACGTTCGATAGGACAGCAGAGAGTATCTGCCCGCGTATGTGCGCACCGGCAACATCTCGTCAAGACCGCAGCGACA
Source organism: Vicinamibacterales bacterium (assembly GCA_036258055.1). Lineage (GTDB taxonomy): Bacteria > Acidobacteriota > Vicinamibacteria > Vicinamibacterales > 2-12-FULL-66-21 > DATAEK01. The sequence goes on from DATAEK010000233.1 coordinate 13,807, forward strand.
CTGAGTTGCCGGCCGAGTCTTGACGATTGGAATCGCGTAGCAAAGCTCGCGAGGTCAGGCGGCTTGTTGCACCGCCCAAAAGCCGCCTGAGCCATTCGGTAATCTGGTTCCAACTACACAATACGGCAACGCCGCGACACGTGATCGCGGCGGCCCCGGGCCGCCGCGATCCGCGCCACAACTGGCCTACCGCCGCGGCTTCACTTCCCCAGGTTTCTTCGTACCACCCGGACGCTTCGTTCCGCCCGGACGTTTCGTTCCACCTGGAGCTCTCGTCCCGCCCGGCATTCTGGTGCCCCCAGGCGGTTTGGTCGGTCCTGGACTCGACGCCGCTTCGAACCGCTGCTCATCGTGACCGGTTGGTGGTGAATGCATGCGGCCTCCTTTGTCTTGAATGCCTCAGTCTGAATGCTTCGAACGATGTGAGCGAGCCGCGCCGGAAGGTCAGGAGATGAGCGACCCAGGGTTACCACGCGCCCGTGAACCGGCCGAAATACCACTCGTCGTCATGAACGCGGCGGCCGGTGAGTTCGCGACGCCGCAACTCGATATCGCTGCCGGCAATCAGCGCCAGAGCCTCGGGGAACTCGTTTTGATTCCTCAGAGCGTCGGTGACCTCTTCGAGGCGTGCCGCTCCGAAATGCGTCTGCGCAAGTCGCAGCTTGTTGTGAAGAACGGTACGCCAGGAAATCGGATACGGGTGCTGTTCGCGAAACGCATGAATCACGGTGACCTGCGGAACAATCCTCAACGCGTATCCCAGCAGCCACAACCGGACCGCGAGCTCGTTGTCCACTCCTCCGGACCGAATCATGCCGTCGTCGAAACCACCAGTCGCCTCGAAAACGTCGCGTCGCATGGCGAGGCAGCAGCCTGGAAGTATCGGGACGTCATACGGCTCCGTGTCGTGTTGATCGAGCCATTCAATCTCCAGATCCGCGCCTTCGAATCGCAGCCCGAAACCGCGGAGGTGTGGGTCGTCGGCAACCGCGATGCCTGGCGCGGCGGCACCGACGGCTGCATCGTGAACGGCATCGAGCAGCGGCGGCCACCATCCATCGGGCAGCTCCATGTGGGCATCCACGAAGATGATCGTGGACCCGGTTGTGAGCCTCGCGCCGAAGTTCCGAGCCCGCGCGACACCGAGATTGCTGGCGCGAAACAGCCGAATGGCCGCGACGCCGCGGCGGCCTGAACCGCAGGCCATCGCTGTGAAATCCGCCGATCCGTCGTCGGATCCGTCATCGACGATGACGATTTCGCTTTCAGGCGGGAGGGTCGCCTGCAGGTTCTCAATGGTCCCACGGAGACTGGCGCCTTCGTTGAGCGACACGACTACGACGCTGAGAGGCGGCTGTGAAGGCATGGATGGTCCGCGGACGTCAAAGGAAACCGATGGTATCTTACGGCTGAGGTTATGTCACCCAGGAAAGGAGTCGATCGCGCCCCAGCCCATGCGCTCGAAACCGAGCTGATCTCGTGCATCATGCCGACGCGCGATCGTCCGCATTTCGTCCGGCAGGCCCTGCGATATTTCGCGCGTCAGACCTACACCAGATCGGAGCTTCTCGTCATCGATGATGGTGACGAACCGGTTGAAAGATTGTGCGAAGGCCAACCTCGAGTGCGGTACTTCCGCCTCGAACGGCCGACGTTGACCGGCACGAAGATGAACCTCGGAATCGAACAGGCGCGCGGACTCGTTCTGCAGAAGATGGACGACGACGACTATTACCATCCGGAATTCCTGCAGCGTGCGAGCGCTGCCATGCCTGCGGATCGTGATCAATGTTCTCGGACAGTCGTCGCATGGGACTGCTTTCTCGTCCTCTTCGCAGGCCAACGGTCGGTGCGGTTTTCAGGCCACGGATGGAACGCGGGCGGGACGCTCTGCTTCCGAAGAGAGATGTGGGAACGCAGAGCCTTCCGCGACGTGCGGACCGGTTGCGACAGCTGGTTTCTCGCCGATCACGAACCCGCTATCGAGAGAGTGTGTGCGCCCGAGCACTACATCCTCGTCCGCCACGGCAACAATACATGGACGCGGATGGACGATGGCATGCAAGCCGACGAGTATCTTGCCTCACTGCCGCCGTACGAGAAGCCGCTCGACGCCATCGTCAATTCAGACGACCTGCCGTTTTATTCGGCGCTATCGAAACCAACGGCAGGATGTGAATGGTGAATTAGAGCTTTCCTATTTCCTGGTCTGTTCGGTTGCCAGCCAGATGTTCCCGGTGAGCTCTCCGAGACTGAAAAACATGCGCGTTGGGGTCAACGACAGGCTGACGGCCGAGGACCGTGGATCGACGGTGGAGAGCGAGAGGCGTGCAGTGTGGAAATGGCTCACCGCAGACGGCAGGCCGAGCGGCTGTCGAGTGGCAGGATCGATACGCTGCACCCATATGCAACGGAACCCGTCACGCTCGGAGACGAAGTACAGCGCGTTGCCGTCCGGCGACCAGTACGGGTCGCGATCCATCATTGTGCCATCGGTGACTGGGATCCAGTCTTTCTCAGTAATGCCGCCGCTCGTCGCGGCTGCACGTTCGCCGCGGTAGGGGACGATGAAGATGCGTCTGGTTGTCGACGATCCGATAGCAGCGTGGAACGCGATCCACTTCAAGTCCGGCGAAAACCGTGCACTGTAGAGAAATGACTCCGGGCTCGACGGTGGCACGATCACGGGCGTAATCTTCTTCGACGAGACGTTGGCCAGCAGGATCGCTTCGGGTGGTCCCGCAGAATCGAGCAGCACCAGGCTACCACCGGGCGTGATATCCGTCGGCGGCCCGCAATCGCCGCACAGCTTCTGCGTCGCTCCACCAGTCGTGTCGGCCACGTAGACGGCGCGCTCATTCTCGTCCCGCTCCCAGTACACCACGTGTGACCCGTCAGGGCTCATGCGTGTCTGCAACAAGGGAGACGTCCCGGATGCGAGCGTTGTCTCGCCACCCGCATCAAGGTGCCGAAGCCGGACGTCCCAGCCTCCCGGGCGCGCCGCCACGTGGCTCAATTGGCGGCCGTCGCGCGACACGTCTGCGTAACCCTCGAAAGACAGCGAGTCTGTCAGGCGCTCGGGAGGCCCGGTGGTCGTCCCTTGTGCTGCGTCAACGGGCTCACTCCAGACGTCAACGTTCACCGCCAGGCTCGAAAAAGCCACTGCGGGAGACGCCCGGCGCGCGGCAACCGGTTGTGCCTCCACTGACGTTCCGAACGTCAGCTGCTGCGGCGGACCGGCGGCTTCACCCCGTGCAGATAACTCGATTTGCCAGATGTTGGCGCTGTCGCCGAGCACGGCCGAAAACAGCATCGCGCGTCCATCAAGCGTGACATCCGTCGGATTGATCGTGTAGTCGCCCGGCGGCGGCCGCAACCCACGGTTCCGAAGAATCTGCATCACACCTGTTCGCGTCGGTGCGCCGCCTTCGAGTGACGTGATCCACCAGTCGACATCCGCATTGAGACGGCCGATGAACAGGAGACGGCCGTCTCGCAGCCAGACAGGATGCCTGGCAGCAGCAAACTCCGATGCAATCCGGCGGGGCTCGCCGCCGTTTGTGCCAATCACCCAGATGTTCGTGGATCCGCTCACGAACGCCGAGCCCATCCCACCGCTCCAGTACGCTATCCATTTGCCGTCCGGCGAAAAGCGCGGGCGGTGACCGCCTTTTGCGATCAGCCTCAGAGTTCCGCCGAGAGCCGGAACGGTGTAGATGCCGCCGCCGTCGCGATCGGACCGGAACGCGATCGTCGTTCCGTCCGACGAGAACGTCGGTTCGTACTCGTCGGCGGCATCGGTCGTCAACCGCAGCGGCTGTCCCTGACGAGTCTGCTGGACCCAGATGTCGAGGCTGCCTTGGCCGCCACGATCGGAGGCGAACGCGAGCAGCGAGCCGTCGGGTGATAACGCGGGATACGCGCTGAGCCCCGCATCCGCACTCAGCCTGGTCAAGACGGGCGCCAGGCGGGCCGTTTCCGTTCTGGTCAGCGCCCACACGATCCACGCGACAGCCCCGACCAGAAGAATCGACCAGGGGGCGAGCATCCTCCAGGCAATCCGCCGGTTGCGGACGGCCGCACCGCTCGCCGGTGGCTGTTGCGCAACGTCATCGCTAGACAACGTGCGCTGCGCGATGCCGCTTCGTGAGACGCTGGAGCTGGACTTCAGATCGTCAAGGAGCTCCTCCAGCGCAATCTTCACGTCGTCCATGTGCTGGATGCGGCGTTCGCGGTCTTTGCGCAGACACCGGGCGATGATGCGTTCCAACTCGGGCGGGATCGGCTCGGCGGTGTCGACGAGGGGCGGTGGATCGAGGCTGAGAACGGCGGAAAGAGTAGACAGGCTCGTCGCGCCGCGGAAGGCCCGCCGACCTGATGCCATCTCGTACAGCATGGCCCCGAACGAGAAGACGTCGGAACGATGGTCGATCGGCAGGCCTTCAGCCTGCTCTGGCGACATATAGGCGACCGTTCCGACGATCGTGCCCTCAATCGTCATGGGTGCGACGTCGATCGTCCTGGTTTCCAGAATCGATTCGGCACGGCGTTCGACGAGCTTCGCCAGGCCGAAATCCAGGAGCTTTACGAGCCCCCGCTGGCTCACGATGACGTTGCTCGGCTTGATGTCCCGATGGATGATGTCCGCTGCGTGTGCCGCGACGAGCGCATCGGCGATCTGGATGGCGTACTTCACCGCATCGATCAGACGAAGACTGCGGGCGATGACCTGGTCGAGCGTCACTCCCGCAACGTATTCCATCGCGATGTACGACACACCGTCCGCCGAATCGATATCGTAGATGGCGATGATGTTTGGATGGTTCAGCGACGATGCGGTCCTGGCTTCCTGGATGAACCGCTTTCGCCGGTCCGCGTCGTGCATCTTTTCCGCGCGCAGAATCTTGAACGCGACCAATCGATCGAGCCGGGCATCGCGGGCGCGATACACGGTGCCCATCCCCCCCTCGCCGAGCTTTTCGAGGATCGTGTAGCGAGCGATCGTGCGGCCGATCAGCTCATCGTCGGGCATCGGACCGATCCGGGCTCCGTTTCTTGCGGACGGGCGACAGAGAGCGCACCCGTACTCGCGTTCTAAGACAGGGAATGCACTCGATGTTAGGTCGGTCCGCTACACGGAGTCAATGCGCGAATCAGCTACCACGCCGACTATGCGGCACCAATGCTCAATACCGGCGTCGACTGCCGGATGCTGATCGCGGACGCCTCGCAACGGAGCGAATCGGGCCGGGACAGTTTGCAAGTAGTGCCCAAGGAAAATGAGACTCACCCCGAGGCCGGCCAGCAACGGCGCGCGGCGTCGGCCGCTGATGTCGCTGCGCAGCGGTCCGTTTGACGCGATCGTGAAGTCGTGTGTGCGGTTTTGGTAGACCGTCTCTCACCAACCTCGTCGATCTGGTGCGCCCGGCCGTAGTCCTTGTACGTGCCCGCGTTATACAGGTTGGTCGTCGTCCAACTCTGAATGGCCTCGGGTTACGATAACCGCGCTCGCGCGGATGTTAGGCGACTTGGCTGGCAGTTGATGGCTGCTTGGATTCTCGATCCCGGGCTGGCGCGAGTCTCGTTCGCGCGGGCGGCAACTGGATCGGCTTCGAGATGCGCCCCGCATTGCGCGACGCGTCTTTGCCCAAACCGGTGCTGCCCCAGCTGCCTCAACCGCTCGATCCGACCGGACAGCCGACACCTGGATTTCCCGTGTTGATCAGATCGGTGCATGCAGGTACCTTCTGTCAGCGAATTCACCCTGTGACGCGGGCGGCGCGGATTCCGAAGGCCGTGCGCTCGTGTGGTTTTCGCGTCGCATCTGACCCAGGCACACACCACGACCGCATTCGCCAAGCGTCAACTTCCGAGGAGGGCACGTCCATGGCAGACATCCAGGTCCAGATTCCCAAAGAACTGGGGCTCACGCGGAAGCAGAAGAGCGATCTGCAGAAGGTGTTCCGGAAGAAGCTGGTCGAGACAATCCACGGAAAGCAGGCCGGCGCGATCGCCAAATCGAAGCTGATGGTGATAGACGTCCGCGCGAAGTCGAAGAACGAGGTCGTCTGAGCTCTCCAGAAAGGACCTGATGGTGCGGCTCGAAAACGTCAATCGACGGCCGTCTATCTGCCTCATCACCGCGCTGACTGTCGCCGACTTCATCGACCCCGGTCTGATCGCCGACGCGCACGCGAAGACTGGCGCTCAGCTTGGCGTCCTCACGCTTGCAGCGCGGCTGCGCCAGCAGGGCCTCACGCCCACGGTCGTCAACCTGGACGATCTGTTCTTCGATTTCGTCAGGAACGATGCGACGCGCCCGTCGATTCAGGACAACCGCTCCGGCGCCGAGAGCGCGACGTTCTTCTTTCCGTTCGTGGCCGCGCACCTCGCCGGGCTTTCCTTCGACATCGTCGGGTTGAGCTCGATCTGCAGCTCGTACCCGCTGACGTTGCGCCTGGCGGCCGAAGTCAAACGGCTCAACCCCGCGACCGCCGTCGTGATTGGCGGACCCCAGGCCTCGGTCGTCGACGAGGCGACGCTGCGGGCGTTTCCGTGCGTGGACGTCATCGTCCGCGGGGAAGGGGACGACACGTTCCCTGCGCTCGTACGGCTGCTCCACGAGCGCGACCGCCGGTGGGAACGGATCCCGGGAATCACCTTCAGGCGCGGCGACGAGGTGATCCGCAATCCCAACGCGCCCGTCGTCGATGACCTCGATGCGCTGCCGCTCCCCGCGTTCGACCTCGATTCGAAGATCAGGGACCGCGGCGGAATTCATCTCGAGATCGGAAGAGGATGCCCGTTCGCCTGCACGTTCTGCTCGACGAATGACTTCTTCAGACGCAACTTCCGCCTGAAGTCACCGGCACGGATGATCGCCGACATCACGGAACTGAAACGGGCGTACGGGCTCAACTACTTCAGCCTCGTGCACGACATGTACACCATCGACAGGAAGAAGGTCGTTGCATTCTGTGAGGCGATCCTCGCGAGCGGTGAGCGTTTCACCTGGGGCTGCAGCGCCCGAACCGATTGTGTCGACGACGAACTGCTGGAACTGATGGCCAGAGCCGGATGCACTGGCATTTTCTTCGGCATCGAGACCGGTTCTCAGCGGATGCAGCACGTCATTCACAAGAAGCTGGATCTGTCGGAGGCGAGGGAACGGATCGCCTCCGCCGATCGCAACGGCATCAACACGACCGTCGCCTTCATCGTCGGCTTTCCGGAAGAGAGTCGCGACGATCTGCAGGATACGATTCACTTCTTCATCGATTCGCTGCGCTTCGACCACGCCGAGCCGCAGTGCTCCTTACTCGCGCCCCTGGCCGCGACCCCCGTTTACGAGCAGCACAGAGACCACCTGATCTTCGACGACATCTTCTCGGACATATCCAACCAGAGCTGGCGGCAGGATCCGGTTGAAGCGGCCCTGATCAAGTCGCATCCCGACGTCTTCCCCAACTTCTATGCGATTCCGACCGTCCTGGTGGACCGGCGGTACGTCAAGGACGTGATGGATTTCGTGACGTATCTGGCGACCTGGTTCCGCTGGCTGCCGGTTGCGATACTCCAGGACAGCGGCGATCTGCTGCACGTCTTCGAGCGCTGGCAGCGATGGCGGCTCGAACGACGCCCCCGCGACACAGATGAAGACATCGGCTGGACCCCGTACTACTCGCATCGCCGGTTCCACACCGAATTCCTCGAATTCGTCCGGAGCTGCTACCTGCCCGAGATGGCGTCGGCACGACACGCCATTTCTGCCGTCGCGCGAGCCGAGAGCATCCCCGCGCGCGAGCGACGCACGCCGATCGTCGATCCCGTCGAGTGCCTCGACGAACGGTCGGTTCCGTATCCGCTCGACGCCGCAATCGTTGTCGATCTGGAGGCCGACTACGACACCCTGATCGGGTCTCTGCGCAATCGCCATGACCTGAATCTGGTACCTGTCCGCGACACCACGATCGTGTTCAGTACGACAGGCGATCGGCTCGATACCTGGCAGCTGCCGCCGTTGTCGGCGGCACTGCTGCGCCTGTGCGATGGCACCCGGACAGTCGCCGAGATCGCACGTGCGTTTCAGCCGGTCGGAGCAGATCTCGAAGGCATCCCGGCCGAAACCGTCTGCCTCTTTGGCCTGGCGCAGCTGAAAGACGATGGGTTCATCGGGCTGTCGGCTTCACCGCTGATGTGGCAGCAGGACGTCGACGCTGACGAGATCTCAGATCGCGCCACGCACTATTCGCAACCGCCGCAGCTGACGAACACGCAGCAGCCGTGGCCTCCTCGCGCTGTCACTGAGACAGGTCCCGGTGACTGCCCGGCTCCGGAGGCGATGGGCTGACGTGACGTTGGCTGACATCCGCCGCGGCGTGGCGGGCCGCGACGTTCTGTGAGACGTCTGCGAAACCGACCTCCGCCTTTCGGTCAAGGCCGTCCGCGCGTCAGCCGCGGCGTTATCGAAAAAAGCGACCTGGCCAGGCGGCGTCGCGACCGTCGAAGGCGGAGCCTCGCTAGACGTTGCCGCGCTTCATCTCTTCCATCAGGTGATCGCACGCGCGTACGGCCAGCGCCATGATTGTCAGCGTCGGGTTCTGGCAGCCGCCCGACACGAATGACGACGCGTCCATCACGTAGAGGTTGCTGATGTCGTGCGTCTGGAGGAACTGGTTCAGGACCGAGGATTTGGGATCGCGTCCCATGCGGGCGGTGCCCATCTCGTGGATGCCGTACCCGGGAATGCGGTCGGGCTCCGTGAACGGCTTGATGTTCTTGGCGCCGGCGGCCTCCATCATCTCGGTCGCCGTGACCGCCATCTCGGGGATCATTGCCTTCTCGTTCTCACCCCACGTCATCGTGATGCGCAGGACGGGAATGCCGAACTTGTCGACGACCTTGGGATCGATCTCGACGAAGTTGTCGAACCGCGGGAGCACTTCGCCGAACCCGACCAGGTTGACCGAGGTCAGCGGATCGAGGACGCCCTTCTTGAACGCTGCGCCGTAGCCCGGCGCATCCATGCGGAAGCTCGTCGAGCCGCCGCCCTGGAAGCCGAAGCCGCGCAGATACTTCTTCTCGCGCGGCCCATTGATCGTGTTTCTCATCCGGATCGTATAGATCCCGTTCGGGCGCCGCGGCGCGCCGAGCGATGGCTTCGGGGCGGGCGCGTCTGGAAACTCCCCGCTCGCGCCGCCGGCCACCCACGTGTGATCCATCAGATAGTGTCCGAGAACGCCGCTCGAGTTGGCGAGGCCGCCCGCCGCCGAATTGAGGAGGATTCTGGCGGACTCGAGGGCCTGCGCGCAGAGCAGGACCGCGCGGGCGCGCACCTCGCGAACCTCACGGGTCACGCGATCGATGTACATGACGCCCGTCGCCTTGTTCGTCGACGGATCGGTCAGGATGCGATAGACCATCGCGTCGGTGATGAGCGTCGTGTTCCCGGATTGCAGCGCGTCGGCCACGGTGGTGAACGCGGCGTTGAAGTACGAACGCGTCGCGCAGCCTTGCTCGCACGGTCCGCAGTAGTGGCACGGAGCCCGGCCGTTGAGCGGCCGCGTGATGTTGGCGGCGCGGCCGATGGTCACCGTCCAACCGAGCTTGCTCTTCACGCGCGTGCGCAGTTGCATCTCCGCGCAGCTCATCGGCATCGCCGGATGAAAATGGCCGTCGGGCAACTCCGGCACGTTCTCCGTCTGCCCGGAGATGCCGACGTACTCTTCGACCAGGTCGTAGTACGGCGCGAGATCCTCGTAGGAGAGCGGCCAGTCCTCACCGTACCCGTCGAACGATTTGGCGTGCAGATCCTGATTGCTGAACCGATACGACTGCCGGCCCCAGACGTTGGTGCGTCCGCCGACGACGCGCGTGCGGCCTTGCCAGCTGAACGGCTTGCCGTCCGGTGTCGTGTAGGGCTCTTCGAGATCGTTGACGAACCATTTGTAGTTCCACTCGCGGCACGCGTAACAGTCGCGCTGCCGGGGACGCGTGCGCCGTATCCACTCACTCGCCCGGTCGCGGTAGGTCAAGTCGTACGCCGGCACGTGCTCGGTGAAGTCAGCACCGGTCTGCGGCTTCCCCGCTTCGAGGAGCGCGACCTTGATGCCAGCTTCCGACAGCCGCTTGGCCGCCCACCCGCCTGAGGCTCCCGAACCCACGACGATCACGTCGAATCTGGTCGTCTGCATGATGTCGACCCGATTAAATCAGAACTCATTTGGGTTCGTAAGCGTCAACGCCCAACCGCCAACGCCCAACTCCCAACTCCCAACTACCAAGAATCCTGCAAACCGGCGGCACGCACGATTGGGAGTTGGGAGTTGGGAGTTGGAAGTTGGGAGTTGGGAGTTGGCAGTTGGAAGTTGACACACTCAAGTGAGCTCTGGGTTAGCCCTGATGCCCGTCCGGGTGCGTGCACCCGGGCAACTCCTGATGAAACACGTTGCCAGTCCACCCCAGCTCGCGCATGCCCATTTCCGACGAGTAGTAGGCGCCGACGATCCACTCCTTCAAGTTCTCGAAGTGGTCTCGGATCGCGGACGCTTTGGCGTCAGCCGTGGAGGCATCGCGCAGCAACGCGTCCTGCTCCGAAGCCGCAATGCCAATCCAGGCTTTGCCGTACTTGGCGATGGCGGCCATGTCGAACGCGCCGAGCGCACCGAGAAAGGCGCGCTGGTTCTTGTCAGACTCGACCGCCAGCAGTTGGTCGAGAAACGGCGCGACCTTCGCGGCGGTCGAACCCGGAACGATCGCCTCGGCGAGAGCCTCGAGCGTCTTCGCCTGATGGGCGTCGAGGAACTCCGGAGTGGAGGCCGCGACAGCCGCTTTCTGCGCCTCCTCGATGACACCGGGAGTCGAGAGGTGCCGGTACATCGGGTGCTGCGCTTCAGCTGACGATGGCAGGACGAAGCCCGCCCCGGCACCGCTGAGAAGCGCCTGCAGAGCAACACGCCGCGGCACGGCGTTGGCCGGCGGTTCAGCAGTCGGTCGGAGCGGGATCGTCTTCGGCAGGTCGCGCTCGTTGCTCATGTGCCAGAGTCTAGCACCAGGACACGATCGACCGGGGCTGTTCCCGGCTGATGGCCTGAACTCCCTCACTGCTTCGACAGCGCCCACCGAACTGTACGCGCGAATCGCCGCAGTTTCCTGGATCAACGCGACCGGCGAGGCCAGCGAAGCCGTGATCCGGTCCGGGCGACCCGAATCCAGAGTGTCCCGTACGCCACTGCGAGCCCCCCGAGCACTAGTCCCCACCACCGATGTTGTGCGACAGCGATGAAGAGAGCGGCAGTTCCGGCAGCCAGCCAGACGACAGCCAGCAAGGCGGCGACCGCGCGGTTAGCGGGACCGAACTCGCGCTTCATGTTGCACATTCTGAACGCAGCGGCGTGCATTTCAGACCCGCCTCGACTACGATTCCGCCGTTCGATGAAGTCCGGAGCACGAACGGCCCGAGTCCGCATGCGCCTATCTCGACTCGGTTCAGCCACAGCAATCACCGCGCTTCTCGCGATCTCCCTGGTCGCGCCGTCGAACGTCCAATCACCTGCGGCGCTGGTCTACACGATCACCTTCCCCGAGCCGGCATCGAAGACGTTCACCGTCGACGTGCTCGTGCCGACCGACGGCCGTGCCTCGGTTGACTTGATGATGCCGGTCTGGTCGCCGGGGTTCTACGGTCTTCAGAACTACGCCGAGCGCGTGACGACGTTCAGCGCGAAGGCCGTAGACGGGAGCGTGTTGGACGTGCAGAAGCCGAAGCCAAGTCGGTGGACGATTGCGACTGGCGGGCGGCCGTCGTTCGTGGTCTCCTACACGGTCAGCGCGCCGCGCGGCAGCAATCTCTCGAACGGCGTGACGGAGACGTCGGCGGTCCTGGTGGGGCCGGCGACCTACGTCACCCTCGTCGAGAACGCCTCTCGGCCGGCCGAAGTCCGGCTCGAGCTCCCGCCGACGTGGACGGGATCGATGACGTCGCTGGAACCGGCGAGTGATCAAAAGCCCAATCACTACGCTGCGCCGAACTACGACATCCTCGCGGATTCGCCAATCCTTGCCGGCACCGATCTCACCAGCACGACATTCGTCGTCGGTGGCATCACGCACTACTGGACGTATCTCGGAAACGGGGAATGGGAAGGCACGCGAGTCGCGGCCGTGCTGACGCCGCTCATCGAGGAGCATATCCGGTTCTGGGGCACCCTTCCGTACAAGAAGTACGCGTTCCTCAACATCGTCACAGGCGGGCGCGGCGGATCCGGCGTGGAACATCTGAACTCGGTGGCGATCACGACCAGCGGGAAGGAACCCGCGACAGCCGAGGCGCGATTCAGGAACGCTGCGTTCATCAGTCACGAGTACTTCCATGCGATGAACGTCAAGCGCCTGCGTCCGGTGGAGCTGGGGCCATTCGATTACGAGACCCCTCCGGTCACGACGGGACTCTGGGTTGGTGAGGGCCTCACGTCCTACTTCGGCGATCTGCTTGCAGCGCGATCCGGTCTGGGCACGAGGGAGGACTACCTCGCTCTCGAATCGAAGCACATCACCGATCTGCAGATGAAGCAGCCCGGCCGGCGGGTGCAGACGCTGGAGCAGGCATCATCGCAGATGTTCGAGAAGATTCCCGCAGAGCAGAAGGTGGATTACTACGTCAAGGGGCCGGTTGTCGGACTCGTGCTCGACGCGCACATCCGCAAGCGAACGGACAGCCGGAAGAGCATGGATGACGTGATGCGGCTGGCCTACGAGCGCTGGTCCGGCGCACGCGGGTACACGGGCGATCAGTTCAACCAGACGGTCTCGGATGCCGCGGGTGTGGATGTGCGGCCTCTGCTCCACAAGCTGATCGCGACGACTGAGGAGATCGACTACACCGAGATGCTCGACTGGTTCGGTCTTCGCTTCGCGTCGAGCGACGACCCAGCGGGCGCATGGACGCTCGAGGTCCGTCCCGACGCAACTCCGGCGCAGCAGCAGCACCTCGAGGCATTCCTGTCGCACTCGAAAGCGCAGTAGCGGGTGCACATTTCACTTGTTCAGCGACGCCGTCCAGTTGAGTACGACAGTAATGGGTGGAGCGATGGTATCCGTCGCCACGCTGACGAGAAACCGCTGGCCGTCACGGCTCGGCACGTAGTGCGTGCGCAACGAAGTCACGCCGGGAGGCACGTGAGTCTGGAACAGTGGTTTCGGGATGCCGAACGACGGACCCGCGCCGACGGGGACGGCCATCAGCGTGCGATCTTCGGCAAGGTAGTAGATCTCGTGTCCATCCGCCCGCCAGCGCGGTTCGTATCCGCCGTTCGTCGAGACCGGCCATTTCTTATCGGATCGGGGAACCGTCTCGACGTAGATTTCAAATCTGCCTGACTGGTTCGACGTGTAGGCCACCAGGTGACCATCCGGCGAAAAGTTGCCGTGCATTTCTTCGGCCGGGGAGGCGATGAGTTTCGCCGGCTGCGCACCATTGCCGAGCGGGAGCAACCACAAGTCGTGACCGGAGCCAACCGTCTGGGCCACGCCGAGGAGCTGCCGTCCATCCGGCGACCAGTCCGTCGTAATGAGACCGGACGGAGCCGCACGGTACGCGTCCCGAGACAGCACTGGGCGATCGGCTCCGCCGCCTGCGGCGCTTCGCTCGAAGAGGTCAATCGCTCCAGTTCGATTGCTTCGAAAGGCCAACCGGCTGCCATCAGGCGACCAGACCGCGGCGGCTGTGACGGCACCACCGGAGCTGACCCGGAAGTTGCTGCCGCGCGCAAGATCCGTGATCCAGATGTCGACAAGGTTGGCTTTCGGATCGACCAGCGACGCCGCGAGACGTGTCTCGTCGGGAGACAGCCGGAAATCCGTGTAGTCGCCTTCAGCCGTGCCAGGCGAACCGAGTGGGGTTCCGCGACGGTCAACCCACGCCAGCCGGCCGTTCTGGGCGAGCAGTCCTGCGTACGCGAGGGTACTCGTCAGAGACGCCGACACCCCGCTCAGGAACGAGGTGCTGCGGCCCACGTGTTCGGCGATGAAAAACGGTTGTCCTTTCAGCTCGAGGCGGTCTGCGTCAAACGCCTGGCCAAGGAGCCGGTCGCCGTCCACGAACAACACGTATCCTGGCTGCGCATAAACTGCGCTCGTCAGAACGTGAAGCAGAAGTCTCTTCGTTTTGCCATCCAGCGATCCAAGGTACACACCACTGTGATCGCTATCGCCAATGACGGAGTACAGGAAATGAACGCCGTCAGGGAGAAAGGACGGATTTCGATGCGTGTTCTCGTTGAGGGACGTATCGACAACCGTGACCGGTGTGATGGTTCCTCCCGCCGCGTTCATCGAACCAATGCCCTCCACTCCGCCCGCTAAAAGAATGGTGTCCCGTGCACCCCACGTGGCACCGCGGAAATCGTTCGGAGCCTGGTTGATGACTTTCACTTCTCCACCGGCGGCGGGCACCCTCCTCAACATTCCGTTGGCGAAGAAACCAATCGAGCGGCTGTCGGGAGACCAGAAGGGATCCTGGGCCTCCTCGGTTCCGGCCAGCTGGCGCGCGTCCACGTGATCCAGAGATCGCAGCCAGAGCATGGGTCTTCCGCCCGGCGTCTGGGCACTGAACACCAAAGCATGGCCGTCAGGTGAGAGCGCAAAGGAGGGGACGTTGAACGTCGTGTTGGATCGAGCGGAGAACTCGGCTTTCTCCGGCGGAAAGACCGAGAAGCTGATCGAGTCACGCGACGCTGGCGTGGTCGAAGGACGCGTGGCGAAGAACAGTGTCGTGCTCAGAAGCAGAGCCGCGGCGACCCAGGCCGCCCACTCGCGAGAGGTGCGGGGCTTCACGACCGTGGTCGAAACACCCGGATCGGTCAACACCTCCTCGATCTGGAACCGCGCGTCGGCGATGTCGCGAAGCCGCTGCGCTGGCTCTTTTCTGAGGCACCTCGCGATGAGCGACTGAATGCGATCCGGTGTGCCGGGCGGGAGCGCCTGCCAGTCCGGTTCCTTGTCGATAATCGCCGCAACGGTATCCGTCACCGTCTCGCCCGAAAACGGCTTCTTGCCCGTCAGCGTCTCGTAGAGCACGCAGCCGAATGCCCAGATGTCGCTCCGCTTGTCCACGGCTTTCCCACGCGCCTGCTCGGGTGACATGTACGCGGGCGTGCCGAGGATCACACCGGCGAGCGTCGCCGCCGGACTAAGTGCGGTCGGCGCCTCCGAAAGCACGCTCGGAACTTCCAGCGGCTCGAGCGACTTGGCGAGCCCGAAGTCCAGGACCTTCACCGTCCCATCGGGCCGCAGCTTGATGTTCGCCGGTTTGAGATCGCGGTGGATGATGCCCTTTTCATGCGCGGCCTCGAGCGCCTCGGCGATCTGACGCGCGATCGGCAGCGCCTCGCCGAGCGGAACGACGCCCTCCGTCAAGCGATCCGCCAGGGTCGGCCCTTCCACCAGTTCGAGCACCAGCGCCGTCAGGTCGGCGGTTTCTTCGAAGCCGTAGACGGCCGCGATATGCGGGTGATTCAGTGTGGCCAGGAGCTCCGCTTCCCGTCGGAAGCGCGCACGCCGGTCGATGTCCCTGGCGAACGTTGTGGGCAGGACCTTGACGGCAACGTCCCGCTTCAGGCGCGTATCGCGCGCGCGATACACCTCGCCCATGCCGCCTTCGCCAAGCTTGCCCTCGACGCGGTACGGTCCGAGGAATGTCCCAGCCGCGATCGCCGAGTCGTCCTGATCTTCGGTCAAAGGCACAGCTGACCCATCCTGTGGCGGTCGCAAAAACTATCACAACGTCGCACTGGGACCGTCAGCGCCGTTCCGCCGAGCTCGACGCGACTCCGGACTGCACGTACTTCCCGTACCACGCGAGGTAACGTTCGATCCGATCGCGCAGGAACGGCACTTTCGTCAGGCCGTGGTTCTGGCCCGGATAGACGACGAGCTGCGTGGGGACATTGAGCGTCTTCAGCGCCTGATAGAGCTGTTCGCTTCCGAGGATCGGGACGTTGAAGTCGTTCTGACCGCCGAGGAACAGCGTCGGTGTCGTGATGCGGTCGGCCTTGAAGAACGGATACGAATAACGGATCCAGAGATCGAGGTTCTTCCACGGCGGGCCGAACTCGTTGTCGTACAGGAACGTGTACTGGTCGTGGCCGTAGAGCGAGATGTGATTGGCGCTCCCGGCGCCACTGATCGCTGCCTTGAACCGCGTGTCGCTCGCGATCACGTAGTCGGTCAGTACGCCGCCATAGCTCCAGCCGCCGATGCCAAGATGCGCCGGATCGGCGATACCCTGCGCGACGAGATAATCCGTCGCCGCGAGCACGTCCTGGACCTCGAGGTTGCCCCAATCGGCAAGAATCGCTTCCTGGAACTTTGCGCCGCGTCCGGAGCTGCCGCGGTAGTTGACATTCACGACCACGTAACCGTTCGCGGCGAAGATCTGGCGCTCGAAGGTGAACGAGTGCGCGTCCTGCGCCGTCGGTCCGCCGTGCAGCCGGACGAGCGTCGGATAGTGGCGGCCGGCGACGTAGCCGACCGGCCTGGTCAGCAACCCGTGGATCTCCGTTCCGTCCTTGCTCTTGAACGCGATGTCTTCCGCGGGCTGCAGTTGGAGCTCCGCCACGACGCTCTCGTTGTGCGTCGTCAGCTTGCGCAACGTCTGGCCGTCGACCGCATAGAGCTCGGTCGGCTCGGTGGACGCGCCTGACGTGACCACGATCCTGCTCTTCGCGTGCGACGGCTGACCGATGACCCGCTGCCCGCCGACCAGACGGTCGACCGTGCCACCGGTCGTCGGCACCTTCGCCAGGTAGACCACGCGATCGTCGGTTACGGTAAAGAAAAGGGTTTTGCCGTCGGCGCTGAAGAACGCGTCGCCCACTCCACGATCGAGCGAGTCGGTGAGCAACCGCGGCGCGCCGCCGTTGACGGGAACCACGGCCAGCCGGTTCAGGCTATGGAAGTTGAACTTCGGCTCGCTGCCCTGACCGTAGGCGATGAGCGTCCCGTCCGGGCTCCACGCGAGACCGCCCCCTCCCCCACCATCCTGTCCCACGAACGTGGTCAGGCGCCGCGACCGCGATCCGGCTTTGGCTTCGACGACGAAGACGTCGTTGTTGCGGGTTCGATCCCAGTTGTCATCGTGATTGCTGACGAAGGCGATCAACGAGCCGTCGGGCGACCACATCGGACCGGATTCGTTGAACGGCCCGTTCGCGTTGCTGTCCGACGTGAGGAGCTCTTCTTTCTTCGTGGCGACATCGAACAGAGAGATCCGATTGCGCCCGCTGCCCGACAAATAGGTCTGGCCGTCGCGCTTGAACTCGTAGGCATCGATCACGATCGGCTTTGACGAGGCGGTGGCGGCTGGACGCTCGTCCGCGCTCTCCGCCGTATCATCGCCACCATGTCGACGTACGAGCGCGAGCCGCTTGCCGTCAGGCGACCACTCGTAGCTCGTGACGCCTCCTTTCAACTGCGTCAGCTGACGCGCTTCGCCGCCTGACTGGTCGAGCAGCCAGACCTGCGTGCCCTTGGCCGGCCCCGGCCGCGACGAGAGAAACGAGATGTACTTGCCGTCGGGACTCCACTTGGGCGACGTCTCGCTCTCCGGCGAAAACGTCAGCTGGCTTCTCGAGGAGCCATCCCACTTCACTTTCCAGAGGTCGGTGTTGCGCCGATCGGCGGCGACATCGGTGGTCGTGACGCTGTAGACGATCCACTCACCGTCGGGCGAGAGCTCGGGATTGCCAACGTCCTGAAACCTGAATTGATCGTCGACGGCGACTGGCCGGCGCTGCGCAGCGGAGTCGGCGCCGACGCCGAGCGCGAGCACGAACGCGGGGAGAATCAGGAATCTGGTCATGTCAATCTCCTGCGAATGCGCCATCAGAACCGACAGCGAAGCCGATCTCGACCTGACGAGGCGTTGCGCCGACCCCAGACCCGTG
The DNA here is from genome assembly GCA_036258055.1 of Vicinamibacterales bacterium. Lineage (GTDB taxonomy): Bacteria > Acidobacteriota > Vicinamibacteria > Vicinamibacterales > 2-12-FULL-66-21 > DATAEK01. The sequence goes on from DATAEK010000233.1 coordinate 31,749, forward strand.
GCACGGCCGAAGATGACGACTCAGCGTGCCGTTGGACACGCCGAGATTAACCTGATTTCACCAATCGTTCGCCTGCGAAAGCAGCCGGGCTTCTGAAATAATGCCCACTCGCGAGTTGAGATTACGCTCGACGAACGAGGACGCCACTATGCGACATCCCCTGCTCGTCTCGATCCTCGGCGCTCTGTTGTCCGCCGGCCTCTCAGGTCAGGCGGGAAAGAAAGTCTTCATCTCCGTTGACATGGAGGGCATCAGCGGCATCTCCGGTTCCGACCAGCTATCGGCCGGCGGTGCGGAGTACAACCGGTCCCGCAAGCTGATGGCCGACGACGTGAATGCTGCCATTCGCGGCGCACGGGCGGGCGGTGCCACGAGGATCCTCGTGAACGACTCGCACGGCAGCATGCGCAACCTGCGCCTGGAGGACCTCGATCCCGGCGCCACGCTCATCAGTCACAATTTCAAACGCTACGGGATGATGGAAGGGCTCGACGAATCGTTCGACGGCGCGATTTTCATCGGCTATCACGCCAAGGCCGGATCGCCGGCGGGCCTGTTCGCCCACACAGGGAGCGGCGTCGTCGCCGACGTACGCGTCAACGGTCGATCGCTCGGCGAGGGCGGCCTGAATACGCTCGTCGCCGCGTGGTACGGCGTGCCCGTCCTGGTGGTGACGGGAGACGATGTGGCGGTGAAGCAGGTGCTCGAGACAGCGACAGGGGCCAAGTCAGTAGCGGTCAAGCGTGCGATCAACCCGCGAGCCGTGGAGCTTCGGCCGTTCGCCGAAGTGCACAAGGAGATCGAAGCTGCCGCCCGTGAAGCCGTCGCAAGCGCAAAGCGAATCGAGCCGCGACGCGAGAGCGTGTACAAGGTGCAGGTGCAGCTGCACGACATCCTGATTCCGGAGGCGGCCGAGATCCTGTCAGGCATGAAGCGTCCGTCGCCAGACACCGTCGAATTCGAAGCAGATTCGATGCCGCGCGCGTACGCGTTGATCCGGTTTCTCTACAAGTTCATCACACCGGAATGACGCGACGCTATTTGTTCAAATCAGCCTCGAGCACCCGTGTGGACAGATGAGTGGCGCCCCGACTCGATGCCTCCTACCGTCCGGGGAGTCGTCGCCGTCGGGCATATAATGGCGGCGTCTGCGCGATGCCGCGTTCTGCAAGGAGCATCGATGCGTGCGGGGTGGCTTGCCGTCGGCGTCGGATTCATGCTGGCCGCGCCGGCCGTCCATCGCTCGTCGGCCCAGCTCCCGCTGACGACGCTCAAGTCGTCCGGCCAGACCGTGACGCCCGCCTACGAGGGCTGGTACAAAAACCCCGACGGCAGCTTCAGCCTCTCGTTCGGCTACTACAACCGGAACGCCGAGGAAGTCGTCGACATCCCGATCGGACCGAACAACTTCATCGAGCCGGGCGATCAGAATCAGGGGCAGCCGACGGAGTTCCAGCCGCGCCGCCACTGGGGCGTCTTCGCGGTCAAGGTTCCGGCTTCGGTCAGGCCCGACCAGACTGTGACGTGGACGCTCAAGTTCCGCGGTGCCACCTACGCGATCCCCGCGACGCTCCATCCGAACTGGCAGATCGATGCGCTCGAGGGAGAAGCGGGCTCGGGCAATACGCCCCCGGTCCTGAAGTTCGAGGCGAGCGGTCCGGAAGGCAGCGGTCCGCTCGGGATCACGGGGGGACCGCTCAGCGCGACGATCGGACGCCCGCTCTCGATCGCCGCGTGGGCCAGGGATGACGGGCGGTCGGCGGGGAGCATCAGCCGCGCCGGGCGCGATGCCGAGCCCGTCACGCTGACCTGGTTCAAGCATCAGGGGCCAGGCAAAGTCACGTTCGACCCCGGTTCGGCGCAGGTCGCGGCCGCCGGCGGTCAGGCCACCACCGCCGCAACGTTCACCGAGCCCGGCGAGTACGTTCTGCGCGTCCGCGCCAACGACGCGTCCGGCCTTGCCGGCGCCGGCCACGCGCAGTGCTGCTGGACGAACGGTTTCGTCAAGGTCCACATCAGCCGCTGACAGGAAGGAGCGCCTCGATGGACAGTCGGATTGCGCGGCACGTTGCGATCACCGTCGCGGTCCTGCTTCTGGCGCTCGTATCGCTCTCCGCGCGGCAGCCGGGCGCGTCGGCCACGGCTCCGAGCGCCGCCGTGACCTTCACCAAGGACGTCGCGCCGATCCTCCAGGAGAAGTGCCAGGTCTGCCATCAGCCCAACTCGATTGGACCGATGCCGCTCCTCACCTACGACGATGCGAAGGAGTACGCGTCGCGGATCAAGGCGAAGGTCCAGGCGCGGGTGATGCCGCCGTGGCACATCGACAAGACGCTCGGCATCCGCGAATACAAAAACGATCGCAGTCTCACCGACGCGCAGCTCGACACGGTCGTGAAGTGGGTCGATGCCGGGGCGCCGATGGGCGATCCGAGAGACATGCCGCAGCCGGCGCATTTTCCCGATCCGACCGGCTGGCAGTTCACGAAGCAGTTCGGTCCACCTGACCTCGTGCTCAAGTCGCCGCCCTACACGCTCGCCGCGCACACGCAGGACAAGTGGTTCCGGCCGCTTACCGACACCGGCCTCACCGAGCCGCGCTGGGTACGGGCGATCGAGATCAGGCCGTCGTATCCCGACGGCCGCCGCATCGTGCACCACGTGCTCACGATGCTGATCCAGAACGAGGAGGGCGGCGTGACCGGCCTCGCGCACGATGCCCACGACGTGCAGATGGGGGCGGGCCTCTTCATGGAATGGGCGGTCGGCAAGGTGGGCGAGATCTTCCAGCCCGACGCCGGCAAGCTGATGCTGCCGGGCGCGAGGATCCGCTGGGAGATCCACATGTTCGCGGTCGGTGAGGAGATCAAGGACAACCAGGTGGAGCTCGCCGTCTACTTCTATCCCAAGGGTCAGGAGCCGAAGCACCGCACGGTGCTGCGGATGTTCGACGTGAGCCGCGGATCGGAGCTCGACATTCCGCCCGGCGAGGTGGTGATTACGCAGAACTACTACGTGCTCCAGGCGCCCGCGCGGATGGAGACTTTCCAGCCGCACATGCACATGCGCGGCAAAGCGATGTCGGTCGAGGCGATCTATCCCGACGGCCGCAAGGAAGTGCTCAGCGCGGTGAACAACTTCCAGTGGAACTGGCACGTCAACTACATCTACGCCGACAACGTCGCACCGCTCCTGCCCAAGGGGACGACGCTCGTCTTCACCGCGCGGCACGACAACACGGCGTCGAATCCGAGCAACCCGGATTCGAGGCAGTGGGTCGGCTGGGGCGACCGCACGATCGACGAAATGGCTCACGCCTGGGTGGATCTCACCTACCTGAATCAATCGGAGTTCGACGCGATGGTCGCCGAGCGGAAAGCGAACGCCAAACGGACGACGGCCGGCGGTCAGCGCTGAGGAATCACATTGTAGACGGACGGTCAATGTGCTAGCGTTCCGCACGGTCTTTCCTCCGTTCGCGCGCGCGGATGGTGCTGCGTTGATCAGGCCGCCGCAGCCGTTCCGCATGTTCTCCGGTAGTCCTGCCGAGCAACCTGGCCAGGCGGGAGGAGAGCCGCATGGGCACTGCAATCCGTCACCAACGACGCTTCGGGAAGCGACTGCTCCTGAGTGCGCTCGGCGCGTCGCTCCTCGCCGTCAGCGACCCAGCCGCTCAGAACGCCAACGGGCCCAGCGCCTTCTGCCACTCGACCGATGGCGCGTTCACGATGTGTCCGGGCGGTGGCGCCGAGTGGTCTGACGTTCCAGCGAAGTCGTTCCCGGAAACCCACTCCTTCCTTTACGCCAGTCAAGCCGATCTCGACCCGGCAAAGGGCTCGCCCCTCTCACCAGTAGACACCTTCATGCTGATGTACGACGAGTGCGGTCGTACGACGCCGCTTGGTCCCGACGACTATTTCCTCGTTTCGTTCAAAACCGTCGAGACGGATGCCGGCGTCGAAAAGCTCGAGCACTACAACATCCACGTTTTCTCGGACGGCACCATCATCTTCATCGAGGACGGAGTTCTCCAAGCGCCAGGACGTGCGCCAGTCGTCGATGGGATGCGCGGTGACGTGGGGTTCGGCCGTTCCCCCAATTGCGCGTTCGATCACGTGATCGCCGAGTTCCAGATTCCGCTGTCGGTAACCGGAAACAGCTACTCCCCCGATCCTCTCTTCTGGGGTGCGAGCCCGCCGCCACCGCCGCCGCCAAAATGCCCGGAAGGCCAGCTCGTCGTTCCG
>DATAEK010000237.1:0-11871 GCA_036258055.1 Vicinamibacterales bacterium
GGTGAGCCCGCGATCGAGTGGCTGCGGCTGAGCGAATCGAGTTGCGGGGGAAATACGTGGAAGTAGGAGATAGGAGGTAGGAGGTAGGAGGTAGGAGGTGGAGCCAGCCGCACAAGTTTTACCCCGTGGCGACTAACCAGCGGCGCGAGCGAAGCGAAGCGCTGGCGGGTCGCGGGGGTGGAGCCCCGCGACAAACTGAGAAATGCCGTCAGAAAGTGGGAGCCGCGGTCCGCAGTCCGCGGCCTCTTACTTCTTCTTCGCATGCACCGCGAACATGCCGCCCTGTGGATCGATGCCCTGAGCGATCCAGTCGCCGCCGGGCACTTCCATCGGACCGTTGATGATCGTTCCTCCGCGTGACTTCGTCACATCGACGGCGCGGTTCACGTCGTCCACCCTGATGTAGTGGAGCCATGCCGGCGGACCGGGCATTTCGGGCGGCTTGTTGAACATCCCGCCGAGTGGGACTCCGCCGCCGCGCCCGTACATCTGATAGACGCCCGCTGGTCCCATGTCCATGGCCGAGGTCTTCTCCCAGCCGAACAGCCTCTCGTAAAACCGGAAGGCCGCCGGCTGATCGTGAGTTGCGAGCTCGTGCCACGAGAACTCGCCGACCTGCGGCTCGCCGTCGTGACCTGGTGTCTGCGAGCTGGCGGTGTACATCGCAAACGCGGCGCCCTGCGGATCCGACAACACGGCGTAACGTCCGACTGTAGGGATGTCGGTCGGTGGAACCATTGTTTTCGCGCCGAGATCGGTCGCCTGTTTCACGGTCCCCTCGATGTCCGGGGTCGAGATGTACGCGAGCCAGTGCGGCGGTCCCGCGGCTCCCGGGGGCAGCGTCATCAAGCCGCCGATCGGAACGGTGCTGTTCGTCCACATCGTGTACTTGCTGGGCCCTTCCCACTCGGTCGTGCCCCAGCCGGCAAGATTCGTGTAGAACTCGACCGCTTTCGCAGCATCGGTCGTCATCAGATCGAACCACACGAATCGGCCCCGTGGTTTCGGATCAGGCATGTTGCGCCTCCGGAAAAACCGAAGCGCTAATTATCCGGCAGCGGTACGGGATTGGGCGGGCGATGTGATGAATGGTTCGCGAACGGGGTCGCCGAAGGGCAATACTTTGGATGAGCTGGTGTGACGGCGCGAGGACGAAGGCTCTGACGCGAACTGTGTGACCAACGCCAGTGACACGCGGCGAGATTCGGGCTGATCAGCTCGAGCAGGCGTGCGTGCGTGGTCGTCGGTAGAGGCCTCGGCGGTGCAATACAAGCAGAGGACCGCGCGTCGATTCGCAGCCACCCATCCAACCACACCTTCACCGGGTGACGCGGAGAACGCTCGCAGCCTCGACGCGTGGACGCCGGCGGCAAAAACGTCCGACAACGAGGTCTTTGGTCTCATCGGGAACGAAGATCGCCATCGAGGTGCACGGAATCATCGGCCTGAGCTCCTCCTACGCTGGTTGTCGCGCCCACCCTGCTGACGATCACCGCGCTTGCCGCATGTGCGGTGCCGGCGCTGCGGGCAGCGAGGATCGACCCTGCTGTGACGCTGCGACGCGATTGAGGATCTCGCGCGCGCTCGATCATCGCGCGAGATCCTCGGTCGAGACGGGTCCCGCTCTCGCAGCGCCAGCCCCGCCAGCTTCATTGCACCGTCACACTCAGCGTGACCGTGCGCACGACAGCTCCAACGGCCGCGCGTGCCGTGATCGGGAACGAAGCTCACCTCGCCACGTTCAAAACCCGCTGATTCGGCGCGCGTGCGCGTCCCCAGGGCTTGTCGGATTCCCGTCGAGAATCCAGCTAGAATGCGGCTCATGATTGCGAAAGAGCCGATCGGGGCCGATCTGCTGCCGCGGCTTCCCGCCGGGTTGTTCCCGAACGATCCAGTGCTCATCGATCGTATCCGGCGACTGCGATAGGGAGGGCGCGGAGATCTACACGGAGCCACGAAGAACGCGGAGGAAAGAACGATGCCTGAGAATCCTCCGGACGTCATGGCGACGCTGGTCGTCCGCGCGGATGCGGGCGACGCTACCGCACGAGACGCGTTGTTCGCCGCGCTGTACGACGAGCTGCACCGCCTCGCGCAGGCCCATCTCCATCGAAGTGCCGGGACGCTGACGCTCGGCGCAACAACGCTGCTGCACGAGGCCTACCTGGACATCGCCAAGCGCGAAGCCGTGGCCTTCCCGGATCGCAACCGCTTCCTTGGCTACGCGTCGAAGGCGATGCGCGGGCTCATCCTTCACTACGTCCGGAACCGGAGCGCCATCAAACGCGGCGGCGAGCTGACCTTCACGTCGCTGCAGGACGAAGTAGCGCCGGCCGAAACCGCCGTGGATCTCGAGCGGCTCGGCAGTGCGCTCGACGATCTCGCGTCGTTCGATCCCGCACTCGCGGAGCTGGTCGACCTCAAGTTTTTCTGCGGGTTCTCGTTTTCCGAGATCGCGGCAATGCGCAGCGTGTCGGATCGTACCATTCAGCGAGACTGGGCCAAGGCACGCGCGCTGCTGCACCAGTCGCTTCACGACGAGTAGTGATCTGTCAGCTGGTTGTCAGATTCTCGGAATCGGGCGAACGCGGTCCGTCGGCACAGAGCGACGCCGCATCTGCACAGTAGGGCTAGTGAGTCCCAGCGAGCCGGGTGCGAGCCTCGACAGTCCAGGGATGGCTGGCCCCCGCTGATGGCTCAAGGATCGCGGCCGCGCGTTCCCATTCGTTCCGAGCGTCGTGGGCGTTCCCCTGTGCGGCAAACGCAACTCCGAGCGTCAGGTGTGCACGGCCCACGTACGCATTGGGACCATCGCGGCCGAACTGGGTGTCAGCGACGCGGAGGGAATCCTGGCATCGGCGAATCGCGGTCTCGAGATCGGAGGAATCCAACGAGAGCCGCGCCGCCAACTCCAGCAGCTCGGGCTGTGCGGGCGACAGCGTTCGCGGGAAGCCCGACTGCTCGATGGCCCGATCGACGAGCGCTCGGGCTTCCGGCAGCCGGCCATCGGCTTGCGCAAGCCTCGCCCCGAGGATGGTCACGCCGTGTGCGTGCGCGTCGGGGAGGGCCGTTCGCCCTGGCTGCAGTTCATCATACAGCGCGCGCGCGGCGATCACGTCGCCGCGGTCGACGCGCACCAACGCCTCGGCAAGCTTGCCGAGGGCCTCGAAGGTCGGAAGGATTTGGCCTTGCGTACGCGCCTGCTGAAGCAAAGCCAGCGCCTCCTCGCCGCGGGCCAGTGATACCAGAAGGCGTGCACGGTTGACCAGCAGGTACGATGGCACGCGGCCCATCCGGTCGCCGCCGCGCGCAAGCTCGATCGCTTCAACGAATCGGCGCTCGGCTTCGAGCCACCGCCCGAGCCGTCTCAGAAACCCACCTTCGTTCTGCAGCGAGACCACGACGGCCGTGGTCTTGGCCCGTCCAATTTGGCGGCTGACCTCGGTTACGCGGCGCTGAGCCGTCAACGCCTCCTGGAGCCGCCCGACTGTAGAGTAGGTCACGGCGAGATTCGTCAGCGCGCTGGTGTATCGGGTTGACCTCGTATTGCCCGCCTGCTCGAGCAGCGTCACGGCACCGCTCGCGTGCCGCACGGCGTCGTCATAGCGCCGTTCCGCCACGGCGAGCGACGTTTCTGCAATCGCGCATTCTGCGTTCGTCTCCGGTGAAAACGCCTGGCGCAAGTACTGTTCGCCCTCGGCAAGATGCCTTCTGGCTGCGTCGAAGTTTCGCTCATCGATCAACTGGTCGCCCGTGTCGCAATGTACGGTCGCGAGCAGCTCGGGATCGCGCTGAATCTCGGCGAGCTGCAGCGCCCGGGCCATCATCTCGTCCGCGGTCTTGAGGTCCCCAAGCTCGCGGTACGGACCGGACAACGCGACCAGCATGCGCGCGATGAACGCCGGATCTCCTTCGTACTGCTGCTCCAACGCCACACGGCCGCGATCCAGCACCTCCCGCATCGTCATCGGCTTGTTGCCGATCTGCGTCACGAGATTGCGCATGAACTCGCTCGACGCCTGGGCGCGGCGCCGCTGGAAGTCAGCGCGGTCTCGCTCTCGACGTGCCGTGATCATCTCCCGCGTCGTAACGCCAACCGCCGCGATGAGCGTCGCCACGACGACCGTCGCCGCTGCGACGCCCGCGCGATGGCGGCGCACGAATTTGCGGGCGCGGTAGGCCCAGCGATCGGGACGTGCCGAGACCGGCTCATTGCGCAGGTGCCGGCGGATGTCGTCTGCAAGGGCGCCGACACCCTGATAGCGCTCTGACGGGTTCTTCTTCAATGCCGTGCTGACGATCGTGTCGAGATCGCCGCGGCACGCTCGTCGCAACCGGTCCCGCGTCGTGCCCCTCTCTTCGAGAATGCGCCTCGTCTCGGGATCGTCGGCGGGACGCTGTGCGACCGCGTCGCTGAGCCGTGCCGGCTCATGCTCGGCGAGCGCCCGAAGCATCTCGGCGTAGGACGCACCACTCGCCTTCGTCGGATGGTCTCCGAGCAGAAGCTGGTACATGAGGACGCCGAGCGCGTACACATCGGTGGCTGTTGTGATCGGACCGCCCACGACCTGTTCGGGCGATGCGTACTCAGGCGTGAGCGCGCGTGCGCCAGGCACGGTTACGGCACCAGGCTCGCCAGTGGATGCGGGATCGACAATCGTTGCGATGCCGAAGTCGAGGAGCTTCACGCTGCCGCCGGTGTCTACGAGCACATTCGACGGCTTGATATCGCGATGGACTACGAGGTTCGCATGCGCATGCGCGACCGCGTCGGCGATCTGAAGGATGAAGTCGAGCCGGGCCTCGACGCTCAGGCGGTGGTCTGCCGCGTACTGGTCGATTCGCGTGCCTTCGACATACTCCAGGACGAGAAACGGCTGCCCGCCCGTCGTCACGCCAGCGTCGAGAAGGCGCGCGATGTGGGGATGCGCAAGCCGCGCCAGCAACGTTCCCTCACGCCGAAATCGCTCTTGGCCCTCGCGGTCGAGGACCGCCAGATGGACGAGCTTGACCGCAACGTTCCCTTCGAATCGACCATCGCTGCGCTGCGCCAGCCACACCGTGCCCATGCCGCCCGAACCGAGTGGTCGCACCAGCGTGTACGCACCAACTGTCTGGCCGGCGAGAACTGTCGGAGCACCGTCAACCACCGGGGGTGCTTCGAGGAACGCGGACGCGACAGCACGCTCGTGCTCTGTGAGCAGCCGCTCGAGCGCGGCCGCCACCTCCGGAGCGTCGCGCCGTACTGACGCGAGCAGCTCCGTTCGGGCTCCGGGCTCGAGTTCGAGCGCACGATCGAGCAGAGGACTAAGAGCGGGCCAAAGAGCCTTGTCCGAGGCGCGCATGGGATCCCTCACATGAGTAGATCACCAACGGACAGCTAAACCCGCCACCGAAGACGGAAGACTACAACATCCTCTGGATTTCTCACCTCATCGGAGACCGGTTCGCCCGCCGTGGGCTCGCCGAAGCGCCCGCCTTTGTCGTGTTTTCCACGCGGAAGCTGATCTCCGGATCAGAACTCTTCGCAGGAGGTCGATACTATGAGTCCCACTCGAACTCACGCGCCTTGGCTTGTCGGTCTCCGGAGCAGAACGGCCGAGGCCTTCCAGGCCACGGCTATCGTCCTCAGTGTGGTCGCCGTGACGAGCGTCTCCGGATCGACCCGCGATCCTCGGTTACGAGACGACAACCCGGCAACCGATGTGTTTGGACGCATGTTCCATCTGCCGCCGTTTGCCCAGCCCACACCGCGGATGGAAGCGGCGCTCGCGGAGCTGGGCAAGCGGGGCGGCCTGATGGACGCGAAGGACGACCTCGGGGCTGGTCCGGTCGCGCTCATCACCGATCCGGCGCTCAGCGCGAACAACCCAAACAACGATCACCACACGGCCGGTGTGACGTTCATGGGCCAGTTCCTCGATCACGACATGACGTTCGACACGTCGTCGAGACTTGGACAGCCGACCAACCCGCGCACGGCCCCAAATGCGCGACGGCCCCTCTTCGATCTCGACTCCGTGTACGGCGACGGCCCCGTTGCCTCGCCGCTCCTCTATCAGCCGTCGGATCGCACGAAGCTCCGAGTGGAAAGCGGTGGACGGTTCGAGGATCTTCCGCGTGACGGTTCGGGGAGAGCGATCATTGCGGATCCGCGGAACGACGAGAACGTCATCATTGGCGGCCTACACGCGGCATTTCTCCTCTTCCATAATCATGCGGTCGATGTGGTGCGACACGAGCACCCGTTGTGGCCCGACGAGGTCGTATTCGTCGAGGCACGCCGGTTCACGTGTTGGCACTATCAGTGGATGATCCTCCACGAATTCCTGCCGCTCTTCGTGGGCCCGTCGATGGTGGACGACGTTCTATCGAACGGGCGCCGATTCTATACGCCGCGCACGGGCGAGGCGTTCATACCGGTTGAGTTCCAAATCGCCTACCGGTTCGGGCACAGCATGGTGCGGCCCTCATATCGTGCAAACTTCACCGGGAACGACGGTGCGCCGTTTTTTGCGATGGTCTTCGATGCCACTTCGACCGGCGCGATTGAACCCAGCGATCTTCGGGGAGGCGTTCGCAGCGAACGGCGGTTCATCGGATGGCAGACGTTCTTTCGTTTCCCGGGATTCGAGGGGGACGTGCGGCCGAACAAGCGGATCGATACGAAGCTGTCGACCCCGTTGTTCGATCTTCCGCTTGGCGCGATTGCGGCGGGTACTCCGCCCACGTCGTTGGCACAGCGCAATTTATTGCGCCATCTGACGTGGCAGATTCCGTCCGGTCAGGCGATTGCTGCCGAAATCGGCGCGCCGGTACTGGACGATGCCAACTTCGCCGAGCTGCGGACCATCGATCCACTGTTGGTCCGATCGACGCCGCTCTGGTACTACGTTCTGAAGGAGGCCGAGGTTCTCGAGAGCGGTGCGCACCTTGGGCCCGTCGGTGGTCGGATTGTCGCCGAGGTGTTCATCGGTCTGCTGCAGCTCGACCCGGACTCGTATGTGAACCGCGAACCCGAGTTCGTGCCATTACTCGGTGGCGCGATCGGCGATTTTCACATGACGGATTTTCTGACGTTCGCGGGAGTCGGGGATAAGCGGTGAGTCGGAATCTCCGGGTGCTCCGTGCGTGAATGCTTCGTGCTCTCGGTCCGCTCCGCGATCACCGACCAACGAAGCCGCTCAGCACCGCCGGCATGCGGCGGCCGGCGAGTGCACTCGTGACGTCGGCAGCGATCGCCGCGTCGACTTCGGTGAGCTGGCGGACGTAGTCACCTTCCATTACCGCCAGCGGCACGCCGTTCTGATAGACGAGGCGAGTCGCACTCGCAGGGCGAACGCGTTCGCCGGTGGTGACGATCCCAGTCAGGTTGAGGGGATCGGCGGCGCTGATCGTGATGAGCGTGCCGTTCTTCGCTGTCCGGCGAACCTCACGCAGGCGATCGACCGCGTCGGGCAATGCGAACTGCTCGCCTGACATCCCGTTCACGAAACGGCCGCCTCGGATCTCGCCGCGCGCCTCGAGCCGCCGATAGATACGCGCAAGGACCCGCCACGGCAGCGCGTTGGCCTCGCGGGTCAGAAGCCGCCGGAACACCACACCATAGCGACGCAGAAACACGCGAGCCTGGACCTCGGCGGCGTCGTCTGCGACATCAGCGGCGCCGTCGGCGCGCAGCAGCGACCACCGGCCGGCGCTGTGGCGATGAGCGGATCGAGGACGTTGCTCGTGGTGCGGGTGCAGAATCTCTCGCAGGCCGGCGAACCCGTCAGAGGAGACGTGCCCCAGAGCGACGAGCTCGCCAAGCGCCGATCGCAGATCCTCGTCGCTCAGGTCGGTCGCGGCCATCAAATCCGGGAAGAACGACGCGCCGCGGGATCGAAGCGCCTCGAGCGTTCGTTCGGCATGTGCGGAGAGCGGGACAGGAGCCTGTTCCGCGGTCTCGTCGTCACGCGCTCTGAGCGACTGCCACACCTCTTCATGCTGGCGCAGGAACAGCGCGACGCGCGTGCCGGACACGAGGCGCGTCGGTGCCGCCGAGAGCCTGGCCCACCCGATCTCGCCGGTCAGGCACAGCACGTCGAGCTGCGCGGGATCGTAGCGGTCCATCCGCGCCGGCAGCACGGCACGCTCCCAGGCGGAGGCCGCAAGCTCGAATCCGTCAAGCGTGGCCAGCACCATGCGCAGACCATCCGGCCCCGTCAGCTTCGACGAAGGATGGGCGTGCTGCCAGACGAAGAGGAACCGCATGAAGTCTGCCGGGCTGACCGCTTCGATCTCCGCGCGCAGTCGATTGAGTGTGTAGCGGTGAATCCGCGCGAGCAGGCCTCGATCGCACCATTCGATTCCAAGCACAGCGCCACCGCTCGGGGAAGACGGCGTGAATCTTCCGCGCAGTACCGCTCCCTCGGATTCGAGGGCCACGAGAGCCGCTTCCGCATCGTCTTCGCTGATCCCCATCGACATCCCGAGCTTCAACGCGGTCGTCGGTCCGGCGATCGTCAGCCGGCCCCGTATCATCTCGACGATGGCATCGGCACGCACCCACTGGCGCGCGCGCCGCGACAACGGCGGCACGACGTCGGGATGGATGGCAGCCGTCGGATGAATGACGCGAATCTCGGGAAGACGCTCAGCCGTGACCCAGCATCCGGGAGTGCCTCCGAGACTCACGAGGCCAATCCGGCGCGTCGAGACCAACGGTTCAGTGAGGCCCTCGGCGCACGCGGCGGCCTCGACCTCGCTGAGGAATCCCACCGTCAGGAGCACGTCGTGCAATTCGTCGGCATCGCGCGGCGCGGGCCGCGCTTCGTCGCGAACCCGGGCGATCGCCGCCGCGTCCAGTGCACCGATATCGCCTCCGGCATCACCCGCGCGGCGGGTCTGCACTGCCTGCGTGCGTCGTTCCTCGAGTGGCGCATCGTCGAGAAACGCGTACGGACGCGCATTCAGGATCTCGTGGGTGAGCACCGACGGTTCAGGGGTGTCGCGGCCCACGCAGCGGATTTCCCCGCCGTGAATGCGTTGAAGAACCCTGATGAGGCCGTCGAAATCCATGGCCTCCTGGAGACAGTCGCGGATGGTCTGCCCCACGAGCGGATGATCGGGGATCTGACGATCGCCCGGGATGTTCTCGAGACACGCCGCCGCATCCGGGAAGACCGCCGCCATCAGATCGTCGGCCAGCATCCGCTGCAGTTGGGGCGGCACCTTCCGTCCACCTCGATTGCGGGGAACGGCCAGCGAGATCGTCGTGTTCCAGCGCCACCGGGTCTGAAAGACCGGCGCGTCGAGAAATGCCTGGACGAGGACGTCGCGCGTCGTCGCCGGGTGCAGGTAACGGAAGACGTCGGTCAACGGAAACGAATGCTGAGGACCGAGCGACAGCAGCAGGGCGTCCTCGGTCGCCGCGGCCTGAAGCTCGAAGTTGAACTGCCGGCAGAACCGCTTCCGAAGGGCCAATCCCCACGCTTTGTTGACGCGGCTGCCGAACGGGGCGTGCAGCACGAGCTGCATCCCTCCTGACTCGTCGAAGAAGCGCTCGAGCACAAGCGTCTCCTGGGTCGGCAGTACGCCGAGGACACGGCGTCCGGCTGCAAGGTATGCGACCGCCTGCTCCGCTGCGTCACGATCGATGTTGCCGTCGGCGACCAGCCAATCGATCGTCGATGCTTCGGGCGTCGGTCGCACGTGATCTTCTGGCGACAGCACGTCCGGATCTGATGAGGCCGGCCCAAGGCGGCGGTCGATCTCCGACCGCAGATCGCTGACTGCGCGTGAGAGCTCGTCGCTCCGGCCCGGCGCCTCGCCGAGCCAGAACGGAATGGTCGGCGGCGCACCCTTCGCGTCCGCGACGCGAACGACGCCGGCCCCTACCTGGAGGACCTGCCACGACGCGTTGCCCAGCTGAAAAATGTCGCCGGCGGCGCTCTCGATCGCGAAGTCCTCGTTGAGCGTGCCGATGAACGTGTCCTCGGGCTCGAGGATCACGCGGTAGTCGGCGACTTCGGGGATCGCGCCGCCGGATGTGAGCGCCAGCAGCCGCGACGCGCGGCGTCCGCGGATCCGGCCGTTGACTTCGTCGCGATGAACGAGAGCGGCACGACGACCCCGCCGCGTGCTGAACCCATCGCTCAACATGGCGAGAACCGCATCGAAGTCGCTGCGCTGCAGCTCGCGGAACGGCCAGGCGCCGCGAACGAGCTCGAACATCGCGTCTTCGCCGTATTCGTCGCAGGCGCACTCAGCCACGATCTGCTGCGCCAAGACATCGAGCGGCGTGTCGTGCGACACGATAGCGTCGAGCTCGCCTCGCCCGATCGATCGCAGCAGCGCGACGCACTCGATCAGATCGTCCCGCGACGCGGGAAACAATCGGCCCTTGGGCAACCCCGCGATCGTGTGGCCGGACCGGCCGACTCGCTGCAGGACCGTCGCGATGCGGTGCGGCGATCCGATCTGACAGACGAGGTCGACGTGTCCGATATCGATGCCGAGCTCGAGCGACGCCGTCGCCACGAGCGCTTTGAGGCGCCCGGACTTCAAGCGGGTTTCAGCGTCGAGGCGCTTGTCCTTCGACAGGCTGCCGTGATGTGCCGTCACGGCGTCTTCGCCCAGGCGATCGCTCAGCTCGCGCGCGATCCGCTCGGCCATCCGCCGTGTGTTGACGAAGACGATCGTCGTCTGATGCGAGGCGATGAGCGCGAGCAGCCGGTCGTAGTACTCCTCCCAGACCTCGTGCGACATCACCGCGTCGAGCGGCGACTTGGGGATCTCGAGCGCGAGATCAATCGTGCGCCGGTGCCCTTCGTCCACGATCGTCACGGGCGCGGGGCCGCCGGCGAGGTACCGCGCGACTTCCTCGATGGGCTTCTGGGTGGCGGACAGCCCCAGCCTGAGAAGCGGCGCTTCGGCAATCTTCTGCAGGCGCTCGAGCGAGAGGGCCAGGTGTGCGCCCCGGCGAGTGCCGATGACCGCATGGATCTCGTCGACGATGACCGTCCTGACGGTCCTCAGCATGTCGCGGCTCCGCTCGGCCGTCAGCAGGAGGTACAACGACTCAGGTGTCGTCACCAGGATGTGCGGCGGCGTGCGGATCATCGCCGCCCGCTCCGCGGCTGTCGTGTCACCGGTGCGCACGGCGGTCGTGATTCTCGGAATGTCCACGCCGAGAGCCTCGCCCGCCTTCCGGATGCCGCGGCGCGGCTCCGCCAGGTTCTTGTGGATGTCGGCGCTCAGCGCCTTCAGCGGCGAGACATACACGACGCGGACTTCATCCGGCAGCGGCGCGCGCAGGCCTTCCTGGAACAGATCGTCGAGCGCGGTGAGGAACGCCGCCAGCGTTTTGCCGGATCCGGTGGGCGCGGCCACCAGCGTATGCCGGCGCGCGCGGATCGCCTCCCAGGCGAGCTGCTGCGCCCGCGTCGGCGTCCCCAGCGTCTCGGTGAACCAGCGGGCGACGATGGGATGAAATTTCGAGAGCGGCATGACCTCCCAGCTTACCCGATCGAGACGCGGCCGATTGCGTATTTGTGATCGGCACAGCCGTTGCTGATGAGTGCGCTCGTGACCCGTCGATCCATGAATGTAATCGAGTCGCGTCTGTCGCCTCCCCAGCGCTGGCGCCGTAAGAACATCTACCTCGCGCTGGCGATCGCGCTCCTCATGGCGACCGTGACCAGTGGCTATCTATGCTGGGCCGCGGCGGCGGATGCGGATCGAACCGCGGCCGCTTTCGCCCTCAGCACCGGCGCGCAATCGACCACGCTGTTCGACGCGCAGGATCAGCCCGCGTTCACCCTGTTCATCGAACAACGCAGCGATGTGCCGCTGAATCGCATGGCCGGCCTGCTGGTCGAGGCGGTGCTG